>JAJYDB010000300.1 GCA_021777845.1 Planctomycetota bacterium
CCGGTGGTTCCCCACCTGCAACGCCTCGGCCTCCAGACGCCGCAGCGTCGCGAGAATCGTCCAGTCGATCGACCACGACTGCTCGACCGCCGCCGCCTGCACACGCCGCGTGAGTTCGTCGAGCGACTCCACCAACGCCGCCGTGATCGGGCAGTCCGCCGATCGATAGAGATGCTCCTCGACAACCGCCGCACTCGGCTTGCGACGCGTCAGCAACCGCGTGAACGCATCCTTCAGCCTCGCCTTCACACCGCCGCCCGGCACCGACGACTCCCGCTCCGCCATCGTCCGCACTTCCGCCGAGTCCGGCTCGACCCACGCGCCGATCCGCACGATCACCACCGTGATATTGTCAAACCCGCCCCGCAGGTTCGCCAGATGAACCAAATAGCGCGCCGCGTCCTTCGGATGAAAATGGCCCGCGAACGCGCCAATCTCCGGGTCGCTCACCAACCCCGAAAGCCCGTCCGAACAGAGCGTGTAGACGTCGCCCGACTCAATCGCGAGCGGACCCTCGATGTCCACCTCGACCGTCGGCTCCGGACCCAGACTACGCGTGATCACGTTCTTCGGCACCCGCACGCTCTTGTCGTCGGGCTTCAAATGATTGTGCCGGATCAACTCCCAAACCAAACTGTGGTCGAACGTCAGTTGGTCAATCCGATCGCGACGAATCCGGTACGCCCGCGAATCCCCGACGTGCGCGATCAACGCCCCTTCCGGCAACAACAACAGCGTCGTGCACGTCGTCCCCATCCCTTGAAAATCAAGGTTCGCCGACGCGCGACCGTGAATCAAAGCCCCCACCTCGCGGTACGCCTTCGTCAGCGACTCCGCCGGGTTCCCCGTCTTCAACTTGTTGTAATTATGCGGAATGTTGTCGCACGCGAGCTTGCTCGCCAGCTCGCCCACCGCGTGCGCACCCATCCCGTCCGCAACCATGAACAAATGGCCGCGCTGCCGCCACGCCTCCGGGTTCGAAGCCCGCACCAGCGAATGGCTGTCCTGGTTGTTTGACCGCCGCATCCCGGTGTCGGTCGCGGCCGCATCAATGAGTACGTCGTCCCAATCCACGATCCGACCTTGCCGTCTTGGTTTCTCGGGTCACTACGCTCGCCAACCTTCACGCGCCTCGTTGCGAAACGCGCTCAGACACGTCTTGGACGACGCGCGATCGCGGATGCCCTCCCTCTTCGACATTCATCCCAACATTGTACCGACCAAGGGTGAGCCTGAAAGAGGGTTTCGCGCCGGCTTGCTCCCCGACCCCTCGACTCCCGCATCCTTCGACCACTCGAATTCGACGTGGGCAACCTCACCTACTTGCGTTATCGTGAGCCTGTGACGCCCACTTTTTTGGGATTTTTCTCGGAGATCACCCGCGCGATGTTCGATACGCCGCGACTGCCGGAGATGCGTTTCCAGAAAACAACACTTGCCAACGGTCTCGACGTCATCGTCCGCCGCGACCACAAACTCCCCGTCGTCGCCGTCAACCTCTGGTATCGCGTCGGCTCCAAAAACGAGGAACGTCGGCTCCGAGGCTTCGCTCACCTCTTCGAACACCTCATGTTCGAAGGCTCCCAACATTTCCCGGGCGACTTCTTCAAACCTCTCCAGAAGCTCGGCGCAAGTATCAACGGCTCAACCTCTTCAGACCGCACGAACTACTTCGTCGACGTCCCCACGGCCCATCTCGAACTCGTCCTCGCGATGGAGTCCGACCGCATGGGATTCCTCCTGCCCGCTCTCGACGACGCCAAACTACGCATCCAGAAAGACGTCGTCAAAAACGAGTATCGGCAAAACTACGCCAATCGACCCTACGGAATGGTCGGCGCTTTGCTCTCAGAAGCGCTTTATCCCCCCAACCATCCTTATAATTGGCTCACCATCGGACGCATGGAAGACGTCGAAGCCGCCTCCCGCGACGACGTCGAAGCTTTTTTTAAGCGCTATTACGTCCCCGCCAACGCCTCGCTCAGCCTCGTCGGCGACCTCGACGAAGACCACGCGCTCGCCCTCGCCGACCGCTGGTTCGGCTCGATCCCCGGCGGCGTCCGTGCCCTCCGTCCCTGGGCGCCCGACGTCGAGCTCACTCATGATATCGATATCAACCTCCGCGACCGCGTCGAGCTCGAACGCGTCTACTCCGTCTGGCCGACCGTGCCCCGCTATCATCGCGACGACGCCGCACTCGCGCTCCTCAGCGACGTTTTGACCTACGGCCGCGCCGCACGACTTTATCGCAAACTCGTTCAGGAAAAAGAATTGGCCCAAGACGTCGGCCTCGATCAAACCGGTCGTGAACTCGCGGGCTCATTCTCCGCGGTCGTCACCCTCCGCCCCGGACGAAAGCCCGAGGAAGCCCGCGCCGCCGTCGAAGACGAACTCCGCGCCGTCGCCTCCAATGGAGTCGAACAACACGAGCTCGACCGCGTCCGCAACGCCCGGCTCGCCGGCCTCTTCACCTCGCTCGAATCCATCGGCGGCTTCGGCGGCGTCGCCGACCGTCTAAATATGTACAACGTCTATGTAAACGACCCGGCTCGACTCACGACCGACTTCGAGCGCTATCAGGCAGTCACGCCTGATCATGTCCGCGACGTCGCTCGGCTTTACTTGGCGGACCGGCCTCGGGTCACGCTCACCGCCCTCCCCGCGAGCCGGCCCGCCGCGGCGACCAGGACCACCGACGCCGCCCCGCTCGACCGCACGCGGCCTCCCGCGAGCACCCCCGCCGCAAGTTTTAAGGCGGGGCTGCCCGAAGTCCGCAAACTAAAGTGCGGCATACCGTTGTGGGTTGTGCCGCGACGCGGGCTGCCGATCGTCACGCTTACTTTTGTCTGGTCGGGCGGCGCGGGACGACACCCGAGTTCGAGGGGCGGGCTGGCCCATCTGACCGCGTCGATGCTCGATGAAGGGACCACGACCCGCGACAGCGTGCAGATCGCGCTCGAGATCGAGCGGCTCGGCTCGCGCCTATCCACCCATGCGGGCTGGGATTCGGCCTCGGTCAGCCTGCACTCGCTCACAACGCATCTTGAAGCCGGGCTTGATCTTGTGTTCGACGTTGCGCTCCGTCCGTCGTGGCCCGAGGGCGAGTGGAAGCGGATTCACGGGCAGGCTATGGCGGCGCTCCGAAGCGAGCGGGCGGGCGCCGAATCCCGCGCCGGGCGTGCGCTCCTGGCCGCGCTTTACCCCGGCGAGCATCCCTACGGCGTCCCCGTCAACGGCGACGAGGGGAGCGTGGGACGAATCACGATCGACGACCTATCTCATTTTCAGCAAAGAAGTTTGGTCCCATCGACCGCCGCCGTGATCGCCGCCGGCGATATCGACCCCGACCGGCTCGCGGCGCTGCTCGACGAGCGTCTGGCGGGCTGGGGCAACGACGGCGGCCTCGGGGCCGACCTCGCCGCCATGGATCGCCCTGGGTCGTCGGGATCGTCGCGCATTCTTTTGCTCGATCGTCCGCGCGCGCCGCAGGCGGTGCTCCGCGCCGGGCACCTCGGCATGACGCAGCACGACGCCGACGTCGACGACGCGCGCGTGATGAATCAAATCCTGGGCGGTCAATTCACCTCCCGACTCAACGAAAAGCTCCGTGAGGAAAAGGGTTACACCTACGGGGCGAGAAGCGGGTTCGACCTCCGCGGCGGTGCGGGTCCGTTCACGGTCTCGGCGTCGTTGCAGTCCGACAAGCTCGCCGACGCGCTCGCCGACGTTCGACACGAACTCGAGTCTTTTTTAAGCGATCGACCGCCGACCGAGCGCGAGGTCGACGATGCCCGCCGCGCGCTTATCGAGGGGTTTCCTCGCCACTTTGAAACCGCGTCCGACCTCGTGGTGCGCCATGCCTCGCTGTTCATTCACAACCTGCCGATCGATCACCACGCCCGACACACCGAAAGGCTGAACGCGGTCACGACCGCGAGCGCCGCCGCGGCCGCGTCGCGACGTCTGCGGCCCGACGAACTCGTCTACGTCGTCGTCGCCGACGCCGCCGAAGTCCGCGCTCCGCTCGAAGCCCTGGGCTGGGGACCCGTCGCGGTCTTCCCCGACCCGACCGAGTCCGAGCCCGCTTAAGCCGGCGGCGCGTCGCTCCACTCTCAGTATCGTCCCGTGCTCGCAACCGATCCCGTAATCGGGACGACGGGTCGCAAGATTGGGTTGCGGGCGTCTGGTCGCGGTTGGCTGGGCGCGGGAGAATCGGAGTGTTGAAGGTGCAAACGTCGGCCGGAGCGGCTCGTCGAGGATCGAGCGCCGCGGCGACGGCGCGGTCGACCGGGAAGCGAGGACGATGGACGACGAAGGCTCCGACCCCTCGGGCGTGCATGGACTCGACTCCGAGAGCAAGGAGCTGCTCGGGATGTTCGACGTTCCGGCGTTCGCGCGTCGCGGCGTCGACGTCGAATACGCGTTGGGGCGGGTGCACGGTCGTTGCGTCCGCGAGCGCGAGGGCAGGCTCGCGATGGTGCGCGTGCGTCTGAAGGAATGGGCCGAGGCGAGCGTTGGTCCCGACGACTGGGCCGACTGTTTCGCGTCGTCGCCGACGCCGATCTTTGCCGCCGCGGACTTGCACGGCGAGACGACGTGGGCCGCGCATCGGGCCGCGCACCGACGACGTCGCGCCGCGGCCAAGAACCTCGCCTCCGCGGTCGCTCGCTTCAACCGCGAGTGGCGAGCCTTCCTCGAAGCGTTCAACCTCGAGCCGTTCAACCGCGTCATCGACGATTTCAACCGCTACTACGTGCTCGAAAAAGAATGCGTCGTCGGTTCGTCGCGGCTCGCGTCCCGCTTTTTTACGCCCAAACCGCCGCTCACCGTCGACTCGCTGCTCGCACGTTACCCCGCGCTGCCTGAAGTCGCGCTCCGATGCTGACCGCGGCGCGACTCGTCCGCTCGTTGACCACCAGGACCCCGCGCGATCGCCGCACGTACCCAAGGGAGAGTCTTCTGATGATCCGACGTCGATGCTTGTCTGTTCACGCATGTCTGTTCGCGGCCTCGCTGGTCGTCGCCGCGACGAGCGTTCCGGCGCGCGCGGCGGCACCCGCGCAGCCGCTTGCGTTCGCGATTCGTCGCGACGCGAAGGTTGCGGAGGGCCCGCTCGACGCGCGCGTCTACGTCTTCCTCGGCGGCGTCGGCGCCGCGCCGCGCGACCCTCGTTTCGGGCCGGATTGGTTCGCGACGCAGCCGTTCTTCGCGACCGACGCGCAGGG
>JAJYDB010000043.1 GCA_021777845.1 Planctomycetota bacterium
CTTCACCGTCGGAGTGCGCGACGACGTCACGTACCTCTCGCTCGACGCCGAGGAGGGGCGGGACACGGAGTCGCCCGACGTCGTCCGCGCGGTCTTTTACGGACTCGGCTCCGACGGGACCGTCAGCAGCAACAAGGCGAGCATCAAGATTTTGGGGGAAGAGTCCGAGCTGTTCGCGCAAGGACATTTCGTGTACGACTCGAAGAAGTCGGGTTCGACGACGGTCTCGCACCTGCGGTTCGGTCCGCGTCCGATCCGCTCGTCGTACCAGATTTCGCACGCCGACTTCGTGGCGATTCACGACCCCGGCTTTTTGGACCGGCTCGACGTGCTCGCGTGCGCCCGCGACGGCGCCGTCGTCTTGCTCAACACGTCGGCGCCGACCGAGCTGGTCTGGGATTCGCTGCCGCGCGAGGCTCAAGAGACGCTGATCGCGCGCCGATGTCGACTCTTTGCGATCGACGGCTACGGCGTGGCGGAGAAAGCCGGACTCGGGCGACGGATCAATACCGTGATGCAGGTCTGCTTCTTCGCGCTGGTCGGCGTGCCGCCGATCGACGAGGCGATCTCCAAGATCAAGAAATCGATCGCCGAGACGTGGGGAAAGCGCGGTCCCGAGGTTGTCAAACGCAACATCGACGCCGTCGACTCGGCGTTGGCGGAGTTGCACGAAATCAAGGCGCCCTCCGCGGCGACCGCCGTACGCACGCGCCGGCCCGCGGTCCCCGACGACGCCCCCGACTTCGTCCGGCGCGTGACTCGATTGCTGCTCGAAGGCCGCGGCGAACAATTGCCCGTCAGCGCTTTTCCTCCCGACGGCACCTGGCCGACGGGGACCTCGAAATTCGAGAAGCGGGCCATCGCCCTCGAGATCCCCATCTGGGAGCCCGACGTCTGTGTGCAATGTAATCGTTGTGCGATGATCTGCCCACATGCGTCGATTTTGGTGAAGGTCTACGAACCCGCGTCGCTCGCCTCGTCGCCCGCGGGTTTCCCGACTCTGCCGAACGCCTTCACTCCGGAGCTCGACGGCCTGAATTACACCGTGCAGGTCGCACCCGACGACTGCACCGGTTGCGGTTTGTGCGTGGAGATTTGCCCCGCGAAGGATCGAACCGAGCCGCGTCGCAGGGCGATCAACATGCGGCCGGCAGCGGAGCATCGCGAGGCCGAGCGCACGCGGTTCGACTTTTTCCGAGGTCTGCCCGAGCCGCCGCGCGAGCGGATCCCTCGGTCATCGCACAGCTTGCCGCTGCTCACGCCGCTCTTCGAGTTTTCGGGAGCCTGCGCCGGCTGCGGCGAAACGCCGTACATCCGACTTTTGACGCAGCTCCTCGGCGACCGGTTATTGATCGCGAACGCCACGGGCTGCTCGTCGATTTATGGGGGCAACCTGCCCACCACGCCCTACACCGCGGATCGGCATGGCCGCGGACCGGCTTGGAACAACTCGCTGTTCGAGGACGCCGCGGAGCTCGGCCTGGGCTATAGGCTCTCGGTCGACTTCGCCGCGCGGCGCGCGGCCGCGCTGCTCGATCGCGTCGCGCCGCAGCTCGCGGCGACTCTCGTCGACCGATTGCGCTCCCCGTGTGCGACGACCGACGAGCACGCGATCGAGGCGCGTCGGTCCGCCGTCGACGAACTCCGCGCCGCGCTCCGCGCGCTTGCGAGTCCCGCTGCCGACGATCTCCAGAAGTGCGCCGACGCGCTCGTCCCCAAGAGCGTCTGGGTGATCGGCGGCGACGGTTGGGCGTACGACATCGGCTTCGGCGGCTTGGATCACGTCCTCGCCGGCGGTCGCAACGTCAAACTCCTCGTGCTCGATACCGAAGTCTACTCGAACACGGGCGGACAGCAGTCGAAGGCGACACCGCTCGGAGCCGTGGCGAAGTTCGCCGCGCTCGGCAAGGAGTCCCGGAAGAAGGACCTCGGACTGCTGGCCATGGGCTATGGTCACGTCTACGTGGCGTCGATCGGTATGCAGGCGCGGAGCGATCAAGCCGTGCACGCGTTTCTCGAAGCGGAGAGCTATCCCGGCCCGGCGTTGCTGATCGCGCACTCTCCTTGCATCGCTCACGGTTACGACCTTGTCCACTCTCCGCTCCAGCAGCGGCGGGCGATCGATAGTTGGGCGTGGCCTCTCTACCGTTTCGACCCGCGGCGGATCGCCCAGGGCTTGCCGCCTCTGCAACTCGACTCGCCCGCGAAGCGGCTGACGTTGCGAAGTTACATGGAACAGGAAGCGCGGTTTCGGATGGTCGAGCTGCGCGACCCCGATCGTTACGAGCGGCTCGTGAACGCCGCGGAACAGGCGGCGGTCGAACGCCGGTCGCTCTATCTGCAACTCGCCGGGATCCACCTGGAAACCGAACACGAGGGAGTCGAACATCATGGTTGAACTCGCCGCGGACTGGGTCGGGCTGCGCCTGTCGACGCCGATCGTCGTCGGCGCCTCGCCGCTGACCGACGATCTCGATGCGCTCGAGCGCTGCGTCGCAGGCGGTGCCGGGGCCGTCGTCATGCACTCGTTGTTCGAGGAGCAGATCATCGCCGAGCAGCTCGCCGCGCATCGGTTTCTCGACTCGCACGTCGATATGGATGCCGAGGCCCGCACCTTTCTGCCGGAGTCGTCGGTCTTCGGCCTCGGCCCCGCGCCCTACCTCGACCGCTTGCGTAATCTGCGCGAGGCGCTCAAGGCGCCCGTCATAGCGTCGCTCAACGGCACGACCCCGGGCGGCTGGGTTGAGCTTGCGCGCGAGCTGTCCGCGGCCGGCGCGGCGGCGATCGAATTGAATCTGTATGAAGTCGCGGCCTCGTTCACTGAGTCGGGCGCGGCCCTGGAACAGCGGCAGCTCGCGGTCGTACGTTCCGTGGTCGCGGCCGCGCAGGTTCCGGTGATCGTCAAACTCTCGCCGTTTTATTCCTCGCTGCCGGGATTCATCCGCGGGGTCGAGGGGACCGGAGCCCGCGCCGTCGTACTCTTCAATCGGTTTTATCAGCCCGACGTCGACCTCGAAGCGCTCGACGTCAGCCGGGAGTTGCATCTCTCCAACTCGAGCGAGTTGCCGCTGCGGCTCCACGCCTGCGCGCTGCTTTCCGGCCGATCGCCGCTGCAACTCGGCGTCTCCGGCGGCGTGCACTCCGGCGACGACGCCGTTAAGGCCGTCCTTTGCGGTGCCCACACCGTCCAGGTCGTCTCGACCTTGCTCGAAAACGGCCCTGCGCGCGTCCATGCGATCGTCGAAGGAATGCGTTCGCGACTAAAAGAGATGGGTTATCGATCGCTCGACGAGGCTCGCGGCGTGCTGTCGCTCGAGCGCGCCCCCGACCCCCGCGCCTGGGAACGACTCAACTACACCCGACTACTACATAGCTGGGAACCGCGTCGCCAGTCGAGGAGCGCGAAATAACCCAGACACCAGCAACGTCGCCCCGGCGCCGCACCCCCGCGCGGATCTCCCTCGATTTCCGAGATGCAGCGCAGGCGGCCGGGACGCGTGAGTCGATTGGCACGCGTGTTGAAAAAAGAGCGCGCACGCTTGCGTTTTCCAGATGTTAAACATAAGGTGTACAGTGGCCGCGAGGAGGCAGTCGATGATCACGGGAGTAAGCGACGACTTCCCTCCGGTTGATGACTCGATGGTTTTATCCTGCCTGATTCGCCTAACCGTCTCTTCCGAAGAGTTTGGAAACCGACCCTGCGCGCTCGCCGAGCAGACGGCGGCTGTTTGAGGGAGTCGGATTTGAGCGACAAGCCCGTGCGCGGGACGCGTTTGCGGCTGATTCGGAGGACGGGGGTCGAGACCAACCTGCTCTCAGTGCGAGAAAGAGCGGTCCGATGAGACGGAATTGCCAGAATCCCGCGTGGTTGCGGCTCGCCGGCGCGGCCGCGCTCGCGCTCTCGTGGTGCGCGACGCCGGGTGTCGCGGGCGAGGCGGAACCGCGTCTCGGGTTCGTCAACGACGTGGTGCCGATTTTGACGAAAGCTTCGTGCAATTCGGGCGGCTGCCACGCGAAGGCGGGGAACGGGCAGAACGGATTTCGACTCTCGCTGCTGGGGTTTGAACCCCAGGAGGACTACGAGCACATCGTGAAGGAAGGGCACGGCCGTCGCGTTTTTCCGTCGGCTCCTGAGCAGAGTTTGTTGCTCTTGAAGGCTTCGAACGTCGTCCCGCACGGCGGCGGCAAGCGACTCGATCCCGGTTCCGAGGGCTACAAACGTCTGGCTCGTTGGATCGGCGAAGGCATGTCCTACGGCAAAGCGACCGACCCCGCGCTCGTGAAGATCGAGGTGCAGCCGCGGAGGAACGTGATCAAGATCCGCGGTGAGCAGCAGCTCAAAGTGTCGGCGCATTACTCGGACGGTCGCGTCCGGGACGTCACCCGGACGGCGCTCTACGAGTCCAACGACAAGGGGATGGCGGAGGCCGACGAGAACGGCCGCGTCCGGATTCTGGACATCCCCGGCAACGTGGCCGTCATGGTGCGTTATCAAGGCAAGGTGTCGGTTTACATCGCCTCGATTCCGCTCGGCGCGCCGAGCGCGGAGACGCCCCCTCCGAGAAACTTCATCGACGAGCTGGTCTTCGCCAACTTGAAGCAACTCGGCGTTCCCCCCTCGCCGGTCTGCGAGGACGATGTCTTTCTCCGTCGCGTCGCACTCGACGTCGCGGGCCGCTTGCCCACTGTGGACGAGGCGCGCGTGTTTCTTTCGAGCACGGACCCGGACAAACGATATCGCTTGATCGAGTCGTTTCTGGGCAGTCCCGACTACGCGGACTACTTCGCCAACAAGTGGGCCGCGATCCTGCGCAACAAACGCGACGACGCGAGCGACATCAAGTCAAACTTCGCCTTTCATTCGTGGGTCCGCGACGGCCTCCTGGCGAACAAGCCTTACGATCAGATGGTCCGCGAGCTGCTGGCGGCGACCGGGACGATTGCCGATAACCCGGCCGTCGCTTGGTACAAGCGGGTCCTGGAACCGCAGCAGCAGCTTGAGGACGTAGCGCAACTGTTCCTCGGGGTGCGCATGCAGTGCGCTCAGTGTCACCACCATCCGTTCGAGCGCTGGAGCCAAAACGATTACTACGGTTTCGGAGCGTTTTTCAGCCGCGTGGGACGAAAGCCGACGGCTACCCGCGGCGAGGACGTGATCTTTCACAAGCGCGGCATCGCCCAGTTGGAAAACAAGAAAACGAAGATCCCCGTGAAGCCCGCGGCCCTGGGAGGGTCCGTCTTGGAGATTCCCCAGGACGAAGACCCCCGCCTGATTCTGGCCGACTGGATGAGCAAGAAGTCGAACCCGTTCTTTGCGAAGTCGCTCGTGAACCGATACTGGAAACACTTCTTCAAACGGGGCCTCGTCGAGCCCGAGGACGACATTCGCGAGACGAACCCGGCCACGAATCCGGAACTGCTGGACGCCTTGGCGAATCATTTTGTCGCAAGCGGGTACGACCTCAAGGCCGTGGTCCGCGTGATCACGCAGTCGCGGACGTACCAGTTGAGCACGATCCCCAATGCCTACAACGGCGTCGATCGTCAAAACTTCTCGCACTACTACCCCAAGCGTCTGCAGGCCGAGGTGCTCCTTGACGCGATCGACCAGCTCACCGGCTCGAAAACCGACTTCGCCGACCTGCCGCCCGGCACGCGAGCGATCGCGCTTCCCGACAACAGCTACAACCGCAGCTCGCCCTTCCTGAAGGTCTTCGGCAGGCCCGAAGGGGCGAGCGTTTGCGAGTGCGAACGGGTCCAGTCGCCGAGTCTGGCTCAGAGCCTGCACCTGATGAACGCGTCGGACGTGAAGTCAAAGCTCGGCACGACCGGCGGACGCGCCGACCTGTTTTCGCGGTCGCACAAACCCGAGTCCGAGAAGGTGCGCGAGCTGTACCTGGCCGCGTTTGCACGCGAGCCGAGCGTCGAAGAACTGAAAGTGGCCGAGAACTACGTCAATCGGCCGCGGGTTGATCCGCAGGGCAAGCCGCTCGACCCCGCGCGGGCCAAGCGAGCAGCCTACGAAGATTTGCTCTGGGCGATCATCAACACCAAAGAATTCCTTTACAACCACTAATGCCATGCACAAGAAAAACCTCGTCGCTCTCGTCGTCGTGGCGGGACTCCGGATCGGCGCGGCGTCGCCGGCCCAGGAGGTTTGCCTGCCCGCGCCGCGACTGCTCACGATCATGCCCATGGGCGGGCAAGCCGGCACCAGCTTCGAGGCGACGATCACCGGCGAGAACCTCGACGGCGTGACCGAACTACTTTTCTCCGATCCGCGGATCACCGCGAAGCCGAAGGTTTCGGACGGGGGAAAGTCCGACGCGAACACGTTCGTCGTCAACGTCGCCGCCGGAGTCCCCGAGGGCGTCTATGACGCTCGCGTGCTCTCGCGATTGGGGGTCTCGTCGGCGCGGGCCTTCTCGGTCGGCGGCTTGCCGCAAGTGACTCGGGTCCGGCCGAATACCACGCCGGCGACGGCTTTGGAGCTCAAGCCGAACTCGATCTGCAACGCGGCGATGACTCCGAGAAGCGTGGATTTCTACGCGTTCCAGGCCGTCAAGGGCCGACGTTACGTGGTCGAGTGCGCGGCGCGCGGCATCGACTCGAAGTTGAGCCCGGTGTTGATCGTCGCCGACGCGCAGGGTCGCGACCTGCTGGCCGATCGCCGCGGCGGCCTGCTCGATTTCAAGGCCCCTGCCGACGGGAAGTATTTCGTCAAGGTCCACGACCTCACGTTTCAGGGAGGCCCCGCGCACTTCTATCGGCTGGCCTTGCTTGAAGAACCCGGCACGGGTCCGGCGCCTCGGCAGCCCTCGACCGCGACCGTAAGCTCGTTCTCGTGGAGCGAGGACGAGGCCTCGAAGCTCATCAAGGTCGCCGAGACCGAGCCCAACAATCAGCACGCCCAGGCGCAAAAGATCACGCTCCCCTGCGAGGTCGACGGCCGCTTCTACCCGGCCGCGGACGTCGACACGTTCGAGTTCAACGCCAAGAAGGGGGAGGTGTGGTGGGTGGAAGTCGCGTCGGAGCGTCTCGGCTTGCCTACCGATCCATTTGTCCTGGTCCAGCGCGCGACCCGGGCCGGCGCGACGGAAAAGCTCGTCGACGTCGCGGAGTTCAACGACATTCCTAGCCCGATCAAGCCGTCGAGCAACGGCTATTCCTACGACGGACCCGTCTACGACGCGGGGTCGGCGGACCCGCTCGGAAAGCTCGAAATCAAGGAGGACGGCGTCTATCGCCTCCAGTTGCGCGACCTCTTCGGCGGTACCCGCAGCGAGGCTCGCCACGTCTATCGGCTGATCATTCGCAAGCCGGCTCCCGACTTCGCCCTGGCCTCGTGGGCCCTTCATATGAACCTGAGGAACGGCGATCGCAACGCACTCTCGAAACCGATCTCGCTCCGCGCCGGCGCGACGACGGCGCTCGAGGTCGTGGTCGTGAGGCGAGACGGGTTCGACGGCGAGATCGAGTTGGGGATGTCCGACCTGCCCGAGGGCGTCTCGGCCTGCGGCCTCAAGATTCCCGCCGGCAAGTCGGTTGGAACGTTGCTGATCAGCGCCTCTGAAAGCGCCTCCGCCGCGCACGGTGTTGCGAAGATTTTCGGCCGCGCTCGGATCGACGGGAAAACGGTCACGAGGCCCTGCCGGCTCGCTTCGATGGTCTGGCCGGTCAAGGACGCGAGCCAGGAGATCCCGAATCCGCGTCTGGTTGCCGATGTGCCGGTCTCGGTCACCCGGTCGGAAGGCGCGCCGGTCACGATCGCGGCGGCCGAGAACAAGGTTTGGGAGGTCAAGGCCGGCGACAAGCTCGCGATCCCGCTCAAAGTCGCCTGGAGGAGCGAGTTCACAGGCGCCGCGATCAAACTGACCCCCATGGGCGCGGACTTTCGCGGCGTCCAGGCGGTCGATATCCCTCTGAAAGCGGCCGGCTCTGAGGTGGTGCTCGACTTGGCGGCTTTGAAGACGCCTCCCGGAGAGTACGCGCTTGTCCTGTACGGCAGCGCCGTGGCCAAATACAGCTACAACCCCGAGGCCGTGAGGCTTGCCGAGGCAGAGCAAAGGAAAGCCGAGCAGGCGGCGATCGCCGTCGAGCAAACCGCGAAGAAACTTGCCGACGCGGCGAAAGTCGCCCCCCCCGGCAAGAAGAAGGAGGCCGAGAGTCGCGTGCAAGAGGTTGTCGGCAAGAAGAAGGCGGCCGAGGTCGCCAAGGCCGACGCCGTCAAACGCATGAAAGCCGCGACCGCCGCGGCGACACCCAAGGACATCGTCGACATCGTGGTGACGGAACCCATCCGCATTCATGTCGTTCCCAGGGTTCAGAAATGAGCGCTTCCTCGCGACGATGCACGATCCGTCTGTTGTTCGCGGCGCTGCTCGCGGGCGGTTGGTGCTGTTTGGCGCATCCCGTCGCGGACGCCGGCGACGTCGACTTTTATCGAGACGTCTATCCGATCTTGAAGTCCAATTGCATCGCCTGTCACAACAAGACGACGACGAAGGCCGAGCTCAACATGGAGACGCCGGAGTCGATGCGTAAAGGAGGAAGTTCGGGCGAGGGGGTAATCCCCGGCAAGGGCGCGGAAAGCCTGATTTTCGAGGCGGCCGCGCACATCGGCGACATCGAGATGCCGCCCAAGGGGAACAAGAGCGGCGCCTTGAATCTCACTCCGAACGAGCTTGCCCTGCTCAAGACGTGGATCGACCAGGGGGCGAAAAGCTCGGTCAAGCAGGCGCGGCAAGTAATCTGGCAGCCGTTGCCGCCCGGCGTCCATCCGATTTACGCCGCGGCAATGCCTCGGGACGGCCGGTTCGCCGCGTGCGGCAGGGCGAATCAGGTTTTTGTTTACGACCTGGCGACGCGTCGGCTGGTCACGCGGCTCGCGGACGAGTCGCTCGACGCGCCGGGCTCTCCTCGAAGCACGGGAACGTCGCATAAGGGTCTCGTGCAGTCGCTTGCGTTCAGTCCCGACGGGACGCGTCTCGCCTCGGGAAGTTTTCGCGAGGTGAAAATCTGGCGGCGGCGGGACGTGCCGGTCGCGACGCGCAAGGGCGACCCCGGGCTGGGCGCGATCGTGTCGGTGCTTGCGGCGAAGGGCAAACAGCTCGTGTGCGCCGACAAGCAGGGAACGCTGCACGTGCTCGAAACCGCGAACGGTCGGTCGCTCAAAACGATCCCGACGCGGTTTGCGGGCGGCATCAGGTTGCTGAGCGTCGCGGGCGACGGGTCGAAGGCCGCGGTCTACTCCGCCGACGGGTCGCTCGGCGTCTGGAGCCTTGAGGACGGTCGGCGGATCGCGGGCAAGCAGGGGCTCGTCGGCGTGCGCGCCCTGTCGTGGATGCGCGACGGCAAAGCGATCGCAGCGGGGGGAGAGGACAAGGTCGTGCGGCTCTGGTCGTTGCCCGCCGAGGGGAAGTCGGACCTCGTCGTCCGGAAAGAGCTTCATGGCGCGAACGGAACGGTGACGGCTCTCGCAACCGCGGCCGACCTGCTGATCGCCGCGAGCCTCGACGGCAAAGTCCGTGTGTGGAACGTCCCCGACGGCAAGCTGGTCCGCGAGCTTGCGATCGCGGGCGTCGCGAGTCTCGGTCTCTCGGGCGACGGCAAGCGTTTTGCCGCCGGCCGTGCCGACGGGATCGTGCAGGTCTGGGAGGCGGCGGCGGGGAAACTCGTGATCGAGTTGAGCGGCGACGCGGAGACAAACTCCAAACTGGCCGCTCTGCAATGGGTGATCGCACGGGAAGGACTCGAGATCGCGTTTCAGAAAGAGGAAGCGGCGCGCATCGAGACGCAGACCAAGGCGCTCGGCGAACTGCTCAAGAAAACGAACGAGACCATTGCGAGCGTGCGGAAGGAGCTTGTTGAAAAAGAGAAGACGCTGCGGCAAGCGATCGACGCGCACGAGACCGCGCGGAAAGCCGTGACCGCGGTTGAGGTCCAGGTTGCCAAGGCAGCCCAGGTCAAGCCCGACGCGGCGCTCGAGAAGTCGCTGCGGGACGCGCGCGACAAGCTTGCGGCCGCGGCCCTGGCGCGGAGCGCGGCCCAGGCGGCATTTAAGGCGATCGAGATTCACCTCAAGGATGCCGAGGCCGAGGCCGGGAATTATGCGGCGGCCCGAACCCAAAACCAAAGCGCCGTCGTCGCGGCCGGAGCAGCCGCGGCCGGAGCGAAAGCCGCGCAGGATCGGGCAACCGCGGAGGCGTCGGCGACTCGAAAACTCGCCGCGGCCCACAAGCTACAGCCGCTCGCCGTGCGGTTCTCCGAGGATGCAGAGACCGTTGCCGTCGTGCTGGGCGACGGGTCGCTGCGCGTCTGGGCGGTCGCGTCGGGCCTACCGGTCAGCCGACTGCCGGTGGTAGGGACGACGACGTCGGCGGTCCTCGAGGCTTGCGAGGACGGCGGTTTCGTCGCCTGTAGCGCGGATGGTTCGACGGCCCGCACGAGCACCGCCGTGCTCTGGATCTTGGAGCGGACGCTCGGCGGCGATACGGCGGCCTCGCCGTTCGTCGACCGCGTGAATGCGTTGCGCTTCAGCCCCGACGGAAAGTTGCTCGCGGCGGGCGGGGGCGAGCCCACGCGTTCGGGCGATATCAGTCTCTGGGACGTCGAGAGCGGCAAGTTGATCCACGATTGGAAAGATCGGCATGCCGACACCGTGCTCAGTCTTGACTTTTCTCCGGACGGCAAGCGACTTGCGTCGGGAGGAGCGGATAAGATCGCGCGGGTCGTCGAGGTCGCGAGCGGCAAACTCGTCCACGTCTTCGAAGGACACACGCACCATGTTCTGGGGGTGTCGTTCCGCGCGGATGGTCGCATCCTGGGCACGGCGGGCGCGGACGGCGTCTTGGTCGTCTGGGACATGATTTCAGGCGAGCGGAAGCGGAGGATCGAGGGGTGGAGTAAAGAAGTGACGTCGCTCCAATTTCTCGGGGCGACCAACCAGATTCTCACGTCCGCCGGGGACAACGTCATCCGCATCGTGGACGACGGCGGACGACAGATCCGAGCCATGGCCAACCTGCCCGATTTCATGCAGTCGGCGGCCGCTGCGGGCGACTTCGTGGTCGCGGGCGGCGAGGACGGCCTACTCCGCGTCTGGAACGGGACGAACGGTCAGGAACTGGCGGTGTTTGGGGCCGACTCGAACGCGCGGCGGCCGTGATCGACTCGTGAACAACGGAGTCCGTCGACTCTCTTAACTCTTACCGGCACAAAACTATGTCATCATCCTATTCACGGTCCCGATCCGTCGCCGCTTGCCCCGGCCCCTTCAGCCGTCGCGGCTTCATGCGCATCGGACTGACGGGCTTCGCGAGCCTGAGTTGGCCGGGCCTGATGCAACTGCGAGCGGCGAATCCCCTGCCGTCGGGGCGCGAGCAGACCGCTGTGATCATGGTCTGGCTGCCGGGCGGGTGTTCGCACCTCGACAGCTACGACCCCAAGCCCGAAATCGGCAGCGAGTACCGAGGCCCGTTCAAGACGATCGACACCAAGGTGCCCGAGCTGAAGCTCACGGAGCTTTTGCCGCTGCACGCACAGATCGCCGACAAGTTCACCATCCTGCGCTCGATGAGCCACCGGGGACCGGGCCACCCCGCGGGTTCCATGCAAATGCTCTCGGGCGACACCGATGAACGCGACAAAGCTAAGCCGAAACTTCCGGACTGGATGTCGGTGGTTAACTATCTGCGCTCGAAGGGGGGGCAGCGCTCGAACCCGCTGCCTCGGTACGTTGGCGTGAATCCCCCTCTGGAATACAACGGGCCCGCCTATCTGGGCGACGCATATTCGCCGTTCTCGGTGCAGGACGATCCGAACCGGCCGAACTTCGAGGTTCCGAACATCGGACTGGCCGACCCCGCCGAGGCGATTCGGTTGGGCGATCGCGTCGCGCTGCGGCGGAGCATCGACAACCTGCAGAGGAGCTTTGACCGCGAGGGGGAGCTCGGCGCGCTCGATCAGTTTGAAACGCAGGCGATGACGCTCCTGACCAATCCGGAGACGCGCAGAGCGTTCGACCTGAGCAAGGAGGATCCGCGCATCCGCGACCGTTACGGGCGGAATCGCTGGGGGCAGCAGCTCCTGCTGGCCCGCCGACTGGTCGAAGCCGGCGCGGAAATCATCACGAGCAGCCTGAACGGGCCGCTCTGCGGACGAGTCGGCAACTGGGACGATCACGCGGTGAACCATCACGTGTTCGACGCCATGCGCTACCGCGCCGCGGCTTACGACCAGGCGGTGACGGCGCTCATCGAGGACGTCTATGCGCGCGGCCTCGACAAGCGTGTGCTGGTGGTGGTCACCGGCGAGTTCGGTCGCACGCCCAAGATCGAATACGACCGCAGCACCGGCGCGGGCGATGCGAGCGCCCCGGCGGGCACGGTGCAACCGGGCCGCGATCACTGGCCGCGTGCTTTCTCGAACCTCTGGGCCGGCGGAGGCATCACCACCGGCCGCGTCATCGGAGCCACCGACAAGCGCGGCGAAGACGTGACCGAACGCGTTTGCAGCCCCGGCGATTTCCTCGCGACAATCTATCACCACCTCGGTATCGACGGCTCGAAGGTTCTGATCAACGACTTCAACGGACGCCCCACGGCCATCGTGGATCGAGGCCGGCCCATTCCAGAGTTGATCGGATGATCGGGAACCCTCGCGGCCGGGGCTTGCGACGAGTCCGCCCGCGCGAATTCCGAGACGCCGACGATCAATCCAGCGGTTTGCTCATGACGTCGCGGAACAACACCGGCTCGCTGTGTCCGGTGAAATCGAATTAGCCCGAGGTGCGTCCTTGCCCGGGTGCGGTGTTCCGCTTCCGGACGAATTGCGGGCCGTTGGGAGTCATTTGATAGCCCATCGGAGATTCTCCACTCGGGTCAACCGCATCGAGTGGAGTGTTGCCTGCGGAGCGGTAGAGCTTCGAGGCGCCGCCGTTGAAGTCCGTCCGGTCTTGCTGGAGATAGCGGCCGGTGTAAGGGTCGTAGGTGCGGCCGGGAGTGTAGTAAGCCCCCGTGTGCACGTACTGCATGCCCGCGTACGTGAAGCTGTCGCTTTAGCTCGGCCCGGTAATGCTCGTGATTTGCGCGTAGGTGTCGTAGTAGATCGTGTCGACGATCTCGCCGCCTGCGCGAGAATCTCGCCGGTCACGGGGTTGTAGAGGTAGAGTTCTTGCCCCGAGGGTGAACTGTTGTAGTCGAGGTACGGCTGGTCGCCGTTGTAGACCGTCCAGATTTGGTTCGTCGATCCGGCCGACCTGCCGGAGTAGTGTACTTATACGATTGCGTTACGAGTTCGTTGTCGCAGTAGACGACGTCGTTGAGCGTCATGAGCCGACTTCAGCGGACCAGGCGAGCAACTCGAGATGGGTCGGACGATCGCCACGCGCGCCGCGGCCGCCTTGTCCCGCGGAAACTTCAGTCCAGGACGCGGCAGCGGTGGATCACGCGGAGCATCGCGTCGCACATGGCCGGCCCGGATGCCGGGGTGAAGGGGAACTGGTCGCAGTACTTCGGCGACTGGTAGCCGGCGTAGCTTTTGGCCAAGATGTCGTGCTCGTCGGGCAGGTAGCCGATCCGACCATTCGCGTAGCAGGCGAATATCAGCTCAGGGACCGTCGAACGGCGGCGGATCTCGAGGGCAAAGGGCGAGAAAAACTCCGAGGCGTTGGCGACGCAGTAGAGGTCGCCGACCCGGAGGGCCTGGACCTCGGTGGCGAGGGATTCGGGACGCGTCTCGTAATCGGCGAGCATCCGGCCGGTCCATTCGAGGTGGAATCGGCACATGGCCGCGACCGCTTTCGCCTCGTCGCCGCCGTGCCGGGCGACCATGTCGTCGGGACGATTGGTCATTGATCGACCGATCGTCTCGCGCCATCGGGAAACGTCCACCTGACCGCCCGCGAGTCTACGCTCGGCCTCGCGGCGATCTTGCTCGAGTTCCGCGCGCGTCCAACGGCGGGTCGGCAGCGAGGCGGCGGCGACGGCGGCGGCGACCACCGGGTCGGGCATTACCCTGGAGCGAACCAGGGCCTTGACGGCCTGTGCGACGAGAGCGGCCGCAGGTTCGTGAAAGCGATCGGGCGTGCTGAACTCGGGGAGGAAGTTCACGTCGCCGCAGGCACCCTGGATGTACAGCGCCAAAGCTCCGGGATGGACGGCTTCCAGACCGTCGACCACCGCGCCGGGGATGTCGCGGCTCACGTCCCAGGGCCAGAGGCCGGTGCCGACGCACGGGTGAGCACCGAAGTTGATTACGACCGCGATCGTGGTCCCGTCGAGCCGATCAACCCGCAGCGCGGTGACACGAGGATCGACGTCGCCGCGGGGACGCGTTCGGTTGTAGCTGTAGCCCGTCAAATCGGCGTGCCCGACTCGGGCCTCGGCCGGGACGCGCGCCTCCCAGGCCAGGATCGCGGCGGTCGCCGCCTGCCTGCTCGCCCAGTCCTCGAAAGCCGGGTCGCACTCGCCCACCCCAAGCAAGCCGCCGGCGGCGGGTGCATTGTGGCTGTGCGAGCATGTCAGCAGGATCGAGTCGGGTGCCAGTCCTGTCGCCGCGCTGATCCGCGCGCGAGTCCGGCGGGCGAACCCCTCGTCGATGACCATCAGGTCGAGCGCAACCAGGACCACCTGCCGCGCTCCGTCCTCGCAGGCCAGGGCGGTGGCCGCCAGATGATCGCGGACCCGACGCCATCGTCGCTCGATGTAGTAGCCCCAGCCGGTCAGCTCAACACCCCAAAATGGGGATAAACGGGTCCTTGCCGCACCGGCCTGAAACATGGTCGTCCTCTCGAACCGAAGTTATCGCAATGTTAGATTACCGGGCATGAAAATCCAAACAATCGAAGCCATCCCGGTCCGAATCCCGCTTAAACCCGAACGGCGGATGATCTCGGCGCTCGGCCGTCACGAGGTCTCTGAATTCGTCCTGGTCCGAGTCCGCACCGACGACGGCGTCCCAGGGGTCGGAGAGGCGACCGTCACCCCCTGTTGGAGCGGCGAAACGGTCTGGGGCGCGCGGGCGATCATCGAGCACGTCTTCCGGCCCGCGTTGATCGGCGTCGACCCGCGCGACCACGTCGAGGTGGACCGTCGGCTCGACGCCGTCGCGGTCGACAACTGGTTTGCGAAGTCGGCGATCGAGATGGCCTGTTGGGATATTGCCGGTCGGGCGGCGGGCCTGCCGGTCTATGAACTGCTCGGCGGAGCCTGCAGATCGCTGACGATTCGGAGCCGATTCTCACTGGGGGCGTACGCGCCCGAGGTCGCCGCCGAGCGGGCGCGGGCTCTGACGGCGGCGGGCTTCAACACGATCAAGGTCAAAGTCGGCACCGACCCGGTCGAAGATGTCCGCCGCGTGCGCGCGGTCCGGGAAGCGATCGGGCCGGACGTCGTCCTCACCGTCGACGCCAACGGTGGTTGGGACGAGCCTGCCGCGTTGTCCTGCCTGGCACAGCTCGAGAATTGCCGGCTGACACTCGTCGAGCAACCCCTCCCGCGCAAGAATTACTCTGGCCTAAAGCGGGTCCGCGCCATCACCGGCCAGAGCATCCTCGCCGACGAAAGCTGCTTCGACGAAGTCGAGGCACACGAGTTGATCGACCAGGGGTGCTGCGACGCGTTGAGCCTCTACCCCGGCAAACAAGGCGGGATCGTCAAGGCCCGACGGATCGCCGAGCTGGCGGCCAGGCACGAGCTTCCTTGCACGATCGGCTCGAACCTCGAGTGGGACGTCGCCTCCGCGGCCATGCTGCACCTGATCGTCTCGACCCCGAACATGCAGGTCGAGCTTTTCCCCGGTGACTGCCTCGGTCCGTCTTACCACGAGTTCTCGATCGCCCGGAACCCTCTGATCATCGACGGACCAAATACGACCCTCCCCAATGCTCCCGGGCTCGGGGTCGACGTCGACTGGGACCTGGTCGAACGTCACCGGATCGATCGGCTCTAGGCCACGCTCTCGGCCGCTTCGGAGTCGAGCGACTTCGTGCAGTCGATCAGGAGCCAGCAGAGGCCGCTCCCCAGATACATCGCGGCGAGCAAGAGGAACAGCGGGTTCCAGTCGATCGCGGCGACCATCCGGCCGGCGGATTCGCTCCGCCTCGTGAAAGCATCGAGGACCAGGCCGAAGACGACCGGCATCACCACGCCGCCAAGCGTTCCCGCGGTGTTGATGATCGCGAAGACCGTCGCGCTGAATCGTCCTCCAAGGTCGGTGCAGGTCCCCCAGACCGTCGGCTGGCTCCAGTCGCTGAAGAACTTCGCCGCCATGAGGACCAGCCCCGCGGCCACTCCGTTTTCTTGTCGCGCGACGAACCCCAGCATCACGCACCCGATGACCTTTCCGACGCAGCCGACTCCGCTTCGAACCCGGCGCGGCCGTCCAGTTCGGTGGATCAGCAGGTCGTTGATCCACCCGCCCGCGATTCCACCCAGCGCTCCGCCCCACAACGGCAAGCTCGCCAGCCACCCTGTCTTCGTGATGTCAAAGCCCCGGGCCTGGAGGAAATACGTGCCGATCAGCGAGACGAACGCTACGTCGGAGCCGGCGTCAAGGAACTGCTGGACCACGAAATAGCGCAGACTGAGACTGCGCCACGCTCGTCCCGCCGGCAAAAAAGTCCGAGGAGCCGACGCGTCTCGGGCGATCGATCCGTGCGCGATCAGATCCCGCTCCGCCTGGTTGACGCCGGGGTGCTCGCCGGGGCTGTTACGGAACAGATTCCAGAAGAGCGCTCCGTAACCTACCCCGATCACGCCCAACAGGCCCACGGCAGTCTGCCACGAAAGCCCGCAAGAACCCATCAAGAGCGATCCGAGGATGATCGGCGAGAGCGCCCCGCCCGCGCGGCCCGCGGTGGTGGCGATCCACCCCTGATACACAGTCCGACCGGCAACGGGAAACCAACTCCGCGTCACCTTCGTCAGCGCCGGATAGCAGCCGGCCTGGGCCGCTCCGAAAAGAAGACGGAGACTGCCGAGGATTACCAAATCCGACGTCCAGCCAATCGCCGCGATCGCCGCCGACCACGCCGCGATGATCAGACTGAGGAAGCGGTGCGGACCCCATCGGTCGACGAGTAGCCCGCTCGGAATCTGACCCCCGGCGTATGTGTAATAAAACAGCGAGAACAAAATGCCGGCCTGAGTGTTGGAGAATCCGAATTCCTCCTGAATCTTCGGCCCGACCAAGTTCCAGGTGTAGCGATGCAGATACAGGAGAAACGATGCGCCGCACGCCAGCCCGAAGACGCGCAGGCGGAGGATTGTCGGGCGGGACCGTTCCATGTCGTCGATAATGCCGATGGCTCACCTCCGGGGCTTCTCACGCCCGAAGAGTACAGCCAATCCCCTTACATGGCCATAGAGACCCTTTCGCTGAGAGCGGCCCGATGGCGAGGTTCAGCCGTCCGTCTTGGTGGAGCTACTCCCAACCGAAGGCGCTTTGCGAACGTGGAGTGTAGTTTGCGTTGGTGACGGTAACTACACCGTAGGGGGTCTAGAGGCGCTCTCTCGGACCGTGCCGGTCGTTTCGACGAGCGCCGTCGCGACGTAATTCGCATCGTGCTGCGCGTAGAGCCGGTGGGTGTCGACGCCGCCGGAGTAGTAGTCCCGCGCGACCAACGCGTCGAGATGCGCCGCGCGTCAGACATATTGAAACATCAGGTTCGGCACCGACGTTCCGCCGACGCGCTCCTCGATCACCTGGTCAAGCGCGAAGTCGTGGTTGTCGGTGCTCGAGCGCACCTTCGGGCGAGTTACGTCACTGACCACACACGTTGCCCGCCGCGAAGCGGCTTCGAGCAACCCACTACCGCGGAGTTCGGCGTCCTCACCGGACGCGCCGCCGACTTCGCATCCCAACGAGATGGGTTTGATCGATGTTGGATGTTACTGGTTCAGGCATCGACGATTCCGGGCATTGTCCAGCGCCGATCCATCACCCACTCGATCAACCTGACGCCTGACACACTGGACTCGTTCGACCAGCCGTCCGTGTCGGTGAGGATGTCACCGCTGAGGCTCCACTGGTAACTCACCCTTTGCCCCAGTGCGATCACCTCGACCACCGAGTCGTTCCACGCCTGACTCTCCCGTTCGATATCTTCCACGATGAGCGGATCGCCATGAGTTGGTTCAGGTCTGGTGAGGTGCGGATCATCTTGCCGCTCAGGCAGCGACGGGGAACCCCCGGCGATCGACTTTATCGATGCCGCGGTCAACCGATTTCTGAAGCGCAACTGTAGGACTAAGCAAGGAATTCGGAGAGCACGGAATCGGCAACGAACACGCCCGCTGGACTAAGACGTAGACTCGCCTGATCATCCAGAAGCCAACCACGAGAGATGCCCCGTGCGATCGCCGGACCTGCAATTCGGTCGATCTCAAAACCTGTCCGCTGTGCAAAGTCCACGCGGTTGAGCCCCGTTTGAACCCGTCTCAGCATCAAGACCGCGGTTTCGCGGGCTCGTGATTCGGCGTCGAGACGCTCAGTCGGGCCGGTGGCCGGTAGCCCGGCCTCGACTCGCTTTAAATAGGCGTCCAGGTCGCGTGTATTTACGGTTCGAATGCCGTTTTGGTAGCTGGCTGCACCGAGTCCAACGCCTATGTAAGCGTCATTTCTCCAGTACACAAGATTGTGACGAGACTCATGTCCGGGGCGAGCAAAGTTTGAGATTTCGTATTGAAGAAGGCCCTCGGCGGCGAGTCGTTCGATCGTCCAGGCGTACATCTCATACTCAAGGTCTTCATCGAGTGCTTGGACGCGACCCGAGTGACGATCGCTCCAGAGCGGAGTTCCTTTTTCGTAAACCAACCCATAGCAAGAGAGATGCGGCGGAGCAAGAGAAAGAGCCGTCTCGAGGTCTGACTTCCAATCCTCCAGCGTCGAGCCCGGGACTCCGAAGATGAGGTCGAGGGACCACGACTCAAACCGAGGAGCTACCATCGCCGCGGCGCGTCGCACCGAGTCAGGGTCATGGTCGCGTTCGAGGGTAGCTAGTAGACGCGACTGGAACGATTGCGCTCCCAAGCTGATACGGGTCACGCCTGATTTAGCGAGCAACTCGACCTTGGTCAGATCAAGCGTGTTTGGGTTTGCCTCGACGGTCCACTCTCCACCGGAATCAACCGGCAGCCAGTCCTGCGTGAGAGTGACAAGTCGCTCAAGCTGGACGACATCAAGCTGTGTCGGGGTTCCACCCCCGATGAAGACTGTTTCGACGCTTTGGGGGTTCGCGAGTTTCAACTCAAGTTCGCGACCGAGTGCATGCAGGTAGCGGTCGGCCTGATGGTCTGCGCCGGCGAGCGACGCGAAGTCGCAATAGCCGCATTTGTGCACGCAAAACGGGATGTGTAAGTATGCCGCTCGAGGCCTTGTCCAAGGCGGTTCGGCCACCTCGTCGATCACTTCGAGAGTCTCTTTGTCCAGGCGATCCGACCTGCGTAGCGGTTTGGAAGCAGCTTGAGTGGTGAGGCGCTCGAGCGTCACAGAACAGGTTCCAGGAAGCGAATTTCGGGGACGCGGTTCTTTAGTGTGGACTCGATCCCCATGGCGAGGGTGACCGCGGACGAAGGGCACCCCTGGCACGCGCCTTGCAGTCGCACCTGAACAATATGGTCTTCGTCAATTCCGACGAGTTCGATGTCGCCGCCGTCGGCTTGGAGCGACGGTCGTACCTCCTCGTCGAGGACAGCCTGAATACGGGAGAGGATTTCCACCGGGTTGAAAGCAGCCGAGGTCATTTTAGCGATACTCAACGAGGTCGGAGGATACTAGGTCACGCCTGATAATTCGTCGTTCTCGTCGATTTAGTAATCGCCGCGTCGCCCGCCGTATCCGCCGCCCGAACCTCCGTCACGGGGCTTGGCCTCATTGACGTTCAGTCGACGACCGTCGTGCTCCGTTCCATCTATGCTTTCTATAGCGGTCTCTGCTTCCGAGTCGCTTTCCATTTCGACAAAACCGAAACCGCGGCTCCGGCCGGTTTCGCGGTCGAAAAGTACTTGAGCCGAGCGAACAACTCCAAATTCTTGGAAAAGTTCACGAAGAGTCTCGGAAGTCACTGAGTAAGAAAGGTTTCCGACGTACAGTCGTTTCGACATTGCGAAAACAAAGCTCGTTGCGAGCCTCCCCGCGTGGTCCCTCCAAGCTGCATTAAGGACGAGCACTCAACTCGCGCGAGCCCGGAGAATTTATCAATAATAACGCAGTTGCGGCTTCCGTTCAACCGATCTCCGATCGGGCTAACACCGAAGTCGTTACTTTAGTTCGGGTTAGAGGGGACTCTGGTCCAGCCGGAGTGGGCTTCGGGACGCGAAGTCCGATCCATAGATATCGTCGAGCACATGCTCGCATGCATGACGTGTTGGTCTGCGTCGTTTTTGACTGGTGAGGAGTCAATTCGAGTCGGTAGCACACCGAGGTAGGTGAACTTCACGAAACGAAGCCAATCGAGGTTAAGAGCAGTACAGCTAGTAAGTTAAGACGACGATGTCGGTACGTCGGCATAGTGTCCTCGCCGCATGGGTTGTTGTAGATCGAGGCACGCTATACGAGGGCGTTCGCACCTGCGAAACGAGCTTGGCGCGCGCGAAAACGGCTTGGGAAGCTCACGTCTCCCAGCCGTTTCCACTAGGTTTCATGTCAGACCGGCGCGACGCAACCCATGCTTGAGAATCTTGTTGCGACCGCGGTCAGGATCAGGGACCGAGGCCGCCGTGAGTACGGAACGGCGTCATGTGCGAGGGTTGGTCGAGGAACCAGAAGCGCTCCCACTCGTCGCCGAGCATGCGCATGTTTTCCGAGTCGACGAGCAATTCTTCGACGCGTTTCGTCGGCGAGGCCGCATAGTGCGGCAGCGGCACCGGAGCGCAACCCTCGGCGAGTCCGAGGGTGGCGACCAGCAAGGTCAAGGCCGCCAATGACTTCCTCATGGCACCTCCCGTCTTCGGTATCCGAACCGCACGGGTCGGTCAGGCCGCGCGCTCCATCGCGTGGGTCCGACCCGGAGACCGGCGGGCCTCATCCCCGGCGCCGCAAGTCCTGAAATCCGTTTCTGTTCGGACCGATCCGACCCGTCAAGGGAGGGATGATCGGCAAGCCTGGTCACGCTTCGCTTGAGCGCTCGGCGGCGGGCTTGACGGGTCCGTTACCAACTACATCGGCTTTTTCGTCGTGATTCGATAGTCCCAGTTTTGACGAATCCATCTTGTAGACCAGTTCTTCCATTTCCTTGCCCGGCTTAAAGATGACGACGCGCTTGGAGGGCACGTGCACTTTGTCGCCGGTGCGAGGGTTGCGGGCTTTGCGGGGTTTGCGGCTTTTGACCTCAAAGACTCCGAAATTGCGGAGTTCGATACGTCCCTGGCTGACCAGGGTTTCGATGATCGCGTCGAGAGTCCGCTGGACGATGTCTTTTGTCTTGAGCTGGGTAAGCCCGAGATCTTCGGAGATTTTCTTGACAATCTCTTTCTTCGTCACGTGGCGATTCTCCAAACGGGTTCGGTGCGGCACGCTTCCCACTGCGATCGGCTCAAATGTATGGAGGACATGGGTTAATGTCAAGCCGTCAGCGAAGTTGCGAGCCTAAAGTCGTTAATCATTTGGTGGAAGTCGTCGCGTCGGGAATGGAGAGAATGGGCGCAAGGTCGCGGAGGTGGTTGTGCAAGGGAGCGTACAACCACGGCAGGTCGAGTGCCGCGACAAGCACTTTGAGTCGGCCGAGATATTTTTCGGTTAGCAGGGGTGCGTGGCCTTGATAAGCCGGATCGCAGAAATAGACGCGGCAGCCGATGGGTCTGGCGTGTCGGGCTTGGCAGAGGCCCTGATGGTCTTGCCAGGGGCAAGTTGCTCCGTCGTCGAGTGGGCGGGCCGCGGGACCGGCGTCGTTTACGAGCAGGGCGGCCTCGGGTGCGGACAGAAAGAGGGTGTGGTCGTATTCCAGAAACCGGCAACAACGTCCGCTTAGGTCGCAGCGAGGGGCGAGGGCCGCGATCTCGTTTTCGAGATCGACGTAGATTGCATGCAAGGCATCGCGAAATCGATCGAGCTGACTGATGACCGATACGCTGTCTGGTCCGAGGATGGTTCTCGGTTGTCCGGTCGTGGTCATGACCGGACCCGCCTGGCCGACGCTTCGATTTGATCGAGCGTGTGGATTTCTCCTTGACCTGAGCCGGGGCAGACTCGACGGACGCCGTCCCAATCAGCGGGGGTGAGGATGTTCTCGGGCCAAAAAGGCCAGGTTCGGCATTGATCGGGGCGCGACTCGTAAACGGTGCAGCCGGTGGAACGGTCCCAGAAGACGCAGTCACCACCTGGTTTTTCAATCAGGCTGAGTCGGTTGCCGACGCGGCGGACGAACTCGCGTGCAAATTGGTCGGGCATCTGTCCGCGGTGTTTGGCGAGAACCGAGATTTCGTCGCGACTGACCCAGACATAGCCCGGAGCGCCTGTGCAGCATGCGCCGCAGCGGGTGCACGAGAAGGCGAGGCCGTCGCGATACCATGGGGACGGGGTCGGGGTTTCGGATGTGCTCATCAAAGGTCACGCCGCGACCGGGTGTGTCGCCAACTCCCGCAGTAATTGAATGTTAGCTGAAGTCGCCGGGCAACGACAAGGGTGGAGTGTTGAGTTCTCCCGACAAGTTTGGTTTGATCTGGCTTCTGGGCGAGGCGAGTTTCCAGGCGGGGGTAGATATCAATGAGCGGCTCGTTAGATCGTCGAGATTTTCTGAAGCTGGCTGCCGCGGCGACGGCGTGCGTCTCGGCCGGCGGGCGGGGGGCGAGTGCCGCGACGGCGCCGGGGGCGGTTGTCGGAAAGACAGCGCCGGAGATCTCCGAGATGGACGCAACCGCAGGGGCGAATGCAGACATGATCCCGATCATTGATACGCATCAGCACTTGTGGGATTTAACGAAGTTCAAACTGCCGTGGTTGAGCGGCGAGCCGGCGCTTGACAAGAGTTACTTGCAGTCGGATTACCTGAAGGCGACAGAGGGGTTGGGAGTCGAAAAGTCGGTCTACATGGAGGTTGACGTCGCCGAGGATCAGCAGGTCGCGGAGGCTGAATACATTCTGGGCGTTTGTGCCTCGGGCAAAGGCCCGACGGCGGCGGCGGTGATCTCGGGCCGGCCTGCGTCGGATGGGTTCGCGGCGTACCTCGATCGATTCAAGGGGAACCGATATTTGAAAGGGGTCCGTCAGGTTTTGCACGTCCCGTCCTTGCCGCGCGGTTATTGTCTGGAGCCCAAGTTCGTGCGCGGGATCCGTCTGCTTGGAGAACGCGGTTTGAGTTTTGATCTGTGCATGAGGAACACAGAACTGCGCGACGCGGCGAAGTTGATCGACCTATGTCCCGAGACGCGTTTCATTCTCGATCACTGCGGGAACGGAGATGTGCGGTCGAAGGATCGGACGCAGTGGAAGCTCGATATCGACGAGGTATCTCGTCGCGAGCGCGTGGTTTGCAAGGTATCGGGGATTTTGGCATCGGCGAAGGGCGGGGCGTGGAGCGCAGAGGACCTGGCGCCGATCGTGAATCACGTGCTCGACTCGTTTGGTCCCGACCGCGTGATGTTCGGCGGCGACTGGCCGGTTTGCACGTTGGCGGCGACGTATCGGCAGTGGGTCGAGGCCTTGCGATTGATCGTGGCGTCGCGGGGCGATGCCGAGCGCCGCAAACTCTGGCACGACAACGCGGCGCACTACTACGGGCTGGCTTGACGACGTTTGACGTCTCCGAGCGGGGCGGTCGGAATCAACCGCCGATCGAGTGCATCAAACGCTCTGGTTTGATGAACTTGGCCGTGTTGATTTCATGGCCTTCCCACTTTGAGGCGACGCTCGCGCGGAAGGCGGCCGCGATCGCAGAGTCGTCGGCACCGTCGCGAATGAGTCCGCGAATATCGGTCTCGTCGAGCGAAAACAGGCAGTTCCGGAGCTTGCCCTCGGCGGTGATTCGGATTCGGTTGCACGACGCGCAGAACGGACGGCTGACCGAGGCAATAAAGCCAACTCGGCCGCGGCCGTTGGTGTAGTCGAAGTCGACGGCGGGGACGCGCGGGTCGTGA
>JAJYDB010000044.1 GCA_021777845.1 Planctomycetota bacterium
AGCTCGGCGCCGACGAGCATCAGCTCGATTTTTCGTACATTTTCGCGTCGGGGAAGGCCGGCTTCGCGTCGCACGACCACACGGCGACGTCGGGCGACATCTCGCCGCTCTTCGACCTCATTCTGGAAAAGGTGCCCGGCCCCGAGGTTGATCCCGACGGCCCGCTCCAGATGCTCTGCACGACGCTCGACTTTTCGGAATATGTCGGCCGGATCGCGATCGGCCGAATCGCCGCCGGACGCATCGAGCGCGGCCGCAAGGTCGCTCGCATCAAGGCGGGCAACGCGATCGAGTCGAACTCGGTCGACACGATTTTCGTGTTCGACAAGCTCGGCCGGGTCGAAGTTCCGGATGCCGCCGCCGGCGATATCGTCGCGGTCGTCGGGCTGGCCTCGATCGAAATCGGCGACACGATCGCCGACATCGAGAGACCGGTCGCGCTGCCGCGCATCGAAGTCGACGAACCGACGATCAGCATGTACTTCACCGTGAACGACTCTCCGCTCGTCGGCGAGGGCCAGTTCCTCACGTCGCGGCACCTCAACGACCGCCTGATGCGCGAGCTCCGCTCGAACGTCGCCTTGCGGGTCGAGCACACCGACGAGCGCGACTCGTTCCAGGTCTCGGGCCGCGGGCTGTTGCACCTGTCGGTCTTGATCGAAACGATGCGGCGCGAAGGCTACGAGATGTCGGTCGGCAAGCCCGAGGTGATCACGAAGCGCATCGACGGCGTCCTGCACGAGCCTTACGAGTATCTGGTCGTCGACGTCCCGCAAGGGCAGGTCGGGCCGGTGATGGAACTGGTCGGCGCGCGTCGCGGCGAGTTGATCAAGATGGACGTCAAGGGCGCCTACGCGCACACCGAGTTCCAGATCCCCGCGCGCGGTCTGATCGGCCTCCGGACCCGGCTCTTGAGCGCCACGCAGGGCGAGGCGATCATGCACCACAATTTCCTCGGCTACGAGCCGGTGAAGGGCGACGTCCCGCATCGCGCCAACGGCGTGCTCGTGAGCATGGCCCGCGGACCCGCCGTCGCCTTCTCGCTCGACAACCTCCAGCAGCGCGGCACGATGTTCGTCGCCCCCGGCGAAGACATCTACGAAGGCATGATCATCGGCGAGAACGCTCGCAACGACGATATGTACGTCAATCCGTGCAAAGAAAAGAAGCTCACGAACATGCGCGCCTCGGGCTCGGACAAAAACGTCCTGCTCAAGCCGCCGCGAATCCTGACGCTCGAAATCGCGCTCGAGTACATCGAGGACGACGAACTCGTCGAGATCACGCCCTCGAAAATCCGACTCCGCAAAAAAGAGCTCGGCAGCGAGCCGAAACGCAAGGGCGAATCGAGCGGCCGCAAGGTGGGTGTCTAAGGCGCGGCGAGGCTCGGCGCCAAATTCGAGGCGAAGCTGTCGTCGTGCCCGTCGGCCGCATTTTTGGGTGATCGCGCGTTTACGAGCCTGTCGCGTCGGGGTCGTTGATCAGACGCAGCCCGACCGGTAGAGCGTCGCCGAGCGCGACCCCTTGTTGCTTCGATTCGAGCTCGCGACGCTCGCGGACGGGCAGGATCGTCGCCTCGTCGGCGCCCAACTCCCGCAGACGCGCGACGACGCGTTCGCGCAGGCTGTCGTCGAGGTCGCGCGCGCGGTCTCCGGCGACCGCCGCGAGCCGGCCGAGCGCGAAAACGGCGTCGGCGGTCTCGCGGCCCGGCGCATATCCGCGGGCGAGCAGCGCCTCGAGCCAAGGTTCGACGACGTCGCGCGCGACGACGGTGTTCGCCGGTCCGAACAACGGCACCCGCGCGCCCAGCCGGCCCAGACACCAGAGCGCGTGCGCGCCCGCGTTCGGTCGTTGCAGCTCCGCGACCAGCACCGCCCCAAGCGACTCCTTCACCCCCGACGAGAGCCGTTCGAGCGACGCCGCGCAGCGCCACATCTCGGCCAGTTCGTGCGGTTCGGGCTTCGGTCGCGCCGGCTTTTTGCCCGCGCCGCCCTTCGGCGGCAGCAGATATGGGTTCAGTCGCCGATGGATTTCCTCGTGATGCACCCGCGAGAGTCCCGCCGCGACCCGCCGCCACAAGATCCACCACTCGGTCCAGCATTGCACGTCTTTGAGGTGCTTCACGCCCTGGTGGAATGTCGGCCAGAGCGCCTTCAGTCGCGTCTCGTCGAGCGGCCAGCCGGTGCCCGGTCGCAGGCAAAACCCCGCGAGGTTGTACCAGCGCGACTCGTGCCGGGGGCTTTGGGATCGCGCCTCGCCGACGGCCTTCAGCGGCTCCCAGAGCGCCCGCAACGCCGACGGCGGCCACGACTCGCGCGGCGTTTCGAGGATCTCCTCGAGCCGTTTCACGACCCGCGTCGGCCCGTGTTCGGAGTCGGCGGGGGCGTCCCACGCGGCGGCCATCGCGGCGCACGCGGCGTCGACGATCGACTGCTCGATCACGTCGCGGTCGGACCCGCCTGCGCCGTCGCGCGACGTCGCTCCCGAGGCGCCGCGCGACTCGTGCGCGGCCTCGCGAAGCTGGATTTGCAGTCGCCAGCGACGTTCGTCGGTCCGCGACCGACACCAAAGCTCGATCGTGCCGACTTCGCTCACGCGCGCGGCGAGCCGGACCGGCACGCGCTCCGCGCGGGCTTTGCGACCGACCCGCATCAGGCCTTGCAAGGGAGGCGAGGGGCGCAGCGAGTCGGGGTCGTCGGCGATCAGGTCGCCCGGACGGTCGTCGCCGCGGACCGAGCTGCTCGCGAGCGGGAACTGCACCGGCCGGCCCATCAGGAGCTCGAAGTCGCGGCCCTCGATGTCGATCTCGTCGCCTTCGTGCGCGTCGCGCGGCACCACGCAGAGCCAGGGCCGGCCGGCGGCCGCGGGGGATTCGGCCTGAAAACCGACGTAAAACGACCGCGCGGTGCCGCCTCCGATGCGAATCCCGCCGCCGCGACGGACTACGCCGTAATACGCCGCGCCGACCGCCACGGCCAGGTCGAGCGATGGATTCGTGAGCACGCGCGGCTCGTAAGCCGGGCCGGGGTCGTCGCGAAACCAGCTCGCGAGCACGTCGACGACGCGGTCGCGGACGATCGACGGCGTGAGCGCGCCGCCGTTAAAGAGGATCGCGTCGGGCCGCGCGGGGCGGTGGTCGTCGACGTGCCCGCCTTGTCCCACCGCCTCGGCGCGATGTCGACGCAAAAACGCGGCCAGATGGCGCGTGATCGAGGCGTCGGCCACGTACGGCAGGCCGAATTCTTGCAGACCGACCTTGCTCGTCTTGGACGGCTCGTCGCCGCGCTCCACACGCGGGAAGAAGCCGTCGATCACCGCGTCGCGGACCTCGGCGAGAGTCAGCTCCGATTGCAAGCCGCCGCCGATCAGCTTCGACCCGCGGCCCGCGATCGTCACCGGCCAGCGCTCGACCGGCGCGTCGCTCAAGAGCTTCTCCTTCGCGGTCCGACACGCGTACCGCAGCGCGCTCCACTGTTCGGAGTCGAGCCGCGCGCCGAGCCGCGACTCGACGCGATGCGCGAGCGCCAGGTCGATGTTGTCGCCGCCGAGCATGAGGTGATCGCCCACCGCGACGCGACGGAATCCCGGCCCCGTCGGCGTTTCGACGACGGTGATCAGGCTGAAGTCCGAGGTCCCGCCGCCGATGTCGCAGACGAGAATCAGCTCACCCGCGCGGACCTGCTTTTGCCATCGGCTTTGGTGCGTCACGATCCAGCAATAAAACGCCGCCTGCGGTTCTTCGAGCAGCGTCAGAGTGTTCAAGCCGGCGCGTTTCGCGGCCTCGACGGTGAGCTCGCGCGCGGCCTCGTCGAACGACGCGGGGACGGTGAGCACGACCTCCTGATCCTCGAGCCGGCGCGCGGGGTCCTCGGCGGCGCGGAAGACGTGGTTCCAGGCGTCGCGGATATGCCGGAGATAGTCGGCGGAGGCTTCCACCGGCGAGACTTTGCGGACGCCGCTCGCCGCGCCCCACGGCAAGATGTCGGCCTCGCGGTCGACCCCCGCGTGGCAGAGCCAGCTCTTCGCGCTCGCGACCAGTCGCCCCGGCACGCGCGCCCCTTGAATCCGCGCGAACTCGCCGACGATCTGGTCGGATTCCTCGCGCCAAGGCAGACGCGCCGCCCCCGCGGGCAGGTCGTGCTCCCCGGGCAGGTACAGAAACGACGGCAGCATCGCGCGCGGAGCCGTCTCACCCGCCGCGACGAGCTGCGGCACGTCGAACGGCTTGATATCCGCCGACGGCCGCTCGCGACCTCGCGTGTCGACATACGCGACCGCGCAGTTCGTCGTCCCCAGGTCGATCCCGACAATGTATCTCGATCGCGACATGCGTGTTCGGACCCTTGATCCGTTTTCATGAACGTTTTGCGGTCGTCCGCGATTATAATCGACGCGGTTTCAGTTCAATCTCGCGGACCCAATCACCACTTTCAAGGAGACCGGCGATGCCCGCATTGACTCCGACCAAAGGAACCTCGTTGTTTCTCGCCGCGCTGATTTGCGCCGCGGCCGCGTTCGCGTTCAGCCGGGTGGGGACCGCGTCCGCGCAGGCGACGCCGAAGCCGACCGTCTTCGAGTACACGCAGCGCGAAGTCGACGTCGATCAGTCGGTCGACGCCTCGAACGACCTCGGCAAACAGGGCTGGGAGATCTACCAGGCGATGCCCGTCTGGCACTTCGAGAACAGCGACCTCAAGCCCGTGCGCTACGTCCTTTTCGCGAAGCGCCGCGCGCCGCACTGATCCCGACCTCGGTTCGAGCGGCGGCCGGGCGGTTAACTCGGCCGCGCTCACGAGACCACGAAGTTCACGAGTTTGCCGGGCACGACGACGGTTTTGCGGATCGTCTTGCCGACGAGCCACTGCGCGACGCGTTCGTCGGCCTTTGCGGCGGCTTCGATCGCGTCGGCGGCGGCGTCGGCGGGCACGACGACGCGCGCCCGCAGCTTCCCGTTCACCTGCACCGGGACCTCGACCTCGTCGTCCTTCAAAAGCGCGGGGTCGAAGCTCGGCCAGGGTTCGTAGGCGAGCGTCGCTCCGTGCCCGAGCGCCTCCCACATCTCTTCCGCAACGTGCGGCGCGAGCGGCGCGAGCAGCAGCGTGAACGTCTCCAAGGCCCGCTTCGGACGCGTCTCGAACCCTTGGAACGCGTTCACGAATTCCATCAAGCGGCTGATCGAGGTGTTGAACCGCATCGCCTCGAAGTCGTCGGTGACCGCGGCGACGGTCCGCGCGACCAGCTTCGCCTGTTCGGTCGTCAACTCGACGTCGCGGACGCGGTCGTCGAGCTGGACCTCCTCGGCGTCGTGATCGATCACGAGCCGCCAAGCACGTCCCAGAAACCGCGCGACGCCCTCGACCCCCTTCATGCTCCACGGTTTCACGGCCTCGAGCGGTCCCATGAACATCTCGTAAAGCCGCAGGCTGTCCGCGCCGTATTCGGCGATTACCGCGTCGGGGTTGATCACGTTGCCGCGGCTCTTCGACATCTTGTGCGCGCGCGCGTCGACGCGTACCGCGGGTTCGGACGCGAGCACGAAGCCCTCGCCCTTCTTCACGACGTCCTCTTCCTCGAGCTTGACCCGCGTCAAACTCTCGTCGGCGCCGCGCGCGTGCTCGGCGGAGACCCACGCGCCGCCGGAGTCGCGGAACCCCGTGTATTCAACCTCGCCCAAAATCATGCCTTGGTTGATCAGGCGTTGGAACGGCTCGGGCGTGCTCACCTCGCCGCGGTCGAAGAGCACCTTGTGCCAAAACCGGCTGTAAAGCAGGTGCAAGACGGCGTGCTCGGCGCCGCCGACGTACAGGTCGACCGGCATCCAGAGGCGTTCGAGCTCGCGCGACCACGGCCGCGCGTCGTTCTTCGGGTCGAGGTAGCGCAGGAAGTACCAGCACGAGCCCGCCCACTGCGGCATCGTGTTCGTTTCGCGACGGAGCGTCGGGCTGTAGCGGACCCAGTCGGCCGCTTTGCCGAGCGGCGGCTCGGGCCGCCCCGAAGGTTTGAAGTCGGCGAGTTCGGGCAGCACGACCGGCAGCTCGGACTCCGGCACCGCGTGCGCGCGGTCGTTCTCGTCGAGGACGATCGGGAACGGCTCGCCCCAGTAACGCTGGCGGCTAAACAACCAGTCGCGCAGCTTCGTTTGGACGGTCTTCTTGCCGAGCCCGCGCGCCTCGAGCCAGCTTGTGATCGCCGATTTCGCCTCGGCCGTCGGCAAGCCGTCGAGCGCGATCGAGTCGTTCCGCGAATTCACCGCGACGCCGTAAGCGCTCTCGGCGGCGTCGAGAGGCAGGCCGGCATCCTCGACCCGAGCGGCGACGACGCGCGTGATCGGCAACCCGAAGGCCGTCGCGAACTCGAAGTCGCGCTCGTCGTGACCCGGCACGGCCATGATCGCGCCGGTGCCGTATCCCATCAGCACATAGTCGGCCGACCAGATCGGGACCCGCGCGCCGTTGACCGGATTCACCGCGTACGCCCCGGTGAAGACGCCGGTCTTCGTCTTCGAGAGCTCGGCGCGGTCGAAGTCGGACTTCCGCGCCGCGGCGTCTCGGTACCCCGCGACCCCCCGCGCGCACTCGGGAGTCGCGATCGCGTCGACGAGCGGATTCTCCGGCGCGAGCACGAGATACGTCGCGCCGAAGAGCGTGTCGGGCCGCGTCGTGTAGACGCGGATCGAGGCCGCGTTGCCTTCGACCGCGAAGTCGACCTCGGCGCCCTCGCTGCGTCCAATCCAGTTGCGCTGCATGTCCTTGATCGCGCGCGACCAGTTCAGATCCTCGAGGTCGTCGATGAGACGATCGGCGTAGGCCGTGATCCGCAGCATCCATTGCTTGAGCGGCGTCCGCACCACGGGATGACCGCCGACCTCGCTCCGGCCGTCGACAACCTCCTCGTTCGAGAGCACCGTGCCCAGCTCGGGGCACCAGTTGACCGGGACCTCGGCGCGATAGGCGAGCCGCTTCGAATCGCGATAGGCGTCGGCGTCGGTCGCGTCCTCGGGGATCGGCAGCTCGGCGATCGGACGCCCCTTGCCGACGCGCGCCGCGCCCGACGGATCCACCCATTCATAGTCGGGGTCGTACCAGGTGTCGAAGAGTTGCAGGAAGATCCACTGCGTCCATTTGTAGTAGCCGGGATCGGTCGTATCGACCTCGCGGTCCCAGTCGTACGAAAAGCCGAGCGCTTTGATCTGCCTGCGGAAGGTGTCGACGTTCGCGCGGGTGGTTTCGCGCGGATGCGTGCCGGTCTTGATCGCGTATTGCTCGGCGGGCAGTCCGAAGGCGTCCCAGCCCATCGGGTGCAGGACGTCGCGGCCGCGCATGCGTTGATAGCGGCAAAGGATATCGGTGGCGGTGTAGCCTTCGGGGTGGCCGACGTGCAGGCCCGCGCCGCTGGGGTAGGGGAACATGTCGAGGATGTAGAGCTTGGACTTGCTCGTCGGGGCGTCGGGCGCGCGGAAGGTCTTGTGCCGCTCCCAATACGCTTGCCACTTCGGTTCGATCCGCTGCGGATGATACGACGGCATGTCCGGACGTTCCTCGTTTGATCCCAAATCGCGACCGCGCGGGGAGTTCCCGCCGCGACCGAGCCGCAACTCCGGTCGATCCCAACCACGGCCTCGCGACGCCGCGCTCCGGAAGACGCCCCGCGGCCGCGCGCGGTTCAACCGCGACGCCTGCGCGGTTCGCGACGAAGTTCCCGAGCATAACGGCGACGGCTCGAATTGACCAGCGTCGGACGCCTCCGCGCCGCGCGGCAAACTGTGCCGGTTGTGCGCGATCGACGACCGCGCCGAGCCTCGAAAACAGCCGTCTTCAGCTCTTTTGGCCCGACTTGAGGGAATTTTTTACAAAATGCCCGCGATCGCCGTCGCGTCGGCGAAACGGCGTGTAGACTTGAGTCGAAGGGCGAGATTTTGGACAGGAAACCGCGGTCGCCGGACGTTGCGCTTAAGCCGCAAAGTCGGCGCCGCCCGCGATTCCGACCGATCGATCGCGACCGATCTCGACACCTTTGGATTCAACACCGGGAGAGCTTAGTCATGGTCGCCGCCTTGTCGGCCTTGTTCGCGCCGCGCGCTCGCCGCTCGGCTGTGCGTCGCGGGATGAAATCAGTGGGTCGCGCGGCCTGGATCGTCGCGCCGACGCTGGCCTTGTGCGTGGCGGCGGGCTGCGGACACCGGCGCGCCTCGATGCGACCGGTGTACGTCGACGGCGGGACGGCGCCCGCCGCGCTGCCGGGCACGGTCGAAACGCTGCCCCAGGATGTCCCCGCGGGCGACGCCGGCGTCTCGTCGCTGCCGCCGCCGAGCGTCGGCAAGTCGACCGTCAGCCCGCCCAACCCGGCCGGCACGAACGAGCCGTCGCTCGACGAGAAGTCGCTCGAAGGGTCGGAGGGATCGTCGAGCCGCGTACCGAATCTCACGAAGCCGAAAGGCCCGAACTCGCGACGCGACACCGCGCGTCCGGCGGTTTCGGCGTCGCGCGAAACCACGCGGCCGATCTCAACGGGCGGCTCGGCCCGGATCGCGACCCTGACCGCGCAGCTTCGTCCGTATGTCGACGACCCCGCCGAACTGTTCCAGCCGCCGAAGGCCGAGCGCCCCTGGCGCTACGTCGTCCTGCATCACAGCAAGACCGCCGAGGGCAGCTACGACGAAATCGACCGCGCCCATCGCGAGCGGCTCGGCTGGGCGGGCTGCGGCTACCACTTCGTGATCGGCAACGGCGCGGGCAGCCCCGACGGCCAAATCGAAGTCGCTCGCCGTTGGTCCGACCAAAAATACGGCGTCCACTGCCGCGACGCCAAAACCCCCGAAGTCAACGAGTACGGCATCGGCATCTGCCTCGTCGGCGACCTCGACAAAACGCCGCCCACCACCAAACAAATCGCCGCGACCCGCGCCCTCGTGGCGTATCTCGAAACCAAGTACGCGATTCCGGTCGCGCGCGTCGAAACCCACGCCCACGTCGCCGCCTCGCACACCGACTGCCCCGGCAAGCTCTTCCCGACGCATGCCATCCTCGGCGACCGCGGCTACGCGTGGAAGTGACTTGGCTGTCGAACACACGCGATGTTCCGCGCGGACGGTCGCTTGTCGATTGGGCTGACCCGGTATATCGTTGCAAGAAGGCCGGAGTCGCGACGCACGCCGCTGTTGAGAGTGGATTCTTCAGCGATGGAGTGGAGCGACACTCGGCCAAATTGGAGTAGTCGCTTTGGCGAGTCCTATCGATCGCATCACAATCAAGGGATACAAGTCGATCCGCTCGCTCGAGGACTTCGAGCTGAGGCCGATCAACCTCCTGATTGGAGCGAACGGAGCGGGCAAAAGTAACTTCGTGAGCTTTTTCTCATTACTGCGAGAACTCGTCGAGGGACGATTGGCACTGGCGGTGAATCAGGCCGGTGGAGCGGGTTTTCAACTGTATTTAGGGCCGAAGGTCACGAAGAAGATCAAAGCCCATTTCAGATTTGGGATGAACGAATACACTTTTGCGCTGGTACCGGCCGCCGACAATCGCCTGATTTTCGAGGACGAGCGAATCAAATACTCCGGCGCTCAGAATCGCGAGCAAGTGGATCGGTCGATTGGTGAAGGGCAAAGCGAGTCGAAGCTTCAAGAAAATCTTAATCCCGAAGGTACTACTCCCGGGATTAGCGACTATGTCTACAAAGCGATATCAGGCTGGATCGTTTATCATTTTCACGACACCAGCACGACCAGCGATTTGCGCAGAAGTTGGACAATCCGGGATCGAGGGAAACTGAGGCCCAACGGAGAAAACCTAGCCGCCTTTCTCTGGGGTTTACGATCAAATCATCGTCGGTTCTTCGATCGGATTCGCGATACGGTGCGGCTCGTGGCCCCATTCTTCAACGATTTTGTGCTCCGGCCGCAAAGCTCGAACGGCGACATTTCCGTGCTGTTGGAGTGGACTCAGAAAAACAGCGACTATCCATTTCATCCAAGTCAACTCTCCGACGGCACGCTGCGATTCATCGCCCTGGCAACGGCTTTACTCCAACCCAACCCGCCCTCCACGATGTTGATTGACGAGCCTGAGCTTGGGCTCCACCCGTTTGCGATCGAAACCTTGGCGAGCCTGATCCTTCAGACCTCCAAGCGGACCCAGGTCATCGTCTCGACGCAGTCGGCGAGCCTGCTCAACAGCTTCGAGCCCGAGGACATCGTGGTCGTCGACCGCGAAAAAGGCGAGTCGCGGTTTCGACGCCTGAGCCGTGAGGATCTGCAATCTTGGCTGGAGGAGGATTACAGTCTCGGGGAACTCTGGCAGAAAGGGGTCTACGGCGGGGGCCCCGTTCATGAGTAGAATTATCGCCATTGTCGAGGGACGGACCGAGCAGACCTTTGTTCGGGAAGTTTTGGCCCCGTGGCTCGGTGCGCGGAACGTGTTCGTCGAGGCCCTGCTCGTTGGCAGGCCGGGACACAAGGGAGGCGTTGGTTCATATCCCCGCGCGCAGCGCGATATTCTCACGACTCTCACGAGGGACTGTAGCGTCTTTGTCACGACGATGTTCGACTTCTATGGCATGCCGACGAGTTGGCCGGGCCGCAGGCAGGCGGGTGGAGCGAATCACGTCTCCAAGCCCTTGATTGTCGAATCGGAATTGTCGGCGGACATCGCCGCTCGCATGGGTAGGAACTTCGATCGGCGGCGGTTTCTTCCTTACGTTCAGATGTACGAGTTCGAGGCGCTGCTGTTTTCAAAGCCCGAGGCCATCGCGGAAGCGGCCTGTGAACCCCTTTGCGCAAAGAGGTTGAATGAAATCCGTGCGGCATTTGACTCACCGGAGATGATCAATGACGGCCGGGAGACGGCCCCGTCGAAACGCATCGAAAAGCTCTGCACCGGTTATCAGAAACTTGCTTCCGGGGCGATCGCGGCCCAGAATATTGGAATCGCGTTGATGTTGTCGGCGTGCCCCCATTTTCGTGAATGGGTTCAGAATCTCATCAATACGGCAACGTAACCGCTGACCTTGCCTCGGCTTTGTCCCTTTATAGCGGACCGAGTTCTTGAGCCGACATTTTTAAGTGCTCGACGCTCAACGGACGATGCCGCTTGGGGCGGGTTGACGTGCGACGGGGAGCCAGCCGTCGGGGTTGTCGCGGCGGGATTGCGGGCCGATCTGGAAGCCGCGGAGGTCGTTCGGCCGATCCTCGGACGACCGCGCGGGGGGGCCGTCCTCGAAGGGGTCGTCGGCGTCGGAGCCGAGCGCGCCGGGGATCTTCGCGACCGGCGCTTTGCGTTTACCCTTGGTCGATCGGCCCGCGGGCAAGGTCCGAGCGCCGTCGAGACCCTCGGCCCGAGCGCCGTTGGATCCCGGCTCGATGCCGCGGCGGCTGAGCAGGTTGCGGGCGTCGTCGAGGCGTGCCGAGAGGTCGCCGTTGACGGCCTCTTCTTGAGCGAGCCGGTCCTCGAGGTCGCGGCTGTCGACTCGGTAGCGGGCCACTTCCTTGCGGAGCTGCTCGTTCTCGTATTCGAGTCGACTGACGCTCGATTTGAGCGTGCCGACGCGTGTGCCGCCGAGCAGCGAGCCGGTGTTCTCGGCGCAGCCCGAGGCGCAGAGCGCGAGGATCAGAACGGCAGCCGGCCGGTTGTTGAACAGTTGTCGCGGGATCATGGGTGTGTCGGCCTCCCGGCGGGCGCGCGCGATCGGCGCGGCTTGTTGACGCCGTATCCAGAGTCATCGGCCGGCGGTCCGCTCGGACTTCACTCAATTCTTGAGGTCGGCGGCGGCGGCGTCCTCAAAGCGGTTCGCGGGGTGCTTCGGCGGCGGCGCGGGCGGCGTAGTTGGGCGGGGGCAGCTCGTCGTCGTCGGGGCGATGAGCGGGGGCGTGTTCGTCGCGGTCGTCGTCGCCGCGGGGTCCGCGGGTGGATCGAATCGCGAAGAAGACGGCGACGAGCAGGAGCGTCGCGACCGAGCCGACGAGCGCGCTCAGCAAGATCAGCAATCCGGCCGTGCTGTTGAAGGTGCCGAGCCGGAACGGGAAGGAGATCGTCACGGGCGAGCTGTTCACCCAGACGAACCAAAGGATGATCCCGAGCACGAAGGCGGCGGCGACGAGGCGTCGGTAGATCCAGAAATTGCGCACGATCGAGGGCGCGCGGCGACGCTTGGGATAGGGGGATTTCATCACGTCGAACCCTCCGAGTCGTCTCGGACCGTTGCGGCTCCGGTCAGCCCAGACCCGTCAGGAACAAGAATACCACGCGGAGCGTTTCGAAGTATCCGCGCGCCCAGCCGGGCCAGATCCAAGGCCAGCCGAGCATGAGCGTCGCCGCGGCCATGCTGAGGTACGGCCCGAAGGGGAGTTCGCGGTCGGCGACCGATAATTTGCGTCCCGAGAGCCATTTCACGACCAGCAGGACGATTTTGACCAGCGCGTGGCCAAGGCCGTAGAACGCCCCGAGGAAAAAAGTGAGCACCGCGGCCTGCCAGCCGAGAAACGCGCCGATCATCGCCATCAGGGTGACGTCGCCGAAGCCCATCGCCTCGCGACGCAACGCCAAACTCCCCAGCAACCGCACCGACTGCGTGATCCCGCCGCCGACGGCCAGGCCGATCAGCCCGACGCGCAGCCCCGCCCACCATGTCGACGCATACATCGGATCCGGACGCACCCACGGGCAGAGCGCACCCGCGCCGAGCGCGAACAGCAGCCCCGGCAGCGTGATTTCGTCGGGGATGATGGTGAGGTCGTAGTCGATGAACGTCGCCGCGACGAGGAGCGCGACGCAGACCGCGTGGTAGACGGTCGCGACGATCGCGCGGGTGCTCACCTCGCCCCAGGCGGCCCGCGGCGCGTGCGCGAAATCGACGAGGAACACCGCGACGAAGAGCAGGCCGGTAAGCGCCTCGACGAACGGGTAGCGCGCGGCGATCCGCGCGCCGCAGTAGCGGCACTCGCCGCGCAGCGCGAGCCAGCCGAGGATCGGTACGTTGTCGCGCGCGGCCAGCTTGTGATAGCACTTCGGGCACCGCGAGTCGGGCCAGAAGATGCTCTTCTGCCACGGGATCCGATAGATGCACACGTTCAAAAAACTGCCGACGACGCTTCCGATCGCGAAGACGAAGACGCCGAGGACGCACAAGATCGGGGTGTTGACGATCAAAGGTCGGCCCTCGAGACCAACGGCGAGCGGTCGCTTCGTCCTTGCTCGACCCGCACGTTCCAGCAAGCCGCGACGCGGTCGGCCACCTCGACGGCGGTGAGCCCGTCGGTGGCCACCTCGAAATCCGCGGCCTCCCTATATAAGGACGCTCGCGCGGCGAGGACGTGCACAATTTCTTCGATTGTGCCGAGCTCGGTCAGCGCAGGCCGGTCCTCGACGCCGCGCGGGTCGGCCCGCAGTCGCGACGCGATCGTCGACGGCGTCGCGGTCAGCCAGACGACGAGTCCGTGCCGTCGCAGCGCCTCGCGATTCGAGCCGCGCAAGACCGCGCCCCCGCCGGTCGCGAGCACGAGCGGCCGCGTCGTCAGGTCGGCGATGACGCTCTCCTCGAGGTCGCGAAACGCCGGCTCGCCCAGCTCTCGGAAGACGTCGCGGACGCCGCGGCCGACCCGCGTCTCGACCTCGGCGTCGGCGTCGGCGCAAGCGAGGCCGAGACGGCCCGCGAGCAAGCGCGCGACCGTCGTTTTGCCCGTGCCGCGATATCCCACCAGCGCCAGGCCGCCGTCGGTCCGGCGGTCGGTCAACCTTGCGTTTGAGTCGTCTCTCGTCACGTCGAGGGTTATTCCTTGATCGGCGTCAGGCGTCGCTTCAGCGCCTCGCGCATCACGTCGAGGGGGGCGTCGCGGCCGGTGTACAGCTTGAATTGATGCGCCGCCTGATGAATAAACATTTGCACGCCCGAGACCGTCGTGCAGCTGCGCTCGCTCGCGAGCTTGAGGAACATCGTGCTTTCGGGGTGATAAACGCTGTCGAAGACGATCTGGCCGGCGCGGAAGCCCGCGGGCGGCATCGGCGTGTCGTCGACGTTCGGGTGCATCCCGACCGGCGTCGCGTTGATCAAAACGTCGGAGAGCGTGCTGGCGCGCTGGCCCCAGTTGATCGCGCGGCAGCCGACCTCCTCGGCGAGGCGCGAGGCGCGCTCGTCGTTGCGATTCGTGACGGTCACCCCCGCGCCGCGCCGCGACAATCCAAACGCCAGCGACCGCGCCACGCCGCCCGCACCCAAAATCAACGCCTGCTTATCGAGCAGCGGGCTCGATTCGTCGTCGCCGGTGCGGCCGCCGAGCGCGTCCTCGAGCACGTCCATCGCGGCGCGATAGTCGGTGTTGTAGCCGATCGCCTTGCCCGGCTGGAAAACCACCGTGTTGCACGAGCCGGTGCGCTCGACCGCGCCGTCCTTCGCGGTCAAGAACTCGATGATCTTCTCCTTGTGCGGGATCGTGACGCTCATCGCCTTGATCCCGATCCACTCGAGATCCTTCAGCGCCCGACCCAGGCCGCCGTCGGGGACCAAAATCGGGATCAGCACCTTGTTCAGGCCGAGGCTCCGGAACGCCGCGTTGTGCACCGTCGGGCTCAGGCTTTGCTCGATCGGGTCGCCGATCACGGCGTAAACCTCGGTGTCCTTGTCGATCAAGTCGTACTGATAATCGCGCTTCAGGTCGCGATATTGCAGCATCCCCGGCGCGAACATCCGGTCCGGATTGAAGCCCGCGTACGTGAACGGAGCGCCGTATTTCGCACCCAGGACCCTCGTGAACGTGCCGACATCGCCCATTGCGATCGCGATCATCGGCACCGGCGAGCCGACCGCGAGATGCGCCACCCGCGAGGCGTCGCCCAGCGTCTGCGCCAACGTCGCGATCTTCACGACGTCGGCGTCCTTTTCGTCGCACTGATCGGCGTAATCCTTGATGTCCTCAGGGGTTTTGTTCACGTTGTGATAGCTGACGATTCGCTTCGTCTTGCCGAAACGACGGATCTTGTCGGCGATGTCGACTTCGAGATCGACGTAGTCCACCCCCGCGACGATCGCCTCGCGCAACAGCCGCTGACGCTTGTCTTCCTGGCCGCGCCACATCCCGCCGTCGACGCCCCGCCGCACCGTGAAGACGATCGGCGTGTACTTCTCGGCCATGATCCGCTTCAGGTCGGGCTCGCGGCGCAAGCAGTCGATGCGCAGCTCGACCAGCTCAACGCCCGCCTCCGCCGCCTCTTTCCACTCCGCCAAGAGCGACGAGTGACGACCACGCCCGACCGTCGCGCAAATCATGCCCGAACCCCCTTGGACTACGTCCGCGATGCCCGCGCAAGTCCCCCTCGCGACGCAACCCGCTTTGAGGTTGCGACACCGCCGTCATATCATCTTAAAGCACGCGCGACGCGGGCCGAAAGGGGCAAGGCGCGAGAACCTCGCGAACTGTCGGTCGAGCGTGCGCGTGCCGTTGATCAAGCTCTGCCGAACGGTCCTCCCGGCGAACTCGCAAATCGGAACGCCGCATTTGAAAGTCGATCACAAAACCTTCCCCGGTCGATCCGCGCTCGGTTCAGGCGGCGCGGCCCGATCAAAGGGAACCGAGGAACGCGATCAAGTCCGCTTTCTCGGCGGCGGTGATTCCCACGCCAAAGCGGGTGTTGTAGAAATCGATCACCGCGCCGAGGTCGGCGGCCATGCCGTTATGGAAGTACGGCGGTCTGGAGGAAAGTCCGCGGAGTACCGGCCCCTTGAACTTTCCGATGTCGACCCACTTCCCCGTCAGCAGAGCGCGTCCGGGGTCCGAAGTCTTCCGGGTCGCGCCGGTCGCGAGGTTTCGAAGGGTATAAAGCGGCAGATCGTCGGAGCGGAAGGCCGCGTCGGTCACTCCGATATCAATCGGCAAGGCCACCGAGTGATTCCCGACGTTCGGGGTGTCGTGACACGTCGTGCACGTGCCGCGGATCGAGGCGACGCCAAGCGCGTCGTTGAGACCCCCGACGCCCGTGATGTTGATCGGCTTGCCGCCGAAGAGCGTCGCTCCGCGTGCGATCGAGGCGCGCGCTTTGTCTTTGCTTTTGGACCAGGTTCGGAAGAGCGTCATCGAATCGGCTTGGAACGGCATGCCGAGGGCGTCCGCGCCCAAGACGTCGTTGATCGTGACGTAGAACGGCTGGGCGGCGAGGTTGGCCGGCCCGCCCAGAGCCCCAAGGATGTCCAGCGAACCCGCGTTCGAGACGACCTGCTGCGCCGTCGCCAAGTTGAGTTCAAAATTGGCGATCGACGTCGCCAGGTCGTCGGAAATCGGGGCGCCTTCCGCGTGCCCGGTGACCGCGTCGTTCGCCTGGTGTTTGAGGTCCAAGAACAAGGCGAGGTTGTTCTGGACCGGAGTGTTGTTCGAGGCGATCGGCAAGGTGCCTAAAGGCGGAAACGACTCGCGGCCGTCCCACATCACCCCGGTGAGGAACCGCAGGTTCGTGCTCGGCAGCGGCCGTCGGAACAGCGAGAGCTGCGCAGCGCTCGCAAACCCGTACGGGTCTTCAACGTTCTCAAGCACGAACTCGGCGCCGGCGGGGATCGGCAGACCAATCCGAATGACCCCTTTGCTCAAGAGCATGCTGTAGGCTCGACGACGCGCGTCCAAAGTCGACACGTCCGCGTTCGGCGAGTTCGAGCCGTCGACCGTCCGGAAGACCGGATCGAGGCCGTCCGTCCGCTCGAATCGGCTTCGCAGTTCATTCGGCGAGATCGACCACGCGGTCGAAGCGAGGTGGCAGCTATTGCAAGTTCGTCCGTTTGTGCCGAGGCTCGCGAAAAACGGGTTTGTCGTGTCGACGGCCTGGCCGTCGAGCGTCACCGTGCGCAGCGTGCCGTTCGGATTGGGTGTGTTGATCACGGGCTGACCAAAGGCCAAGCCCAGGGGACTGATTGACAGCGCCAGGGCCGTCAGGCCGCGGAGAGCGGCACGCGAAACCAGAGAGGCCGTCATGTTGCGACCTACCTTTCGTTCAGGGGGGGTGAACGACCAACGGATCCGCCTAGCCTAAGCGGACGATCGTCGGGCACCAAAGGTGCTGGTCACACAAGTCATCGATCCAAGTAATTTCAACATGCAGGAATGCTTTGGTCAAGTCCCCGTCGGCGCGGAAGTTGTTTGATCGGCCGTACGGGGACGTCGAGGCTGAACCGAGGATCGACGAATCGGAGTCGAAGGCGACGATCGAGCGGGAGTCGAAGCGCGAGCCGGCGCGTCTTCTCGCGGCCGACCGCGGTCGAGTTGTCGCGACCCGCGCGGCGGAGCGCGCCGGATCAGTCCATCCTCAAGGATTGGTCCGCGTCGGGCCGGAGTCAGCCCGCGCGACGCGACTTCTCGCGGGCTTCGCGGACGGCCCGCGCGGCGGCGGCGCGATCGTCGAAGTTGACCGCGTGGTTGTCGTAAATCTGCACCGCGCGACGCCCTTTGCCCGCGACCACGACGACGTCGCCCGCCCGCGCCAAGGCCACGGCCTGCTCGATCGCGAGCTTGCGGTCGGGAACCAGACGCGCCCGGCCGGGACGTCGCATGCCCGCGAGCAGGTTGTCGAAAATCACGTTCGGGTCCTCGCCGCGCGGGTTGTCGGTCGTGAGCAGCACGACGTCCGCGCCCTCCTCGGCGGCTTCGGCGAGCCTCCGACGGCGGTCAACCCCCGTGTTTCCCTCCGACCCAAGCACGCAGACGAGCCGTCGCGCACCGGCCGCGCGCACGTCCGCCAGAGCCTCGGCCAACTCGTCGGCGTCGCAGGCGTCGTCAATGAACGCCACGACTTCGGCATCCTGATGCTCGACCGGGACCGCCGGCTCGAGCCGACCCGACAGCGTTCGGACCGACTCCAAACCCTCGACGACCGACCGCGCACGCACCCCGCACGCCCACGCCGTCGCCGCCGCCGCCAGCGCCCAACCCGCCGCGCGACGCCCGACCAAGCCCAGTTCCACCGCGATCTCGCGCTCGAAGCCCCGCACGATCAGCCGCGCGCCGCGTGCATCCAGACGCTCGATCCGACCGCTCACGTCCGCGGGCTTCTCAAACCCAAACGCCACCCGCCGGGCGTCTAAATTGACCGCGCCCAGCAGTTCGGCGTGCGGGTCGTCGGCGTTCACGACCACCGCTCCGCCCGGCGTCACTTGCCGCGCCAGTCTCGACAAATGCCGACGTTTTTCCAGGATCTGCTCGACGAGGCGCCGATGCGGCGAAAACGGCAGGATTTCCGGCACAACCAACGCCCGCAGCGCCACCGCCTCCAGCCCTCGACGCTTCATTGCGACGTCCGACGCTTCGACCACGCACGCGCGGGCCTTCCGCTCGACCGCCGCCGCCAACATCAACGCCAGCGCGGAGGGCGTCGGATTCGCCGCGCCCGCCGGACGCTCGTCCACCCCGTCCGACCAGCCGGTCTCCCCGATCGACCCGCAACGACGGCCGTCCGCCTCGAAAATCGCCCGCAACAGCGCCGACGCGCCGCGACGTCCGCGACCCCCCGTCACACCCACAACCTCCATCCGTCGCGACGGCTCCCCCGCCAACGCATGGCAGATCCGCGCGTGCGCCACCCGCGTATCGGGCACGACCACCTGCAAGGTGCCCGCCTCCGCGCAAGGCGTGTCCACCACGACCCCCGCCGCGCCCCGACGCAAAGCCTCCTCGACGAACACGTGCCCGTCGAATCGGCTCCCACGCAACGCCACGAAAACCTGGCCGGGCTCGAGCCGGCGGCTGTCCGCCGCACACCCCGACACCTGGAAATCCTCGCGGCCCAAGAACCGCGCCTCCGGCAGCAACCGCCGTAAACTGACCGAAGGAATGCCCGACTCGGGCACCCGGTCGATGAACCAGCGCGTCATCTGACCCTCGCCTCCATGCCGCGAACACGAGCCGGGCGCGATCCCTGCGCACGCTCGTCGATTGGGGCCTAATCACCCGGTGGGCGGCGGCATTCTTCGCCGGCTCCCAAAAAAAGGCAATGCCAACAACCAATTTGGCCGATCGCGCGCGAAAGCCCCCCCCGCGCTCGCCTCAACACCGACCTCCCGACCCCCGCAACCGCACAGCTTCCCCCGCGCCGACACCCCCGCGACGCGCCCGCCGCCGCGGCCCCTTGCCGTACCTGTACAAAATCGGTACTGCGCGCCGTAAGTCATTCCTCTATCGAATCAAACCCGCGGTTGGCTTCGTTTCGTCAAACGGCCGATTCGGCGCCCAACCCCCCCCGGCCGACCCACTTTTTACGTCGCGCCCAACCAAACGAAGCCAACTTTAGTTTGGGTAAAATGGGTAGGCTGTAGCGATTATTTCACCTGTGTCTCATGGAATTCGGAGTTCACGCGATATCGGTACAAAAGATCACTCAGTGCATGCACAAAAACCTGCGGAGCCGGCTGGAATATGCCGGCTAGAGCGGCCGAAGTTAGACGCCGGCTCGGCTCGAACTACTTTGTCGAGCGCGCGGCGGTTACGATCGTGACGCCTACGAAGCGCGTCGGTCTGGGCGGTCGGCGCGACTTCCAGCCCATCGATGCGACCACGCACTTGGTGGCGGGCATTGCCGCCGGGTCGCGCCGGACCGCGTTTGGACCACGACTTCAGGAGTCGGTCGCGATGCCGCAAACGCCGCACGTCGAGAAGCACTTCACCGCGTCGGACTCGGTTCGAGACATTGTGATCGGCATGGCGGACGGTCTGACGGTCCCGTTCGCCTTGGCGGCGGGGTTGTCGGGGGCGGTGTCGTCGAGCGGGATTATTGTGACCGCGGGGCTGGCGGAGGTCGCGGCGGGAGCGATCGCGATGGGTCTGGGCGGATATCTGGCGGCTCGGACCGACGTCGAGCACTATCACTCGGAACGGGTGCGCGAGGAGCGTGAAGCCGACGAGATGCCCGAACAAGAGGCGGAAGAGGTCGCCGACGTGCTCCGCTCCTACGGTCTGGAGGCCGACCACGTCGAGATGGTCGTGCGTTCGATTTGTGCCGACAAGCAGCGCTGGGTGGACTTCATGATGAGGTTCGAGCTGGGCCTGGAGGCGCCGGACCCGAAGCGCGCCGGCCGCAGCGCGTTCACGATCGCGTTGTCGTACGTCGCGGGGGGGTTGGTCCCGCTGGCGCCGTACTTCGTGCTCAAATCGGTCCACTCCGCGCTGTTGGTCTCTGTGTTGGTGACGCTGCTGGCGCTCTTCGTCTTCGGATACGTCAAGGGCCGCTTCACGACGGCCCGACCCTTCCGCAGCGCCTGGCAGACGGTCCTCGTCGGCGGGATCGCGGCCACCGCGGCCTTTATTATCGCGAAGTCGCTTTAATAGGGTTGATATAGGTGTGGAGGGATTACGTGTGGTGCAGGGCGTGTCTTCACTTTCCTCACCCAAAAAAACGTGACTGAGAAGCGGATAGATGAATCATGCTTGACTTTAGTTGTGAGGGACGATAGTATTGTTTTGTCCAGAAGAGCCGTTCCGTCCAGATAGGGATGCCGCGGAACGTGGGGAGACATCGAACCGCGATTTCAGGCCCCGAATGGAGACAATGGCACTGATGGGTTCCGTCGGTTCCCCAATTGTTGATATGCAACTGTGAATCAAGGAATCAATTTATGAACGCATCACATCGAGTGATCACTCCTTCCGACCTCAAGATCGTTGTGTGCGAGAAGGACGATGGGGGTTCCTACCACCATTGCGTCACTGGGCCGCTTCAGGTCGGAGTCGGAGATGAAATTCGCCTAGAGTTCGATTCGCCGCCGGGCATCGGTCTTACAGGTCTTACGCCAGAGGTCGTGGAGGGCGAGTCGGTCGCAGTTCAGGGCGTTCATAGGGTTGAGCCGATCTCGAAAGGACCTCAGCCCCGTGGAATCGATCGACTTCAGGCAGTGTTCTCGGCGAAGAAGCCGGGGCGGTCGGAGATTCGTGTCACGCCGATCGACAGCAAGGGACGAGAGCAAAACATCGTCGCTCTCTCCGTCGAGGTCGTTTGAGCTGCGATAAAAAGCGTCGGCCTTGGAATCTCCAGGGCCGACGCCTCAGTCTTCCTCAATTCCCTCTCGCCCAAGAACCCGGTAGATATCAAAGCATTCCGCGCACATGCGAGTCTGGATGATTGCTCCTTCCAGCTCTGGTGCCTCATTGTCGCTAAAGATCGACTGCACCGAGCAGGCCTCGTCCTGAGTTAGTATCTCGCCGCACCACTCGCAAGGCCCATATGATTTGGAAATGCGAGCTGGCCCTTGGATGATGCCGCCGATTCGCAAGAAGGGCATTCCTCTACACCTATAATGTGAGCACCCACTAGGGCGGGCTTGTACGTTCCATCTCGTACGCCTTCCGGCTGGTGCTCGTTCCTGGTGCGCGAGGCAATGTCGTTTTCCTACTCCACTTCTCCGATCGTGTGAAGACCAAATCCGGGCTTACAGCCAGCCTAATATCGTTGAACTACCCATCGTCACCTCGGATTTTGTTCGCCGCCAAGTCTTCGAGAACTTGCGCTGGCCCTTAGGAATTCGACCGCGAGTTATCCCGCAATTCACGCCAGAATCTCATGCACGACGCGGCCGTGGACGTCGGTGAGGCGGAAGTCGCGGCCGGCGTAGCGGTAGGTGAGCTTCTCGTGGTCGAAGCCGAGCAGGTGGAGGATGGTGGCGTGCAAGTCGTGGACGTGGACCTTGTTTTCGACCGCCTGGAAGCCGAAGTCGTCGGTACGGCCGTGGACGTGGCCGCCCTTCACGCCGCCGCCGGCGAGCCACATCGTGAAGCCGTAATGGTTGTGGTCGCGGCCGTTGGTTTTGCCCAGGTTTGAGCCGGGCGTCGGCAGCTCGACGGTCGGCGTGCGGCCGAACTCGCCGCCCCAGATCACGAGCGTGTCGTCGAGCATGCCGCGCTGCTTCAAATCCTTGAGCAACGCCGCGATCGCCTGGTCGCACTGATTCGCCGAGAATTTGTGCTTCGTCGCGATGTCGTCGTGGTCGTCCCAAGGCTGTCCGGGCCCGTGCCACGCCTGCACGAAACGGACGCCGCGCTCGAGCAGCCGCCGCGCGATCAGGAGTTGTCGCGCGTGCACGCCCGGCCCGTACATTTCGCGGATGTAACGCGGCTCGCGGCTGACGTCGAACGCCTCCTCGGCCTCCGACTGCATCCGATACGCGAGCTCGAACGACTCGATGCGCGCGTCGAGCGCGGCGTCGCCGGCGCGTGCGGCGCGATGTGCGCGGTTCAAACTCTGGATCAGGTCAAGCTGGTCGCGGCGCGCCGCCGGGGTCAGGTAGCGGTCGCGGATATTCGGGATCAGGCGGTCGATCTCCTCGCGCGAGGTGTCGATGTACGTCGCCTGATAGGCGCCCGGCAGGAACGCCGACTGCCAGTTTTGGGTTTCGGCGGTCGGGAATCCGCCCGGCACCATCACGACGAACCCCGGCAGGTTTTGATTCTCGGTGCCGAGGCCGTAGAGCGTCCACGAGCCCAGGCAGGGCCGCGCTTGACGCGCGTCGCCGCAATTCATGAGCATGAACGAAGGCTCGTGATTCGGGACGTCGGCGTGCATCGAGCGGATCACGCAGAGGTCGTCGGCGCACTCGCCCACCTTCGCGAACAGCTCGCTGACGTCGAGCCCGCTCTGTCCGTACTTTTTGAACGAGAACGGCGACTTGTAGGCGGCGCCCGTCTTGCGCTCGGTCGGCAAGTTGAGCGGCAACACCTGCCCGTGCCGCTTCGTGAGCTCGGGCTTCGGGTCGAAGGTGTCGACCTGCGAGGGACCGCCGTTCATAAACAAATGGATCACGCGCTTCGCCCGCGGCGCGAATTGCGGGAGCTTCGGCGCGAGCGGCGAGAGCGACGTCGCCGCGCCGGCTTCAGCCGCGGCGCGCGCCGACAGACCCGCGTCCGCCATCACGCCCGAAAGCGCCAGCGTGCCGAACCCCATCCCCGCGCGGCGGAGCATCTCGCGACGACTCAGCCCCGACGGGTCGTTCCACTCGTTGACGTGTGCCATGTGAATATCCGCCGTTTCTGAAGGCGCGATCGCATCAAACCAGGTTGCGATCAGTCGACGTACATGAACTCATTCGTGAGCAAAAGAGCCTGAGCGTATGCTTCCCAAGGCGCGAGTCCGGGCGCTTCGGGTCCGTGCCAATCGACGCGCGCGTCCCAGGAGTTGCGGCGCAGACCGGCGGGGGGCATGCCGACGACCTGGATCGAGGGGGCCCACGCGTAGCCGTCGAAGCTGCATTCGGCGCGGCAGTCGACGACGAAGTCGAGCGTCTCGCCCGCCTTGAGTTCGACGCGTTCGAGCCGCGTAGGCGCCTGCGACGCGTGCGCCGTCCAGGCGGCGAGCACGCCGGCTCGCGCGGCGACGACGCGCGCCCGCACGCCGTCGCCTTGCTTCGCGTTGTGTGCCAGCGTGCCGTCGACGCTGACGGCGAGGTCGGCGGGCGCGGTCCAGCGGAGGACGGTCGAGGTGCGGCCGTCGAGGCCCGGGTGGCCGCCGTTCGCGAGCAGGTTCGCGAAGTTGCCGTCGGGCGTCGGGATCTTTGGTCCGAGCTGCCACGCGGTGCCGGTCCAGTGCGGGAAGGGGCGGAAATCGACGACGTGCGCGCCGCCGGGCGACTCGTCGACGCGGCCCGTCCCGTAACGCCAGGGTGAAGTCGGCGCGTCGTGCGCGGAGTGCGCGCGACGCTCGATGAACGCGAGCGCGGCGGCCGTTTCGCTCGGCGTCGCGTCGCGACCGAAGAGCGTGCGGTACAGGGTTTGGACGCGGTTCGCGGGCGATTTCAAGCCTTGGACGCGCCGCGACAACCCGCGCGCCTGCTCGACGACGAAGCCGTTGTTGAGCAGAAACAGCGCCTGCATCGGGACGATCGTCGACGCGCGCTTCGGGCTGGTGGTGTCGGGCGTGGGGAAGTCGAAGGTCCGGAAGATCGGCGGCAGGTTGTAGCGGTCGACGAATCCGTAGATGGTCCGTCGCGTGCCGAACGGTTCGGCGTCGAGTCGGAACGAACGGCCGCCGAGGGTCGGGTCGAGCTGCCCCGAGGCTGCCAGCAGGCCGTCGCGCATCGCCTCGAAGTCGAGCCTCCGTCGATTTTGGCGCGCC
>JAJYDB010000045.1 GCA_021777845.1 Planctomycetota bacterium
CGGATACGTCTCGGAAGCCGAGCTCCGCGCCGCCTACGCCGAAAGCTTTGGTTTGATCCTCATGTCCGAATTCGAGGCGTTTGGGATTCCGATCCTGGAGGCGCTCGCGACCGGCACGCCGGTCTTTTTGGCTCAACAGGATGCGACGGAGAGCCTGTTCGGACGCTTTCTCGGCACGTACATCGTTTCGGGCGAGGTTCGCGCGCAGGCCGCCGAGGTGATCGTCGCCGCGATCGATCGCGGCGAAGAGCCGGTCGTGCACGCGCTTGCCGATCGCGCCCGTCTCCGCGCGGCCTTCGACTGGAATGTCGCCGCCTCGACGAAGTGGAGGTCGCTCGCGGCCGCCTGGTTCCGTCGGCACGGCTTCGAAGCGAGTCGCGTCTCGGAGTCGAGCACTTGCCTTAAGTAAGAAGATGATTGAACGGCTCGCTTATAACGAGGCGGCGCGAGCGTCGCAAACGCGGGAGTGAAATGATGGACGACCTGACCTTTTACAACGATCTTGGCCCCGGCCCCGTCGGCTGGAAGCGCGTCGTACTTTTGCCTCGACGACTCGTCCGACGCGTCTTGCGGCCGATCTTTCAGCGTCAGGTGCAGATTTATCATAATCTGACTCACCGTCAGCACGTCCTCGGGGCGCGGATTGAAGGGGCTTGCGGCGCCCTCGAGCGGTTGGTTGCCCGGCACGCCGCGCTCGCCGACGACGTCCGCGCGGCCTCGGCTCTCGGTTGGGATCACGCGGCGCTCGCGCGCAGGCTCGCAACGCTCGAGGATCACTTTGCCGCGATGGTAGACGCCGCGCGCGTACTCGACGACGCCGCTCCGCCCGCGATCCGCCTCGCCCGCCCCGCCGCCGACGCCCGCGCCGACGACGAACGCGACTCCCTGCACAAAGTCATCTGACCACTCGACCAACCCGATCGAAATAGACGAAAGGATCGAGTGATGCTCAAGCTCTCGTTTGCTCAAAACCAGGAAGACGTCTTGCTCGCGCGCGTCTTTCCCGACGAGCAAGGCTTTTTTATCGACGTCGGCGCCTGCCACCCCGTGCACCATTCGGTCACGAAATACTTCTCGAGCCGAGGCTGGCGCGGTATCAATATCGAGCCGATTCCGAGCGTTTTCGCAATGATCGCGGAGGATCGGCCGCACGAGATCAACCTCAACGTCGGCGTCTCCAACCGCGACGGCGCGATGACGTTCTACGAGGCGACGTCGAGCCTCGGTTGGTCGACCTTCTCGAAAGAAATGGCCGACGAGGTCCGCATGCTCGGCATCGAGTTCGTCGAGCGCGAGGTGCCGATCCTCACGCTCGAAACGATCCGCGCGCGTTACGTCGGCAACCGCGAGGTCGACTTCCTCAAGATCGACGTCGAATGTCACGAGCGCCAGGTCGTCATGGGAGCCGACTGGTCGCGGCTGCGTCCCAAGGTCGTCGTGCTCGAAGGGCAGGATCCCGCGATTTGGGCCGACCTGATGCACGATGCCCGGTACTTGCACGCCGCGTTCGACGGCATCAACCATTTCTACGTCCGCACGGAAAGCCGCGACCTGCTCGCGGCCTTCAGGGCGCCCGCAAATTGCATGGACGGCTTCGCCCCGTTCGATTATCACGATCAAATCGAACGCTTGAACGCCGAACTCGTGGCTGCTCGGGCCGAAATCGATGCCCTCCGGATTCGACTCGCCGAACACGCCGAGGTCGACGAACTCGGCCCGCGCTCGATCATGCTCGCGCGCGGAGTCCACGGCGCGGCCAAACACATGCCGGCCGTCGCCGGCGTCGTCCGCCGCGTCTGGCCCGCCAGCAAAGCGTCATAAGCCGAGATCAAAGCGCGATCGACCTGAACGCGGCAACGAATGATCGTGCTTAGACCTTCTCCGGAACCACGAACGGGGCGCGATAGGGACGCGTCAGCATGCGGTCGGCCTCGGCGTCGTTCAGGAACGACTCGGCCGAAGTGTTGATCGCGAGCTTGCGGCCGAGTCGATAGGCGATGTTGCCGAGGTGGCAATACGCGCTCGAGAGGTGCCCCTGTTCGATATCGGCGTGCAGCGTCTTCGCGTCGCGGGACTTCACCGCGGCCAGAAAGTTCGCGAAGTGATCGCCGCCGCCGTCCCCGCCCGGTCCCTTTTCAAGCTTTGAGCCCATAAACGTTTGCCAGTGCGTATAGCTCGTGATCGCGAGGACGCCTTCGGTGCCGTAGAAGATGTCGCCGACGCGGACGCCGAGTTCGTCGTTGGTCTTCAAGCCGCGGACCTCGAATTGCAGCAGGGCGTCGTCAAATTCGAGGTCGACCGCGAGGGTGTTCGGCGTCTGGCCGTCGTCGCTGTAACCGTAGCGGCCGCCCGAAGCCTGCGCCGACCGCGGAAACTCGTTCTTATTGAGGCCCCAGCGCGCCAGATCCATCTGGTGGATGCCTTGGTTGCCGAGGTCGCCGTTGCCGTAATCCCAATTCCAGTGCCACTCGTAGTGGAACCGATTCGGGTTAAACGGGCGGACCGGCGCGGCGCCGAGCCAAATGTTGTAGTCGACCCCGTCGGGCACCGGCGCGTCCGCTTTGTGCCCGATCGACCCGCGCGGCTTGTAACAGAGGCCCTTCGCCATATAAACATTGCCCAACTTGCCGGAATGCAGGAACGCCATCGCGTCCTGGATGCCCTTGTGGCTGCGGCATTGCGTGCCGGTTTGGACGATTCGGCCGTACTTCCGCGCGGCCTCGACCATCCTGCGGCCTTCAGTCACGTTGTGGCTGACGGGCTTCTCGACGTACACGTCCTTGCCTGCCTGGCAGGCCCAAATCGTCGCGAGCGCGTGCCAGTGATTCGGCGTCGCGATCGTCACGGCGTCGATCTCTTTGTCGTCAAAGACGCGGCGCAGGTCTTGCACGTAGTTCGGTTCAGAACCGTTGCGGCCCGCGACCTGCTTCATCGCGCGACCGATCACGTTGCGGTCGACGTCGCAGATCGTCGTGATTCGCGCGTCCTTTTGACGCAACAGCGAGCCGACGTGCTCGAGCCCGCGGCCCCGGACGCCGATCACCGCGACGCGAATCGTTTCGTTCGCGCTCGGTTTTTTGGCGGGAGCGTCGTCGGCCGCTGGCGGACCCGCCGCCGGCACGCGCGAGGCGCTCGCTTCGAATGCCGACAAAGCCGCGGTGAGAGCGGCGGATTGTTGCAGGAACGCGCGGCGGTCGAGTGGTTTCGTCGGCTGCATCGGGATCGCCTCACTGGAGATCGCGGAGATCGTGGTGACTGCCTTAGAATCATTTCAATTGGACATCGCGGCGGCCCGGCCCGCAAGCCGTTGCCGCCTTTTGAAATTCAAACGAGGTCGGAAGAACTTCCCGGGCCTCGCTTGAATTTCGTCGTCGGTGCGGACGTCACTTCTTGCCGAGCAACTCGTCGAGCAGCCCTTCGGCGCTATAGATCGACCGCAATGACTCGAGGATCGAACGCGTATCGACCGAGACGGCGCGAGAAACGACGTCGTCGTACGCGAAGTCGAGCACGAGCGACTCGATGTTCCCGTCGAAGATCAGGCCGACAATCTCGTTGTCGCGATTCACGACGGGGCTGCCGGAGTTGCCGCCGATAATGTCGGCGGTGCTGACGAAATTGAACGGCGTGTCGAGCTTGAGCCGACCGGCTTTTTTCGCCTCGATCCAGCTTGCGGGCAGTTCGTAGGGGGGCTTGTCGCCGTGCGACGCCGCGTGCTCGAATGCACCGCCCATCGTCGTGAACGCCGGGATCTTCTTACCGTCGACTTCATAGCCCGCGATCGGTCCAAAGGCGAGCCGCAACGTGAACGTCGCGTCGGGATAGACGTTGTCGCCTTCGAGCTCGAAGAGCGCCTTCGCGATCAGGCCGTATTGTTCCTCGAGCACGTCCTCAACCTCACGCTCGGTTTTTTTGCGGACCGCGCGGGCTTCGGGATCGACCAGCAGCGCGAGCTGAATCATCGCATCAGGTTCGGATTTGATACCCGCGGCGCCCGACTCCGCAACCTTATGCCGGCACGTGACGGTATCAAGCTTCGAACCTTCGACGAGTTCCTTCGCGCGCTCGGCGGGGGTCTTGCCGGCGAGGACTTTCTTCACGGTCGGATTGTCCGCGCCGACTTTTTTGACCCAGTATTCAAGCGAGTGCGCGAGCCTCGCAATTTCAAATTCCGGATAGACCGGCGCGGCGGAGAAGAGCGCGAGTTTCGTCGATTCGAGCGAAGAATCGCGGTATTCGGCGAGCCTGTCGGAGTTCGGCTTCGCGGTCTCGTCGGCCATCCGCACGAGCGTCCGGGCGATTTGGAAGAGCCGCGAGTCAAACGCCATGCCGCGTTCGAGGAACATCGACTCGTGAATCGACTCCTTGCTCAACTTCAGCGCGGCGGCAATTTTGTCCCAAGCGGCGGCGTAGGCGGCCTTCATACGAGGGTCGGCGTCGATTTTCGCGCGGATTTCTTTTTCGCGCGCGGCCTTGCGGGCCATCACCGCGGCGTTGTTGAGGCCTTTTTGGCCGCCGTCGCGCGCCTTTCGCGAGTTTTGATAGCCGAAGAGCATTTGGTGCGACTGGCGGTCTTGCTCGGGGCCGCGCTCGCCGTAGGCCAGCAGAAACTTCTCGCGGTCGCGGAGCACTTCCAGCACGAGCGGGAACTGAACGTCGCGCAAAAACTCGAGGTGCGCAAAGGTATTCAGCCGGCTCGTGCGTCCGGGATGCCCGGCTACGAACGTGAGGTCGCCCTCTTTCGCGCCGGCCTCGCTCCACTTCAAGAAGTGCTTCGGTCGCACGGGCTGGTCGTTCTCATAGGCCCGGAAGAGGCAGAAGTCGAGGTCGTAACGGGGATACTCGAAGTTGTCGGGATCGCCGCCGAAGAACGCGATCGCGAATTCAGGCGCGAAGACGAGCCGGACGTCGGTGTACTTTTTGTAGGTGTAAAGCGCGTACTTGCCGCCCTGGTAGAGGGTGACGACGTCGCTGCGCAGGCCGGACTTGTCGAGCGACTCCTTTTCGATGACCGCGATCGCCGCGCGCTTCGCCTTGCCGGCCTCTTCGTCGCTCATGCCGGGCTTGACCGCCCCCTTGACCTTGTCGGTGACGTCCTCGATCGCGACGAGCACGTTCAGCTCGAGGTCGGGCGCTTTCACTTCCTCGGCGCGGGTTTTCGCATAGAAGCCGTCGCGGTAGTAGTTTTTCTTCGCCGAGCTGATCTTGTTCAGCGTGTCGGAGCCGACGTGATGATTCGTGAGCACGAGGCCGTCGCTCGAGACGAACGAGCCCGAGCCGCCGCTGTTGAAGCGCACCGCGGACGAACGCAGGTGTTCGATCCACGAGGCTGTCGGCTCGAAGCCGTAGCGTGCCTTGAGTTCGCGGAGCGGGAGCTTGTCGAAGACCCACATGCCTTCGTCGCCGTACGCGAACAGCGTCGCGCACAGGTAGGCGGCCGCGCAAGCGGCGAGTCGGAGTAAAATCGGGCGCGTCATGGATGTCTTCTCCTGGTTGGGCTTTGGGTCAGTGAGGTGGACGGTTCGATACCGAATGACGTCGAGGACGGCGGCTTAAAGGTTTTCTTCGCGGGCCTCGATCTCGCCCGCGGCGTGCGGGTCGTCCCCTTTGAACAGGACGCCGAGACCAACGAACAGGAGCAGGAGCGTCAGGGTGCCGAGCGCGACCAGCGCCGGCCAGGCGCTCTCGCTCCACTCGGTGGGGACGACCGCGCGGCCGAGCCAATTTTTCGCGTCGGCGAGGTTGATACCGGTCAAGAAGCCCGGAATGATTGCGAAGATCGCGAACAGGATGCCCGCGATCGAGCCGCCCGCGATGTAGCCGCTGGAAAGCAGGACGGCGGGGCTCGAGTCGGACTCGGCGGAGCTCGATTTCTTAATTTTATCGACGAGCAATCGGACCGCTCCGCCGGCGAAAATCGCGGTCGAGGTCGAGAGCGGCAGGTAGACGCCGACCGCGAACGCGAGTGCCGGCACGCCGCACATTTCCATGATGAGCGCGATCACCGCGCCGAGCAGAACGTACGCCCAAGGGAGGTCGCCCTTCATGATGCCGTCAATAATGAGCGCCATCAGACGGGCTTTCGGGGCGTCGTACTTCGTGACCTCCGCGCCGTCGTCGCGGGTCTTCACGCGGCCGTTGATCGCGGGGTCGACGAGGAACTTCGCCTTGCCGTCGTCGTCGACGAGATACTTGCCGGGGGCCGCGCCGGGAGTCGGCTCGACGACGCGCCAGATTTTGTATGTCTTGCCGTTGTGCGCCATCGTTTCGGTCAGCTTCGAGGCGTCGGTGCTTGCGGTCGGCAGGTATTCGGCCTTCGAGGTCACGACGGTACTGGCGTTGTTGAGCAGCAGCAGCGTGCCGCCGATCACGAGCGCCGACGTGAACGCGCCGACGAGGATCGCGATCTGCTGAAAACTCGGCGTCGCGCCGACGAGGTAGCCCGTTTTGAGGTCCTGCGACGTCGAGCCGGCGTTGGAGGCCGCTACGCAGACGATTGCCGCGATCGAGAGCGCCGCGAGTCGATATTCAGGTCCAACCCATCCCTGAAGAACGAACACCAGGCACGTCAGCAGGAGAGTGGCGACGGTCATCCCCGAGATGGGATTCGACGACGAGCCGATCTCGCCGGTCAGCCGCGAACTAACGGTCGCGAACAGGAAGCCGAACATCACGATCAGCACCGCGCCGGCGATCCGCCCCGTGGTGTCGGTCGGGATCAAGGAGGTCGCGGCGATCGCGATCACCAGGCCGACGGCTCCGACCAAAACGAGCCAGAGCGGCAAGTCGCGGTCGGTCCGGCTGAGCGAGCCTTTGCCGCGGCCCTTGCCGATGTCGCTCAGGCCCGACCTCATCGACGACAGAATCAAGGGCAAGGCTTGCAGTAAAGAGATGATGCCGCCGGTCGCGACGGCTCCCGCTCCGATATAGAGGATGTAGGCGTCGCGGATCTCGCTCGGCTTCATGACGGAGATCAGTTTCGTCGCCGGCGGGATCGGGACGGTCGAATGTTCACCGAAGGTCGCGATCGCCGGTGTAAGCAGGAGGGCCGAGAGGAGTCCGCCCGCGGCCATCACCGCCGAAATCCGGAAGCCGATGATGTAGCCGACGCCGAGCAAAATCGGCGACGCCTCGAGGCTGACGACGGCTTTCGTCAGTCTCGGGATCGCTCGGGCTGGATACTCCTGCCACAGGTGCAGCGCCTGCATCAACAGTTGGTAGACGAAGGCAAGGCCGAAGCCGGTAAAGACGGTGCGGGCGCTTGAACCTCCCCGCTCGCCGACGATAAGCACTTGCGCGCACGCCGTGCCTTCGGGATATTTAAGCGTCTTGTGTTGCGCGACGATGAACGCGCGGCGCAGCGGGATCATCAGCAGAATACCGAGTAATCCGCCCAAGCCGCCGACGAGCATCACCCGCGCGAGGTCGAGGTCGTAACCCAAAATGAGCAGCGCCGGCATTGTGACGCCGACGCCGAACGCGATCGACTCGCCCGCCGAGCCCGCGGTCTGCACGATGTTGTTTTCGAGGATCGTCGCGGGCCGCGTGCCGAACGTCTTCGAGAAGGCGCGGAAGAGCGTGATCGCGAGCACCGCGACCGGAATTGACGCCGACACCGTGAGGCCGACGCGCAATACTAAATAGAGCGACGACGCTCCAAAGACGATCCCGAGCAGGCTGCCGAGCGCGACTGCTGAAGCCGTGAGTTCGCGCGGCGACTCGTACGCCGGGATATACGACGGGAACGCGGCGGCGTCAGCGCTGAAATCGTTCGTAGACGAGGGATCGAAGGGTTTGTCGGCTTTCGACATGCGAGTTCTCGGCGGCTCCGGTTGCGGCGGCGAAAAGTCGGTGCCTCGCGTCGCGGGCCGAAGGAGAGCGGCCCGGCTTTGAGAGCGTTGAATAGCGAATAAGTTAACCGCGCGGTGTGCCCGCGGCCAGTCCCCGGCCGGATTTCGACGGGGAGCGGCCTTGATTTCAATAGTCGCGCGCCCGTATTGTCAAAAACAGTTCGGATAACACCACGCGGCGTGCGGTCGACCTGCTCGGAGCATTGCGACATGGCCAAGATTCTCTATGACACCATCGAGCCGAACGTCGCGGACGTCGACGTGCAAGACGCCCAGGTTGAAGTCACGTGGAAGTGTCCGGTCTCGGGCAAGGTCGTCGGAAAGAGCGTCGCGACGATGCAGTCGGGGGGGACCGCGGCGACCGAAGTGAAGAATCGCGTGGCGAGCTCGGCGGTGATGAGCGTTGTGGCGAGCTTGATGCCGCAGGCGATGCGGATGTTCGGCCCGGTCGGCGGGCAAGTCGCCGCGACGGCAATCCGCGAAACCGGCAACGTCATCCGCAACGAAGCCACGAAGAAGCGTTATTCGGTACAGTCTGAGCACGAGGCGATCGTGGCGGCGTTCGAGACGGTTAAGGACGATCTTTTCGTGTGGAACGAGGATCGCGAGTTGTACGTCGCGAAGTGATCGTGCGCGTGGCCGCTTCCATGGCGTTCGCGGCTGTTCAACCGCTCAATTGATGATCACGGTGAAACAGCCGAGGATGATGGTGCCGCCGTGCGCGCATTGGTCTCCCATCCGCGCCGCGGGCCGTCCGCAGATTAACACCTTTTCCGAGCCCATCGCGACGGTGTCGGGAGGTCCGACGCAGACGGCGATGTCGCCGACGCAGGACGCGGGGAGTCCGCCGATGAGGACGGTGGGCGCGCCGGGACCGGCGATCGGACCGCCGACGTGCGGGACGAGAACCGTAACCTGCGGGCAGACGTGCATGTCGGTCAGACGCGCGGCCGGGGGCATTGGCGTGGACTCCGTGTTCCTAGAGAGACGTCGGGGGCGTTTAGCGTTTCTTGGGCCACTCGATTTTACCCGCGGCGAGGTCGCCCGCGAGCGCGAGGTAGTTTTGGAGGCGTTCGCCGGCGCGGGCGGGCTCGGGGTTGACGGCGGCGAGCTGGATCGCGGCGGCGGCCATGGTGCCGGCGACGTGCGGCGCGGGGGCGACGACGGGGAGGTCGGCGGGCGCGATGCTGTCCCCGCAGAAGAAGACGGCGGCGGCGACGCAGCCCGCGGGCGTATCAAGACCGGCGGCTTTCGCGCGGGTCATGGCCTCGCGACGCTTGGTGTTGTCGGAGGGTTCGGCGACCCAGTCGCGGGCGACGTCGAGCGCCGCCCGGCAGGTTTCGCTCGCGGCGGCCTCGGGGTTCGAGTCGACGCAGAGGTAGGCCCAGTAGATCGACTCGCGCTTCGGCAAGGCCTGCGTCATGAAGGCGACGGCGTCGCGCGCCATGTCGCCCGCGACGAGCGCCTCGACGAATCCTCGCGGCGTTGTCGACGGCTCGAGCCGGGCCCGCGCCGCGGGGGTCGGCTTGTAGAGCGCGCACACTTCGGCGGCGGTTTTCGTCGGTATTCGCGACCACTCGTCGACCATCGTTGCTCCCCGCCTCGTGATTGCGCACGCCGTCTCGTCGCGACGTCATTTAACCGATGATCACGATGCCGCCCGAAAGCTCGAGCATGCCCTCGCCGCTCACCTCGGTCATCGGTGCCGACGCCTGAATCATCGCCGTCCCGTTCAGCTTGATCATCGGCCCGTTGATCGTGACTCCGGTGTTGTCGATCTTGATGCTGCTGGCGCCGACCTGAAGCGTGATCGCGATCATCGCCTTCGTCGTCGATTGCCCTAGGTTGAGCGTCGTCGTCTGGTCGCCGATGCTGATCGTAAGCTTCTCGTTCCCCACGCTGATCGTCGCTTCGCGGTTGCCGGTCTTGACGTTGTGCGTGTCGTTGCCGGTATCGACGTTCACGACGCGGTTGCCGGTCTTGACGTTGTGCGTGTCGTTGCCGGTGTTGACGTTGACTTCGCGGTTGCCGGTCTTGACGTTGTGCGTGTCGTTGCCGGTGTTGACATTGACTTCGCGATTGCCGGTCTTGACGTTGAGCGTCTCATTCCCGGTGTCGATGTTCACGACCCGGTTGCCCTTTTTGACCGTCACCGTCTCGTTGCCGGTCTCGACGGTCTCGGTGCGGTCCTTGTAAACGCTAATCGTCTGACTGCCGACGGGGGCCTGGTCGCTTCCGACGACGAGTGAGTCGTTGTTCTCGACGACCCGCTCGAAGTCTCTCTCCGCGTGAAACGTGATCAGCTCGGAGCCCTTTTTATCCTCGAAACGGAGCTCGTTGTAATTCTCAACACCCCCCTCCAAGGTGCTCCGCGACCGGATGCCGCTCTGCGTCATATTATCGGGGAGCGTGTAAGGCGGCATGTTCGCCGCGTTGTAGACGCCGCCCACGATAATCGGCTGGTCGGGGTCGCCCTCGAGAAACGCGACGATTACCTCGTGGCCGATCCGCGGGATATGAATCGCGCCCCAGCCCTGACCCGCCCACGCTTGCCCGACGCGGATCCAACACGAGCTGTTCGCGTCGTTCGCTCCCTGCCGATCCCAGAAAAACTGCACCTTCACGCGCGCGTATTTGTCGGTGAGGATCTACGCACTCCCGCTGCCGACTACGACCGCCGTCTGCGGTCCCTCGACGACCGGCTTCCGCGTGCGACGCGGCGGACGATACGGCAGCGTCGTCAGCGGCACGCACTTGAACGAATTCTGATAGAGCACCTCGACGCTTCCCGCCGCGCGGAGATTCTCGACCCGCGCGTCGTGCTCGACCCTCGTTAAAACGTACGAGCCGTCCCCGTTCGGATGATTCTGGAGCGCGAACTTGCAGCCCGGCATGAAACTCGGGTTCAGACTCGTGCCGCCGATCGTGACCGCGGACGTCGTTTCTTGCTGAATCCGGATTCCGGCGGTGCGGTCGTTGTCGTCAAATACCTTGTTGAGCGCCTCGGCCTGGTCGGCGCCGTCGGCGTTTACGCCGTCGAAGCGCTTCGCGTAATAACCAGGATATTCGTAATCCTCAAGCGAGTCGTTCCCGAGAGTGAGCGTGTGCGAGACGGTGCCCGCTTGCACCGTCGGCGGCGTCGTTTTGGTGGCGCTCAGGTTGGAGGTCGGCAATTGGAAGTGATGATCCCAGAGCGTCACTTTCCCCGCGCGGATCTCCTGCGACTTCTCCCAACTCATGATGATCGGCTGGTCGCCGTGGTCGCCGTACGTCGATTTGTACGACACAGGCGTCGACGCGACCGTCTGGTTTGCCGAGGGCTCGTTTCCAAGCACCAGCGTGTGCGCCGACTGGGTGTACGTGAAGTAATAAAAGATCCCTTCCTCTTCCATGAGGCGGCTCGCGAAGTCAAAGTCGGACTCGCGGTACTGTACGCAGTATTCGCGCTGGAGGAAATTGCCTTCGATCTTGTTCTCGACGGTGATCCCGGTCAGCACTTGCGTCAAAATCTGGGGCACGGTCAGATGCTGAAAGACGCGGCTTTGGACGTTCTTCGACAAAAACCAGAACTTCGGCGCGATTTCCGCCCGATAGCGTATGTAAAACGCCGATCCCTCGGTCGAAAGCCGGACGGTCTCTCCCTGCGTGAAACGGGCGATGATTCCGTTAAAGTAACGAGTGACGCCATTTGGGAGGTCGAGCGTGACCGTGACGGTTTTGCCGAGGATCTTCGCGAAGTCGATCGTTTTGTTCATGTCGGCGAGGAGTTGCAACTCGAACCGAAACGGTTGCGAGATTTCCTCGACGCCCGTGAACATGTACGGAAGGAACGTCGACGAGTCGAGCGGGCTCGAAGCGGTCAGTTGATGAGCGGGAGCGGAATCGGCCACGAGCAGCTCCGTTCGGGGGGACGTCGTCGCTCGACAACGAAAGTCGCGGCCCCGCGCCGCGACGAAATCGAAAGCGATCGCTTCGGTGAATGTGATTCTGCCATTGCGGTTTACGCGACACAAGGACGTCTCGTGACGATCGATCGAGATCAATTCCATTCGCGGACGGAAACGGCGGTCACACTCGACGGAGACGGGCGGTCGGAATGGTGATCCACGTGCGGCGTTGACGTCGCGACGGGCGGCGATGTGAGGCGTGACATGGCGGCGGCGTCGGGAGCGAGCGGTGGTCGGGCCGAGGCGGACGAATTGAATCGTACCGCGGGGCCGGTCGCGCGCTGGCGACGCGAACGAGCGTCGTCGTCGCGCGCCGGGTCGCGTCGGCTCACGATTCTGACCGCGTGCGCATACTTCGCGTTGACCGGAGTTCTCGTTTGGGTGGCGCTCTGGCTGTGGCCGCCGCGGGCTTCGTGCGTGATCCTCGTCGGCGCGGGGTACGAAACGAACCTGGCGGTCCCGCACAACGCCGAGGGACGTCGGTCGCTCGCTGGCCTGGCGGCGATCGCGCGGCGCGCCCCGACGGCGATGCTCTGGCGGTCGCGCGGACTCCGGCTCGCACGCGACCCGATCCCTCTTACGACGCGGTCGACCTGGGAGCGCGACCTCTCGACCGCGACCGAGCCCACCGTCGTCCTGGTCTTCGCCGCGCACGGCGGGTCCGACGACGAAGGCCCGTACCTCTTGCCCGACGACGCCGCGAACACCAGCTCGCCGCGCAACCGTCTTCGCGTCGAGGCGATCCTCGAAGGACTCCGCACGCTCGTGCCGGCCCGGAAGAACAAGCTGCTGGTCTTCGACGCGACCCGGCTCGACGCCCTGCCCGGCTTCGGGATGATCCGCGACGACTTTGCGCGCGGCCTTGCGGGGCTCGAGTCGAAGATTGCATCGATCCCGAACCTGGTCGTCGTGAGCGCGAGCGACATCGACCGTCGCTCTTGGACCTCCGACGCATTCCGAGACGGCTCGACCGGCGTCGGCGGCTCGGCCTTTCTGCACTTTTGGGGCGAGGGTCTGGCGGGCGCGGCGGCGGACGTCGACGGCCGTGTGAATGCCGAGCTGCTCTTCGACTACGCCGCGAACCGCGTCGACGCCTGGGCGCTCCCGCATCGCGGCGAGGCTCAGAAGCCGATACTTCTGCCGTCGGGGTCGCTCGGTCGCGCACGCGCCAGGCGGATCGAACTCGCCGCCGCGAACCGCATTGCCGCCGTCGCGACCGTCGACCGCGGCGAAGCTCCGGGCGTCCGCGGACCCTGGCTCGATGCCTGGAGGCGATTCGCACGCAACAACGAGACCCGCCCGCATCCCGCGGCGCACGCGCCGCGGCTCTGGGCGCTCTATCTTGCGGTCCTCGAACGCTACGACGCCCTCATGCGAGTCGGCGACGCGCGCTCGGCGCGGCTGATGCTCGACCAGCTCTTCGAAATCGAACGCGAACTCCCGCGCGCCCAGCTCGTCGAGCTCACGTCGAGCCCCGTTTCGCTGTCGATGCCGGTCCTCGAAGGCTTGGGAGCGCTCGCCGCGATGGACGTCCCCGCCGCCGAATTCGAGGCCCTCTGGATCGCCGGCGACGACGCCGCGAGCGGGCTCTGGCAGCGCATTCGGACCGGCCCGAAGGCGGATTCGTCGACGTCGCGCGACCCGCGGCTCGTCCGCGCGCAGTTCGCCGCCTTCCTGCATCGACGCGTCCTCCAGAACCCGTCGGCGAATCTCAAGCGCGCCGCCAGGCTCGCCCGCCTCGTCGAGCCCCCCGGCATGCCGCGGACCGCCGAACTGAACGACATCGTCCTGTTCGACCGCGACCTCCCGGTTCCGGGCGGACCCGAGCTCGACCACGCGCTCTCGAGGGCGCTCTCGCTGCGCGTGCTTGCCGAGACCGCCGCCTGCGCCGCGGGCGAACCCGATGCCGGGCATCCCGAGGTCGTCGCCGCCTGGATCGAACCACGCGTTCGCGCTGCCGGTCGCGACCGACGACTCGCGCACGACCTCATCTTCACCGCCGATGCGAACCGACTCGCCGAGGCCGAGACCCTCTTCAACAGCGCGGAGCGCGAGTTCAAAGCCGCTCTCGACGACGCGGCCGTCTTCGATCAGGCGCTCCGGCTCCGCGACCTCTGGCGCCCTTTGGTGCCGTATTACGCCGCTTGGGCCGCTCGCCGTCGCGATCCCGCCGCCGCGGCTTCCGGCAGCAACGTCGACACGATCAACCCCGAGAGCCGCGCCGTCGTCGAACTCGCCGACGCCCTCGACGCGATCGACGACGCCACCCACCTGTATGAAGTCGAAACCGGCTCGACGCCCCCGACCTCGCTGGACCCCGCGACCGCGCCGCCCCGCGTCGCGGTCGCCCGTGCCCTCGCCGCCGCGAAAGCCCTCGAAATCGCCTTTGCCAGAGCCTGCGAGACCGCGCTCGCAGACGAGTCGCCCCGCGCCTGGGAGACGATCGACGACCTCCTCCGCGTCCCGTTTCTCGACCTCAAGGACCCGCCGCCCGAACTGACCCGGCTCGGACAGCTCGACCGACCCTTGCGCGTCGAGTTGGTCGATCGCCAGTCCCGCCTCGACCGTCGCGGGTCCGCGAATCCCGCCGCCAAAACCACTTCGTCGAACGGCAATCCTCTAACCGGCTCCGCCGCCGGCGAGGCCCTCGGCCAGGTTGTCGACAGACTCAAGTCGGTCGCCGAGGTCGGAGGGACCGCGAATCCGACGCCCGCGAACTTCGCGCCCGCCTCCCCTACCCAATCCGAGGATGCGTCGAGCGGGTCCGCGGGAGCGATCGCGCGCACCTATCGAATCGGCCGCCTTGAACTCGCCCAGCTCGGCACTCGCTGGTACGACGAGTCCCCACGCGGCGTCGCGATCAACCCGGAGGCGGCTCCCGCAATCGCCGGACCCGGCGGAGCGAACGCAATCGACAACGCCGCCCACTTGCTGCGGATGCTGGCGATGCTGATCGAGCCGAAACGCCTTCCGAGCGAGCGCGACCTCCTCGTGCGCGAGGCCGGCGACTCGATCGGACGTCGCCGTCGATTCCTGCCCGACGAAGTTGTCCGGCGACTCGAAGGCCGCGGCACGATCGCGAAGGAGCCCCCCACGCGGTCCGACCTGCTCGCCGCGGCGCGACTGACGCGACGGCTCGACGGCGAAGGCGCCCGCCGGCTTTCCCGCGAAATCGAGGCCCGCTCCAACCTCCGCGACCCGACCATCACGCTCCGCTCGGTCCGACTCGCCGACCTCCTCGTCTCGCTCGCGCGGCGGACCCTCAACGATCACTGGGCGAGCGAAGACACAAACGCGCCGTACTATCGGACCGCCGGCCTCGCGATGCTCGACGACGCGCGCCGGTTGATGCCGCCGGGCTTCGACCTCAAGCCGATGCTCACACTCGAAAGCGAGCTCCGGCGTCTCGATCGACTCCACTTCGAGGATGCCGCCGGCCTCGTCGAAGCTTCGGCCACGCCCCGAGTCGACGCGACCCGCGCCTCGCTTGTACTCACCGGAGAACGCCCCGTCGACCTGGAATTCAGGCTCCGCAACGAGCCGGGATTGCCGCTGATCGCGGGCGCGCCGGTCGTTTCGATCGACGCCGGCCCCGGCCTGCGCGTCGTCTCGCCGACCGCGGCGCAACGCTTTCCGCGCGTCGTCGGGCCGAACCTCGACCCGCCGATTCACCTCCGACTCGACAGCCCGCTGCTGATCGCCGCCGAGTTGACCCCACCTCCCGTGCCGACCGTCGCACGCTCGAATCTCACTCTTCGCGGCCTCTTTCGTGGCCAAAAGTTCGAGCGCGTCGTCGACGCCGACCTGCACGAGGTCCCGGAGGTCGTCGCTTCAAGCCGGCCGCGTCCTCCGACAGGCGGCGTCGTCGTTCGGGCCGACCGCACGATCTTCGAACGCTTCGGCGCGGGCAACGGCGCGGTGGCCGTCGTCCTCGACGCCTCCGGCACAATGGGCCCGCCGGAAGGGCAGGAGTTCGGGCCGACCGACAAGTATGCCCAAGCCGTCCGCGCGCTCCGCGAGGTCCTTCGCGAGGTCCCCGCCGGCGCGATCGTCAGCGTTTGGACCTTCGGCGCCGCCGTTCCGCCTAAAATGACCGTTGATGAGGCCGAAAAGACGATCGCCCGCGTCGTCGACCCGCTTCGTTGGGACCCGCGCGACCCCGCGATCGAGCACCGCGTCTTCGACAAGCTTGAATATCCCAATGTGAAGCCCTGGAACAAGTCGCCCGTCGTCCGAGCGTTGCTCGAAGCCCGCAAGGATCTTGACGACGCGTCAATTCAAGGCTTGAAGACGCTCGTCGTGCTCACCGACGGCCACGACAACCGCTGGGAACAAGACCGCGAGGCGAACCCGAACGGCAAGACCGTCGCCGAGACTTTGACCGCCGCGTTCAGCGGCTCGGATATCGTCGTCCGCGTTGTCGGGTTCCTGCCTAATAAGGCTGACGCCGACAAGATCCGCGAGCAGTTCGCGGTCATCGAGAAGTTCCCGATGCCGGGCAAGTTTTACGCGATTGACGACGCCCGCGGGGTGGTGGACGGGATTCGCCGCGTGATCCGCCGGCGCTTGATGTTCCGCGTCGACCGCGAGCAAGCCGCCCCGGCCGCGGGCGCGATTCCTGTCGGCGAGCGCGCGGTTAGTTTGCTCGGCGTCGATTACCAGTGGCTGCTCGGCCTTCCGCCCGACGGCTATCGGATTCGCGTCGACGCCGACCAGCCGCTCTCGGCGAACATCGAGCTTGATGCCGGCGACCTCTTGACAGCGAATATCGAGAGCCGCGACGACGGCCTCGCGATCGTCCGCGGCGTCTGGTCGCGCGACGACTATCCCTTCAAACCGGCGCTCGAGGTCAGCGGCCGTCGCGCCGCGATCCTCCAAAATCGAGCCCCCGGCGGCTCCGGACTCGAGTTGCTCGCAACCCTCGAGAAGACGTCGCGCGACGAGACGTCGGAGTCCGTGCTCAAGATCGATCGCCCGCGCGAGTTTTGGCTTGAGGTCCGCCCGCGTGCGACGGGGACGAAGGCGGCCTCGACGGCGTTGCGTTGGGGCAACCGCGAGGGCTATCCCGCGCCGGCGTGGCTGGCGACGACGTCGCGCTGGCCACGCGCCGGGAGCTCGACGCTTGCCGCGCAGCCCGTCGTCGGCGTCTGGTGGCACCCGACCCGCGAGACGCCGGCCGCCCTCGTGCTCGATCCCGGCCTCGTCCGCGACCTGGTCGCCGGGCGCACCTCGCACTCGTTCGAGTTGCCGTCGGGCGGTAAGGTCCGCATTGAGTCGATCACTGTCGAGCCGCATCCGGTCGAAATTGCCGCGGGCGTCCGGCAGGTGCGGTCGTGCCTCGTGATTCGCGTCGCGCATGCACCTGGACAGACGGCGTGGGCGCGTCCGCGGGGCGTCTTGCCTGCCGGTCGCGAGCTGCGTCTCTACGAGACCGCCGGCGAATCCGCGGCGCTCTATTGGCCGGTCGAGCCCGCGGCGATCGCCGACCTCAGGGCCGTCGAAATCGTCACCCTGGCCGACTTGAAACGACACTGCGAAGCCGATCAGCATGTGATCTTGATGTCCGAGCTTCCCCCGCCTCGGCCCGACGATCCCACGCCGCCCGAGCCCGCCTCGCCCGCCGGTTCGCCCGCGATCAACCTGCCGCCGCGACCCGAGGTCCCGCCTCCGCCGACGCCCCCCGCCGCACGAACACGCGCCGTCTCAGAGGCGTCTCCGCTGATCGACCTTCCACCCGCACTCCCCACGCTCACCCGGCCACAACCATGATCGACACCGCCGTTGCCTTTGACTTCAACGCCCGTATCTACCGCGATCTCACGCTCGACGAAGTCGCCGACGCGTGCGCCGCCGGACTCTTCTGCTGGGTCGACGTCGGCGCCCGCGACGACGCCGCGCTCGGTCGACTCGAACGCCTCCTCCGCGGCCTCGGCACCGCCGACGCCGTCGTCGCGGACCTCAGGCACGCCGCCGGTCGACCAGGGCAACGCGTCCACGAAGAATGCCTGCACGCGACGCTCGAAGCCCCCTGCCTCGTCGACGGTCAAGTCCATGTCGAGGTCGTTGAGATGTTCATCGGCGCGTCGTTTCTCGTCACCGCACGCCGCGGTCAGGCCGACTTCCTCGACCAGGTCCGACGCACCTGCCGCGTCGACTTCGAACGCTACGCCCAAAGTCCCGGCTTCCTCCTCTACGAGATCTGGGACCACCTCGTGATGCAGTATCGCGCTACGCAACGTTCACTCTCCACCCGCGTCCGCACCATCCAAGCCGAAATTTTCGGAGAAGTCGACGACCGCATCTTCAGCCGCGTCGCCAACGTCGGTCGCGACCTCCTCACCTTCCGCGAACTCGTCCTCGCTGCGCGCGAGGACCTCGGCGAGCTTTGCAACCGCAGGCACGAAGTCGTCCCGACCTCGACCGTGCCGTTCCTCGAAAAGATGCTCGGCACCCTCGAACGCATCTGCGCCGACGTCACCGTCGAACGCGAGACGCTCTCCGAGACGCTCAACCTCTACCTCGGCATCGTCAGCAAAAAGACCAACGACGTCGTCACCAGGCTCACCGCCGTCAGCGTCATATTCCTGCCGCTCACGTTCCTTTGCGGCATCTACGGGATGAACTTTCAATACATACCGGAAATCCATAACGATTACGGTTACTTTGTATTCTGGTTCGTCTGCGCCGTACTTGTATCGACAATGATCTATTATATGAGAAAGCATAGCTGGTTGTAGACGCGGTAGCGACGACGGTGGGTTCTCGGCCCGACCGAATGCGATACCATGGACGGACGATCTCGCACGAGGAAAGGAGTGGGCGATGGCCGCAGAAGACAATGACGCGCCCGTCGACGACCGCGCCGACCCCGACGCAACCGCATCCGCGAACGGCGACGCCGCGAAGGCTGCCGCCGTCGCCCACGCGATCCCGCGTCTCTGGCGTCGCGAGCCCCTTCGAGGCGTTGCCGCCGAACGAGCCCGCACTCGAGGTCGACGTATCTTCGCGACGCAGGCGCGGCTCATGTTCGTCCTTGCCGCCGTCTTGCTCATGCTGAACATGCTGCGGCCCGCGTCAAAGCCGAAGCTCGTCGCGATCTGGTCCGCAGGCGGATTCAGCCGCGTCGCCGCGACCATCCCCTGGGCCGAGGCCGACCTCGAAGCGCTCACCAGCTCGGGTGCCTTCGAAGTCCTCGGTCAAAACCCGTCGACCCACCAAACGCGCAAAGATATCCTCGACCGTTTCCGCGAACTCAAGTCGGCGCGACGCTACGACGCCGTCGTCGCCTACGTCCGCGCGCGCGCCGTTGCGGCGGCGAACGACCCCCGCGGCGACGCCGAATCCGCCCGCGCGAACGACGCCGGACGAGCCGTCGAGACCATCGTTTATCTTCTGCCCGACGACGCCGACCCGCTCTCGCGCGCCGGCTGGGTCTCGCTCCGCGAACTCCTTACCACACTCCGCGACGACTGCCGCGCCGCCCGCAAACTCCTCGTCCTCGACCTCGACAGCCGTTTTGAAGGCTCCCGCCTCGGCGTCCTGACCGACTCGATCGAAGACCGTGTCCGCGACGACCTCAAAGCCGTCCCCGACCCGCGCCGACACGTCCTACTCCCCTCGAACGCCTCCACGCCGCCGCTCGTCTCGGAGGAACTAGGTCGATCAGTGTTTAACTATTATTTTGAGCAAGCTTTCCGAGGCGGCGCCGACGGCGTCCTCGAAGGGAAGCGCGGCGACGGTCTGCTCACGCTCGACGAGCTCGCCGCCTATCTCGCCTGGCGCGTCGACCGCTGGGCCGCTCGCAACCGCGGCTTACGGCAGATTCCCGTGCTCCTTGGAGGCGACGGCAGCGATTTCACGCTCGCTGTGCTCCGCCGCGGGTCGTTCCTCGGATTCGCCGACAACCTCAAAAAGCCCGAGCCGCGCTCCTATCCCGATTGGCTTTTCGACGCCTGGAGACTCCGCGACGGCTGGCTCGTCGACGGCGCAGCGCGACTCTTTCCATGGGGACTCCAGCGTCTCGAAACCTCGGTTTTATCCTCCGAACACGACTGGCGAGGCGGCGTCCCGCGCGTCGAAATCGACGCCCGCCGACTCGCCCCGCTCGAATCCATCGAGCAGGCCCTCGGCCGCATCCGACGTCCAATCCGGCCTGCTCCCGGCTCGCTCGAACTCTCCCGCTCCTTCGGCGCAAAACCGGACGCCGCCCTCGTCGCCGACCTTGACAAAATCCTCAAGGCCCGCGCCGACAAATCCAAACCACTCAAGCCCGACGACGAACGCAAGCTCGTCGACGACTGGTACGCCCGCGCCGCCGCAAAAGGCGACTTCCCCTTTGCCTGGGCCGTCGTCGAAGCCGCCGCCGCCGACCCCGCGCCGTCGCCCCAATCCCTCGTATTCCTCGACGATCTGCTCGCGCGTAAATTTCCGAATCCCACATCCGTTGAAACCATGTCGATCCGACGACTCGCCGACCGAGCCCGACTCATCGACTCCGGCGGAGGCGGTGTTTGGAGCAACGTCGCAGCCCGCTGGGCACTCCGGGCGGCACGACTCGGCGCACTCTCCGAAACCAGACCCGAAGCCCTCGCAGCTCTCGAGGCCGTCGCACAAACCCGTCACGAGGGCGAGGTCATGATCGCCGAGCCCGGCTACGCTTCCGCGCCCGCCGCCGCAGCCCGACTCGAACGCGCCGCTCGCTGGAGCGAAGCCGTCCTCACCTTCCAAGACGCCCTCGAATCCGCCGTCGATACCCTCAACAACGCCCTCCGACTCCTCCCCAGACAACTCACCCGCATCGAAAACTCGGCCGGTCTCGAATCAGACTGGCACGCCGCCGTCGTCGCCTCATCCGAATTGTATGAACATGTCGGCGCCGTCTCGACGCAATCCGACGACGGCGATCCCCCCGACACCACCGAACTCCGCAACCGCGTCGACGCACTTAACCGCAGGTCGCAAGAACTCGGACGCCTCCTCGACCGCATCCGACGCCCCACTTCGACCGTCGAAGTCGACGCCCTCCTCGCGCGCAGCCAGGCCGCCGACGCCGACCCTTCGCTCTGGAATGACCTCGACGAACTTCTCTCCGGCCCTACCCTCCCCGCACCCCAACGCAAAGCCGTCTGGGAAGCCGCCCACGCGCTCGCAAAACGACTTCTCGACCAGACACTCGCCCTCGAACGCGACGAGGCCGCCCAAGGCATCGCCCCCCTCAAACCCGGCGACGACGAATTCGACCGCGCCGAACTCGATCTCCCGGCGCGCCGCGCCCGCCATATCCTCGACCTGCTCGCTCTTGGCGGCTATAACACCGCTCAACTCAAAACCATCGCCGCACTCATCCCCGGCGACGACGGCGACCTCAACCGCGACGGTATCGCACGCATCGAAGAAGCCCTCCGCCGGGCTTGGCTCTTCGACGTCCCCCGCCGTATCGAAGCCCCCGGCAGCCTCGCTGCGCGCGACCGCCTGAGCCGCGTCCTCACCGGCGGTTACCCCCAACCCTATCTCGACGACCCCCGCACCAACCCCACCGTCGTGCTCCGCCAAAATCGCGACGTCGCGCTCTGGCGCCGCCTCGCCGAACGCTTTCAGTCCGAACGCGACGACATCGACGGCAACCCGTTCGACGAAGCCGCCTCACTCGGCTATCAACGCGCCGTCCGCGTCGACCCGTCAGCGCCCGCCGTCGCGATCGATGTCACCCCACCACGCGTCCAACTCGGACCCTCGGCGTCGCAGGCCGACCTCGCCGCCCGCGTCCTCACCGCCGCCGATCCCTCGAAAACACGCCCCAGCCTCGCCTGGATCACTCCCGACGACCCCCGCCTCGCCGTCTTTTCCCGAATCGCCCCCGCACCCGCACCCGCCAACCCCAATGAAACCCTCTTCCCGCTCCGCGCCGTCTGGACCCCCTCCGAATCCGACGACGCCCACCCTGTGCCGCGCGGCTTCCTCCTCCGCGCCGTCCTCAACCGACACTCCCGACACGCACGCGTCACGATCGATCTCCCCGCCGTCATTACCCCCTGGGACGTCCTCATCAGCCGAAACACCGCCAATCCCGTCGACCCCCTCGAACAAATCCGACTCCGCCCCATCAACGACCTCCAGTCCTTCTCAATCTTTCTCCGCAACCCCTCGCGCCAAGCCCGAAAAGGACTCGTCACAGTCCGTGCCGGCGACCTCGTCCTCAACCCCGCACCCATCGCCCTCGAACTCGGACCTCTCGCCGCCGCCCGCGTCGTACTCCCCGACCCCAAAACTCCGGTCGTCTCCGCAACACCCGCCGTTACCGCCGCCGTGGACGCCAAAAAAAGCGTCCATCTCGACGAGCTCCCCGGTCCAATCCGCGTCCAAGTTGTTGACCCCACCAACCCCACCCTCGTCCTCGCAGACCGCACCTTCGATGTCGCCGTCGACTCCGCCGGCGAATCCGTCGCCGTCGACTCCGCGACCTACAGACCCGCCGGACCCGGAAGAGTCTCGAATCGTCTAAGCGTAACGCTTCGTGCAACAAGGCCTTATGTCGGGCCGCCGATCTTCGCCGAACTCGTCCTCCCACCCGATCGCATCCCCGGTTGGGTCGGCGTCGAATCCGGCGACTTTCGCGCCGCCGTACTCGCCGACGGCACCCCGACCACGCTCTTCGCCGAGAAAATCGAACGCCGATCCCAAGGCGAAGACCTCGGGATGGCCTACGTCACTATCGACGGCATCGAACGCGCCGCGCGCCTCCTCATCAACTTCGGATCCAGCTCCGATGGACCTCGCGGACTCCGCCTCGATACCCGCCCGGACCTCCGAATCCGCGGAAAAACCGCCGCGCCCGGAGGATCCCAACTCGAAATCACCACCGAGGTCGACGACCCGCCGCTCGGTGCTCAACTCGAAGTCAGCCTCGGTCGCGAAGAAAAAGGCGTCTTTGTCGCCGCCTCCACCAAACTCTACGACTCCCCCCGACGCATCCGAATCGGACAAGGCGTGGCCGCCGGATCTCTCGTCTTCAACGCCTCCGTTTCGGATCACAAGGTCCCCATCGATACCGCCGGCGTCGAAGGTGCACGACTCATCCGCGCACGCCTCCTCGATGCCGGCGGCAACCCGATAATGACCGTCGTCCGTCCCCTCCTCCTCGACGCTGAAAAACCACGCGTCGCCTTCGTTTCACCTCCACAATACGCCAAAAAAGGCTCGACGGTCGTCGTCAGCGCCGTCGCCGCACCAAGCGAATCCGGCGTCGCGCGCGTCACCTTCTTCGTCGGCAAGCCGGTCAACGACGCCCCCCCGCCCGGTGCCTCCATCGTCCAGGGCCTGCCCGTCGAGCCCACCGGCCGACTCTGGTCCGCACGCCTCACACTGCCCGCCGATCGCAACGGAAGTGTCGACCTCACCGCGATTTTCGTCAACGGCGTCGGGCTCGCATCAACCGCCTCCGCCGTCACCGATCTCGTCGACTCGCTGCCCGTACCCCCCGCGTCGATCTCCGGTCGCGTCGTCGAGGGCAACCGACCCCAGGCGGGCATCGACGTCGTCCTCGCCGACCCCAAAAACAAACCGCTTAAAACAACCAAGACCGACCCCGACGGCCATTACCTTTTCAGCACCCTCCCCGCCGGCGAGTATCGGCTCTTCGCGCGTAAGACCGCCTCGTCCACCCGCCGCCTCGAAGTCGTCAAGATCGACGTCGGCGAATCGAAAACCGTCGACCTCGACCTCATCCGCCGCTAAAAAAAGGAGCGTGCGAAATAAGTCGCACTTCCGATTGGCTTCAAAATCTGGAGAAGAGAGGGTTTCCGATGCTAACTCCATAATCTCTCTTCGAAAGTGCGAAATCTGTGGGCAAATCGTCTGGAGTTTGGGTCGGCAAGTCGCAAAGTTTTGTTTCATCGCGACGCAGTGCCGCAGCACGAGCAAGGCTGCGGCGAGGCGAGATTCCCGGTCACCCACATGTTCGGCACGTTCGGCGTCGCGCTCGTCGCGAGAGGGGCTTGCGCGGCCGACACGGTCATTTTCGCTGAAACGAGATTTGGAGGCCGAAGTCCCGAACGGAAGGGGATTCGCAAAGAGTCGGGTGATCGGCAAGTCTTTTCAAGCCAGAGCAAATAAGCATGAATATGCAGTAAGTGTAGCGTTTCAATCGAAGTGGCACAATCGACCCCCGGAATTAAGAAACAGCCTCCACCCTTTCCAATGGCAAGGTTCCCTGACGCACTTCTAGGTTCCGCTCGCGGCG
>JAJYDB010000301.1 GCA_021777845.1 Planctomycetota bacterium
CGACGCCCAGGACGGCAACCGCCTGGGGCTCCTCGCCGCGAACCCGGGTTTGATTGCCACCCGCCTCGAACAGGCGAAGTCGACCCTCGCCGCCGCCGAGGCCGCGCTCGCGAACGCCGAGGCCGCGCTCAAGCCGTTCGTCGACACCCTGAACACTCGCAAAGCCGAGACGGCCCTGAGTGAAAAACGCCTCAACGACGCTCAAGCCACGCTTTTAAAGGCGAAGGCTGCGGCCGAGAACGCGACCAAACAGGCGGCCGACGCCGCGGCAACCGCAGCCAAGGTCGACGCGGAACTCGCCGCCGCACGCGCTGCGCTCGCGCTGGTCCTCACACGCAAGGTCGAGTTGGATAAGGCTTTAAACGCTCAGACGGAGATTCTCAAGGCGTCCCAAGACGCGTCGGCGACCGAGGCCGCTCGTCTGAAGATCACCGCAATGTCAGCCGCTTCAGCCGCGCTCGCAACTCAACTCGACACCGCGGCGCAAGGCCAGTCGCGCGCACTTGCCGCCCTCAAGAATGCCCTCGATCTCAAAACCGCCGCGGCAGTGACGTTGGCGTCCGCACGTAAGTCCCTGGCTGATTTAGAGAAAGAGCCGGCGGTCCGGCGGGCGGAACTTGAAAAGACGCGCGCCGCCTCGGCCGCCGCCGAGAAGGCTCTCGCCGCACAGACGCCCCTCCGCGACGCCGCGCGATCGCGTCGCGACGCTGCCAAGGCCGACGTTGATGCTTTGACCGCCGAAAAGAACCACAACGACACACTAAAGTCGGCTCAAGCCGCGAAATAGTGTTGCCGTGCACAAGGGCGACGGGTCGCGCAAGCCGCCCGTCGTTCCTCGTTACATCTTCTAGAAGTCCTTGAAGCCAAAGTACTTAGCATAAACGTTGAGCTTCTGGCCGAGCGACATCCCCGGGGTCGGATTGGCGTTGTGACGCAGGACGAGCAACGTGACGTCGTCCTCCGCCGGGACCCCCTCGCGATGCCGAGCCACGGCGTCGAGCAACGCACGCCCAACCGCGGCGGGATCCTCGACGTCAGCGCCCATACCACGCACGAGATCGACCAAAGCCTCTTCGCCAAGCTGCCTTCCCGAGGCGTCGGCAGCCTCAATCAGCGAATCTGTATAAAAAAGCACGAGATCTCCCCTCCCAAGCGAGACCGTCATGAGGTTGTAGCTCGTCTCGTCGTCCAGTCCCAGAGGGATATTCGACAGACCAGATTGCGTCGCCGCCTCGTTCGCAAGCACGCACCATTGCTCGGCCGCCGCTCGATACCAAAGCGGCCTCGGGTGACCGGCGTTCGAGAGCGTCAAGCTGTCGTTTGACGCGAGGTAGGTTGCGACCACCGCCGTCGCGAATCGACTGAACTCGGCATGCTCCGCAAACTGCCGATTGAGCTCGCGCACAAGACGCAACTGACTTTTTCGATTGATGTTACGACGAACAAGTAGCCGCAGTGCATGGGAAAACCCGCTCACCGCTTCACCGTGGCCGGAGACGTCGGCGACCACGATTCGCGTGATCACCCCGCCGCCGCAAAGCGAAACGAAGTGGACGTCGCCGCCGGTCGCCTCGCTCTGAAATGGGGCACAGAACACCCAAGCATCCAACCCGGGGGTCGTCACCCGTTCTTCCGTCTCGGTGTACCCTCCCCAGATCTCCATGCATTGCATGAAGTGGGAATCACAGGGCTGTTGAGTGTTGTCCATAGGGAACTTTAAGCCTACCTAAGCGGTTTTTGGGCCTGGGCTCAACTTCATGCCGCTTCCTAGGGTAACTTCAATCCACCCAACTTTCGAGTCGTGCGCGGCTCGCAATCGGCTCCGCTTGACCCGCGTTCCAAGATCCGCGAACGTTCAGAAGTGCGTCAATGACCCCGGACCCCGAGCAGGACTATGCCGACATCAACCAATGACCATTTCACGCTACCCTGGGGTGCGTCCGACCGCATCAACCTCTCGCTGCCCGCGGACTGGCCCGCGGCCGAGGTCGTCGAGCCCGACCTCACGGATCCGATCGACGACTATCCCGCCGCTCTCAACTCCGCGCTCGATGCGCCTCGCGGTATGTCGTTGTTGGAGAGGCACTTGCGGCCCGGCATAAAAATCGCTATCGTTGTCGACGACCCTTCGCGTTGGACCCCCGTCACAACGGCCCTCGGCGTTCTTCTGCCGCGACTTACATCATTGGGCGTCAACGACGCCGAGATCTCGATCAGCGTCGGGGTCGGCCGCCACCACGCCGTCGACGACCAAGCGATGCGCGCTCGGGTCGGTAATGACGTCGTCGCGCGGTTCCGTTGCTTCAGCCCCCCCGTCGACGACATCTCGGCTTATGTAGACCTTGGCTTTACCCCTGACGGAGTGCCCGTCCGCGTTTTTAGACCGGTCGCCGAGGCGGACCTAAGGATCCTCATCGGGTCGGTGCTGCCACATTTACAGGCGGGATTTGGCGGCGGTTATAAACTGATTTTTCCGGGGACCTGCCATCGATCCACGCTCGGTTCGTTGCACCGACGCGGCCTTGAACACGGTGTCGCGGCCAACCGTCTCCTCGGCGGGGACCCGTCCACGAACCCAATGCGAGCCCTGATCCGAGGCGCCGCGTCGAAGCTGGGCCCTTGCTTTTCAATCAGCCACGTACTGGGGCCGAACGGCGCCGTTTTTCGTGTTGAAGCGGGCGATCCCGACGCAGTACAGACCACGCTTGCCGAAGCGGCGCGGCGTCGATTTCGCGCGCCCGAAGCACCGCTCGCCGACCTCGTCGTCGTCGGAAACCACCCTTGGCCCGGCGACCCCATGCAGAGCTTCAAGGTGCTGCTCCACCACCGTGCCGCATGCCGGTCGGGCGGAGCGCTCATCGGCTTATTTTGGACGGATCCCGGCGAGATCGATCGCTCGTTTCCCCTCGCCTCGTTGCAGATCATTGCCCGATCCGGCCGTGTAGGGTCCCGCCTTATTGAGCATGGTCTGCCGGCGGCCGAACGATTCGCATCCGCCTTGAAAAGCCCAGCCGCATTTATGGTGCGCTGGGCTCGTGAACTCGTTGTGGATCGCGCGGTGCTTGTCTATGCGCCGCCGCTCTTCGAACGACTCGGGCCGCGTCTGGGACCGGTGCGCATCTTCAATGACCTGAATGCATTATGGAAAGCCGCGAGCCCTTTCGCCTTTACGCACTCGCTCCCAAGGGTGCGCGTTTTTCCCGTGGGTGGCCTCACCTATGTCGAAGCCCGACAATGACTTGCCACGATCTCGCGAGCGACGATCACGGCCGCCCTTGCTGGACGAGGCGAGGCGATCGAGTTTGCCCTTGTCGATCGGGGCGGCGAACTCAATAGTACCATGAGGCTGAGGGTAAACCGTCTTCGACGACTCTGCATACTCATTGGAGCGAGGATGAGCGCGACCAATCCGGTTAAAGTAGGCGATGTCGAGGTTGGCATCGGACGCGGGCTTACGCTCATTGCCGGACCCTGCGTGATGGAACCAGGCGACATGACGCGCCGGATCGCGGGAAGTTTGGTCGAGGCATGCGCATTATTAGGCGTTCCTCTGATCTTCAAGGCTTCCTTTGACAAGGCGAACCGCACTTCGAAGACGAGCTTCCGGGGTCCGGGGCTGGAAGCGGGATTGCGAATTTTCGAGCAGGTTAAAGCCGAGACCGGGCTGCCGGTCACGACCGACGTGCATGAAACGCATCAGGCTGAGCCGATCTCAACCGTGGTTGATTTGCTCCAGATCCCAGCCTTCCTGGCACGTCAGACCGACCTCTTGGAGGCGTGTGCCGCGACCGGCCGCCCTTTAAATGTAAAAAAAGGGCAGTTTATGGCACCTTGGGACATGGGGAATGTGGTCGCGAAAGTCGTCGGCGCGGGGGGTGCGGGCGTAATGTTGACCGAGCGCGGCACGACCTTCGGTTACGGGAGGTTGGTCAACGACTTTCGCGCGATCCCGGTCATGCGCGCCTATGGAGTGCCGGTCGTTTTTGATGCGACACATTCGGTTCAGCTTCCCGGCGCGGGGGGGACGGGAACCTACACCGCGGGCGAGCGAGACATGATCCCCTATCTTGCAAAAGCCGCTGTAGCAACGGGTTGCGACGCTGTTTTCCTTGAGGTTCACCCGGATCCCGATCGTGCCCTCTCCGACGGTCCCAACGCACTCCCACTCCATGAGCTGGCCGACCTGCTCAAGGTTCTACTCCGCATCCGCGAGGCGACCGAGACAAACCAACTCCCGTAGCCTTCGAGTCCGGCAGGTCGAGCCCACCCATCTCCGCGAGGCGCCAGCTGCGAGTTCGAACCCTTGGCGCGGACATCGCGTATGATTGAGGAGCGAAGGGGGACGTCGCGCGCCGCGATTCCGCTCATAATTCCTGCGGTCTCTCCGGCCTCGATTTTTGACTCTAGAAAATTCCCCCTCGCAATCGCAAGTGTACCCAAATTATTCCGCCGCCGTCCCTCGGGAGCCCGCTCCGTTGAAACCCCAAGCCTTTATGCTGTTTGGACTTCTGGTCGCGATCTCGGCGTTCTCGGGGTGTGACTATGGTGCGGACAACTCAGGAGTCGAACCGGCCGGGGCCTATACGGCCGGAGTCGATCCAACTCGAGCGACCGTGAGCGACCCAAAAACCGGGGAACTCCGCAACGCCGTCGTGAAACGCGAAATCGACGAAGAAGAGCAGAAAAAGAAGGCGACAATTCTGGAGAGCGTAATCAACCTGATCCAGACGGCGGCTCTTAAACCTGGCGGCGACAACTTCGGGAACGCGGTCGAGAACCTCAACCAGTATTTCTTAGACATCACCGAACCGCAGGACTATTTGCTGCGCTCGAAGACGAGAGAGTTTCTTGCGCGTCAAATGCCTCCGGAAATGATCAAAGAAGTCGAGCGGACTACCTTTAATATTCGCGATGCGCGTCACCTTGAAGATTGCATGCTTTATTACGGGATTGCGAACCGCGTCGGCGGCGTCGGCGACGACCTGGCGCGTGTTCGACGGGTCTTCGACTGGATGGTTCGGCAAGTCCAGCTCGTGCCGGAGGGAGCGCTCGGCGTGCCGCCTCTAACTCAGGCGATGGCAAGACCTTATGACGTGTTGCTGCGCGGCATG
>JAJYDB010000302.1 GCA_021777845.1 Planctomycetota bacterium
CGCTCACAATCTATCGGCGGGACGGCATGCAGACCGCCGACCCGAAAAGCGTGTTCCTCCAGGAGCTGGGCGCTACGCGCGATCCCGGGCTGTCAAACACCGCGTCGATGCGGCTCGCGAGGGATTCGCACGGGCTCGCTAACCTGTACGTCGTCGTCGGCGCGCCGGTTCAATACGAGGTGTCGGTCGTGCTCGCGCCGGGGTTCACGATCGCCGCGGCCGACGCCTCCGACGCGAACCGCCCAACGTTCAACCGCTCGGCACTCGTGAACGCGAGCGCCGACGTGCGGGCGCGCTACCGCGTGTACGTCGCCGACGAGGACGGCTCGGGGCATTGGGATTACGGCACCTCGGCGACCGTGACGACGCCGATCGACCTTTCCGACGCGTTCGGCAAGCCGTCGGATCCAAAGCAACCGCCTCTGTATGTCAACAGGCCGCGGCCGGGCAAAGCGCGGCTCATCACCCGCGATTCCGGGGGCAGACCGCGCAAGGCGGAACTCGCGATCTCGCGCGACTACGCCGGCGCGACGCCCGCGCTCTGGGACGGGACGGGCACCTGGCAGAGCTGCGGCGCGAGCGGCTGGCGGCTGCTCGAAGACAAACTCGGCGTCGAGATCGTCTGCGACAACCCCGAGGATTGGTCGATCCCTTCGCCCGAGGGAGCAAGCGCGAAACACAACCCGAGCGTGAAGGTGCGCGGGATCACTTCTCAGGCGTCGCCGGGAACGCAACAGAACACGCAGCGTTTTTTTTTGCGATTGACGACGGTCATCGAAGCCGACGCGTGCGTCGCGGGCAGTGCTGCGCGACGCGTCGCGAGCCCCACGAAATACGCGGTCACCCGCCGCGTGGACGCCGCCGACAATTACCTGAAACAGGTCGTCGACTGGTCGTCGCTCTACAACACGACTGCCGACCCGATCGTCGATCGCGACGACACGGACAACGCCGACGCCCGCGCCGAGGCGCTCCGTGCCCGCACCGAGTTCCCCGTGCTCGCGGGTTCGGTCGAGATCCCGTCGCTCTCGCGCGCCTACGCGGTGGGCGATCGCCTGGCACTCGTCGACGGGATCGACGTCGACCTCCAAACGAACGCGGGCGTCGAGGGGGGCGAACTGCCGTACTTCCCGACGATCGTCGCGCGCACATGGCAATTCGGCGATCGCGTTCAAAAAACGATCCTGCAACTCTCCGACCGACGCGGCGAAGTCGAGAGATTGGGCCGCGCACGCAGCCGCAAAACCGAGCCCGGTACCGGCGCCCTCGCGGCGTCGACGTCGCCGCCAAGCCCGCGCGGGCTTCAGGGCCCGACGGCCGGCCTCCCTCCAACGCCGGGGTACTCATGACGCAGCTCGACCACGACTCGGCGGACGGCCGCGCGCTCCGCGAGCGCCTCGCAGACCTCGCCGACCAACTTGACGCCGCGCTCGACTCCGCGGCGACGGTCCAAGCGGCGACCTCCGCCTTTCTCGGCCAAACCTTCCAAATCGCGACCTACCCGACCACTGCGAGCAGTTACTTCGCGCTGCATCCCGTCGCGCCCGGCGGCGTCGAGGCCGAGGGCTCCGCGGGCACTTTCAGCGCCGATACGACGCTCACCATGTTCGCGCTCGGCGTGGGTTCGGCGATCCCGCCCCTCGGGACCGTCGTCCTTGTCGAAAACGTCTGCGGTCGGTGGGTGTTTCGCTATGACGGATGAGCACACGGTCGGCCGCCGCCGCGCCGCCGACGTAGAGCTCGCGACCGCGAACCTCGCGGTAGACGCCGATCCACTCGATCGACTGCTCGGCCAGGTCGTCAACCTCGGGGCGATCTCGAACGCGACTAACCATTATTTCGCGGTTCGGCCGGTGCTGCCGGGCGGCGTCGAGGCCGAGGGCTCCCCCGGCACTTTCAGCGCCGACGCGAGCCTCACCGCCTTCGTCCTCGTGATCGGAAGCGCCGTCCCCGTCGCGGGCGACCTGCTGGTCGCGTGTTCCCTCGCGGGCCGCTGGATCGCGTGGACGTCGCGGCCGCGATCCTCGGGCGTGGGGATCACTGGTTGCGGGTGCCCAGATACGCCTTCCACGATCACCATCAGCAGCTCCGAACCAACCTCGAATTACGGCATCTTCCAAAACTCGTCTGTCACCTTTCAGCCCTTGCCGACAGTGTTCGCTCCACTCGCGATCGGCCCCGAGGCTTACCTTAGCTGGCCCACAGGCTATATCGACGAACTCACCGGAGACACTTTCTACTACTACGTGACGTGCGTCGGCAATTACTTCACTCTCACCCGAGTCTATGCGGTATCCGTTTATGGTTCGCCGTTTCTGGATCAGGTTCGCTATGAATGGAGGATCGACGATGCGGGGAACTATTGTTCGCCGTTCCTGATGGCGGCGGGGCAAATCTTTGCCGGCGGCGACGCCGCCTGTGTCGTCACTCTTTCCGCCTAACGCGAGACTCCGTCAGTGCCATCACCCTCATATACCGCGACGCTGGTTGCCTCCACTACCTCCAACGAGGTTCACGTCACCGGCACGGGCGCGCTCCCGATCAGCGCGATCTCGGCGCTGCCGGGCATCACTCTTGTGGTCGAAAACTCCACCACCGACGCCGTCTTCCAGGTCGAAACGAGATTGAACGTGTTCTACGGCTCGGGGATCATCAACAGCGGGCTTTTCGGGTCGGGCTTCGTCAGCTCGACGCTGACGGCGACGACGGCGGCTTCGCCCTAGCGATCCCGGATTGCGAGCGCGGCAGGCTCGCAAGGACCTCCGACATCGACCGAGGCGACTCCCCGAGGTCGGCGATGATCGAATAGACGGTCGGCCGCGACAGCGAGGTCGCCCTCGCGATCGCCGAGACCGATGCGCCCTCGGCTTTGAGCCGTTTCACGACTCGGAACTGTTCGGCGTTCACCTTGTATCTATAGCCCTTCGGAGAGCCGCCCCAACGCTTGCCCTCCGCCCGCGCCGCCGCCTGCCCCGCCATCACTCGCTCTGTCCGGACCTCGTTTTCGAGCTCTGCGTAAGCCATCGTGACCGCGTAAATGATTTTGCCCGCGGGGCCGAACAAATCGAACCGCTCGGTGAGGCTGATCAGGTTCACCCCCAGCGCCTGCAGATCCTCATAAAGCATCACGAGTTTCCCCATCGTGCGACCAAGGCGATCGAGCCTCCACACTACGATCGTGCCGACCTTGCCCGCGCGGACGTCATCGAGCAGCCGATCAAATCCGGGCCTTTCCATCGAAGTCCCGGTGAATTTGTCCCAATACCAAACGGCCTTCACGCCGAGCCCTTGCTCCCATTTCTTCAGAGCGGGCAACTGCGACCGTTCTGTTTGTTTGCGACTCGACACGCGCACATAGATCGCCGTCGGTTTGACGACCGCCTTCGATTTCGACTCGGCCATCGCAAAGCCCCCTCTGTCTGATTAAACCTCCCTTGAAGTTAAATCATAAATAATTCGTAGTCAATCGCCTTTCAAGAAACGCGCTTTACACGGGAGCGGGGGGTTCGCTGAGCCAAAACCCGGCACTGAACACGCTCGATCCGCGACGGAGTAAGGCACTTTACAATTCGACGAACGGAACCATCCCTGCGACGTGACGATATTAACGGTGGGGCGGTGTGATTTCTCCGCCTCCGTTGCAAGGGTGGGATATGCATCATGGCGACCCAACTCAGGACGGAAAAAACGGCGGCGAGGCGGGTCCTCGCCGCCCCAAGCCCAAACACGCGCGCGCCATCGATCGCCTCGTTGCGAGCGGCGAAGCCTGGTGGGACCTGGACACGGCCGCGACCGCTCTCGGATTACATCAAGAGGCGTCGACTGATCTTCTCTGCGAACTCGACCTCGACGGCTGGATCGACGTCTTCCCCGACCTGCGCATCCCCTGCCTGACCCTCACGATGCGCTGCGCGGAGGTCCTCCAACTAGAGATCGCCAAAAGCCGTGGACGCGCATACTGGAGACACGTCCCGAAAACCCGAGAGCCGCGCGTCGCGCGACTCTTCCACGGGTACGACGTCCGCGATCCCTACCCCGGCCTGCGGGCATCCTCTGACCCGCATCGTCCCTCGACGCTCATCGGCGAGGGGCTCGTCGGCTGGGATAACCCGTCAGCGACCGGCGAAACGCTCTGCCGCGCGTGCCGAGGTAGCGCGCTCCGCGCCGGACATTATTGCCTAAGATGCGATCGCACTGGACCTTGCGATCAGTCGATTTCCGTGATTTCGCAATGCGAAGGTTGAGGGTTCGATCCCCTTCCGCTCCACTTCACATCACGTCGTTCACGCCGCGTCGACGTAGCGGCGGAACCAGAGTTCGAGCATGAGCAGCGACCAGAGCTTGTAGGCATGGTCGCGACGTCCAGACGTGTGCTCATCCACGAGCGTTTTCACCACATCTGCGCGAAAAATACCGCGTGCGATGGAGATCGGGTCGAGCAAGATCGACTCGAGATCATTGCGCAGCGGGCCGCGGAACCAACGGTCGAGCGGAACCCCAAAGCCCATCTTGGAACGGCGCGCGATCGAGGGGGGAATGAGGTCGGCGCACGCTCGTTTCAGGACGACCTTCGAGCGTCCGCGTCGCAGGCGAAGCTTCTGTTCGATAGGCATCGCGGCGGCAAGTTCGACAACGCGGTGGTCGAGAAACGGCGCGCGGCATTCGAGGCTGTGCGCCATGCTCGCGAGGTCGACTTTGACGAGGAGGTCGCACGGCAAGTACGTGAGCATGTCAGCAATCGTTGAACGCGTGACGTTGTCGCGCTTGATCGCGGCGTCGAGTGCTCGATCGAGGACGCGCGCGGGGTCGGCTTCGTCGGGGTCGGCGGATTGGGCGGAGCGTGCGGCGATCGCGTCGATCCAATCCGGCGTATACAAGTCGGTTCGCGCGGCCTCGTCAAAGAGTGCGATCCAGCGCAGGTAGCGGGCGGCGGGGTCGAGGTCGACGGCTTCGAGCCAGCGTTTGAGTGATCGGAGCTTTGTTTTGGCTCGCGACGAAGCGGGCACGGCCCGGGCGAGAGGGCCGCCGAGCGCGCGTTTCGCGGAGGCCGGGAGGCGGTCGATCCGGTCGGCGAGCGAGACGGCGCGGTAGCGAT
>JAJYDB010000046.1 GCA_021777845.1 Planctomycetota bacterium
AATCGCGATCGAACCCTGTCCCGAGACCCGCGACCAGACGTTTTGAACCCGTTCGGGACAACGCGCTGCGAACAGAGTGAGCGGGCTCGCAGGCTCATTCGCATAGCGTGATTCGTCGATCAGCAAGTAGACGACGTGATACTCGTCAATCTGTCGTGCAACCGCGTCGAGGTCTTCGGAAACGGGGGCAAGCGCGTGTCGACCCGTCTGCCAGAAGATTTCGCCGGGGTGTCGCGTTAGCACGGTTCCCGCGGCTCGTTGCGGGTCGGAAAGCCAGGAACAAGCAGCATCAAAGGCGTCGAACGATCGCCGACGCGCCTCGGCACGACCCGCGGCGACGTCGTAAATCGGATACGGCAACGAGGCAAGCAACACAAAGCTCGCAGCCAAGACCCTCGGCGGGATCGACCCTGGGAAGCGGTCGCGACGAAGCTTGAAGACGCGGCGAACGACGGTCCAAGTCATTGCCACGCCTTCGACCATCGCCAACAGAAAGCCGGGGACGAGGGGCAAAAGGAAGCGACCGGCCTCGGTGAACGGCCATGCGATCAACAGCGGAAGCGTGGCAAGCGGAATCAAGGCCCCGAGTCGTCGTCGACGGTTCCGCAGCAGACGAGAGGCTCCCCAAACGAAGGCCGTCGACGCGACGCAAACCCAGGTTGTCGCCGCCGCTACAATCGGCAGCGATCTTCGGAATACCAGCGCCGACTCAACGAACGGGCCAACCCATTGGTCGGGAAGTCGTTCGGTGTAAAAGATTGCTTGGCGGCCGGCCTGAGAGATGCGATCGCCGCCTCGAAGCATCTGAAACAACAAACTCGCCTGCGTTTGGCTCGTCTCGACGGTCAAGAGCCATGCGAGCCAGGGTGCGACCATAATGACCGCCGTCGTCAGCGCCGAGAATGCGATTCTCCTTCGTCCCCGCAAAAAGAGGTCAACCGCGATCGCCGCCGCCAAGCAAACGCCAACCTGACGCGTTATGACGGCCGCCGAAATACACAAACCCAAACTAATCCCCGCCGAAGCGCCGCCGCGCCAGCCGACGCGGACCGTCATCAAAATCGCCACCTGCGAGATTACGAGAAAAAGCGGCTCGGATCGGATTGCCCCGCCGTTGCGGCCCCAAGTCCAATTGACCGCGAGCGCCAACCCGAGCAACAGAGCTGACCGGCTCGAAAACATTCGTCGAAACCAGAGCCACGCGGCAAGCACCGCCACGACCGTGCAGGCGACCGAAAACAAATGGGCCACCACAACCGAGCGACCCAAAGCACGAAACCAGAATGCGAGTGCCAGCGGATATCCAGGTGGAAAATGCCCGTGCCGAGGTTCGTCGGGGTGGTCGATCGCTCGGTATCCGTGGTGTGTGGCAAGTGCTTCGGCGAGCACGGCGTAACCGGCGCCGTCGAAACGAGGCGGTTCATGCAGGTCTACGTGCGGGAATATCGCTGCAAGCGTCGTCGAAACGAGGAGCACGGTGCCAAACCCTCGGCTGCCGATCCACTCGAGCGATCTGGGCTTCGCTCGCATGAATCACGCTCCCTGCGGTTCGTTCCGTCCGGGCACAGGCGAAATCGGGTAACCCTGCCGATTCGGCTGCGCACGTTTCAACCCGGTCTCAGCTCCTTCGCATTATGACGCGGATTAGACCGATTGCACACGGTTGAGATCGCGAGCACGAATTATTAATCGATCGCAATAGTCGTGCCTCGAAATTCCATTTTATCAAAGCGATGCCGACTCCTCGACGAGCGGCACGACGGCAACTTCGGTAAGTCGGTCGCATTTGCGACGCCGAACTCGAGGCCGCGAACGATTCGTTTCGTCCCTGGTCTTCTCTTCACCTTCGGACATGAGCTTTTTCATGGCCTGATTCTCGAGCTTGCGAACCCACTCCCGGGTTACGCCCAACCGCAGTCCCACGTCCTTCAAGGTCATCGCGGGTTGACCATTGAGGCCAAATCGCATTGAAATCAAGGCACGCTCGCGTTCGTCCAGTCGTTCCAGTCGCCGCGCAAGCTCGATCTGTCGGTCGGCAGCTTCCAACGCGGATTCCGGCGCGTCGAAAATTGCGGACACCTCGTAGGGCGGCCGGCCTCCATCATCGTCACCGACGGCGCTTTCGGATTGGAGACGGCCGGCACGCAATGCATGTTCGACAAGAGATCTTTGACCGTCGGTCAGGCCAAGCTGGACCGCGACTTGCTCAAAGGTCGGTGGATAGCCGAATTCACGCGCCAGGGCACGCTCGGCGCGACGCCACTTGCTGAGCAACCCAACCATGTGCGCGGGCAGACGAATCGTCGAGGACGTATTCGTCAGAGCGCTGCGGATCGCCTGCTTGATCCAATAGGCCGCGTATGTGCTAAACCGAGTCCCGAAGGAAGGGTCGTACTCTTCCGCCGCGCGGATTAATCCGAGATTTCCTTCGCCGATCAGGTCGTCGAGCGACATCCCACGGCGCTGGTAGCCTCTTGCGATCTTTATGACGAGGCGCAGATTTGACTGGATGAGGCGCAAACGCGCATCTCGATCCCCGAGCGCAATCGCTCCAGCGATGTCCTTTTCTTCCGTCGAGGTCAGAAGCGAGTCGTCCTTGATCTCGCGCAGATACAGCCCGAGGTTGAGAGTGCTGTGATCGTCTGTCGAGAAGAATCGAGACATTGGACGTTCTCTCCTCATTGAGCCGCTGTCCAGTCGCCCTGCGGCGAACGTTGATGATCCGCAACCTTGCCCTTGGCTTCCCCGAGAAGGGACAAGAATTGTCTAAAATGGCGTCCGTGACTCGCCCCGGCCTGTTTTGGCCGAAACTACGAAAGGTCGCCTAGCGTGAAATCTCCAAGGCCTGACATACCCCTCAACCAATTGGTTGCGCAGGCGAAAAAAAACCGGCGGTTTTTTTTCAAGAATTTGAGAATTTGTGCCGAAAGCAGAAAAATACGATTCTTTGGACGATAATTGCTGCTCGGAAGCGGCACACGCGGGAGCTATAACCAGCCTGCCGTCGACTCTTCCCCGAAGCCTAAGCGGCTCGGAGTCGAATGTTTGATCGGTAGGACGCCCGCGACTTGACACGCTTAGGTAAGACGCTTACTTTAGAGTCTGAACTGCGTGAACGTAGCGAAGCATGGATGGTGACGAAGCTGTCACCCATGGGCAAGGACGAGCCTTGTCTCGCTCTCACCTGCGGTATGCAAGCTCGGGAGTGTCCGCCGATGGACGATCTCCAAATCGCCGCTCTGATGAGGCGCGTTGAAGGCGGCGATGCCGAAGCGCTTGAGGATTTACTCGCGAGCCTTGAGCCTGATGTTCGGGCATCGGTCCGCCGAAGGCTGCCGCGTGCGTTGCGGTCCGATTTCGACTCGATGGACTTCGTTCAGTCCGTTTGGCGCAGCGTGCTCTCCGGCGAGAAGTCCGAAATTGCCCGGCATCGGGAGCCGGCGCAATTGAGGGGATACCTCGCCGGAATTGCAAAAAACAAGGTATTCGAAGCCTATCGCCGTCGCACCAAGACTAAGAAATACAATTTGGCGCGCGAGGAAGCACTCGAATTGCGTCGGGGCGAGGCGGCCGTCGCCCGCGAACCCGTTGCGCGAGATCCGTCGCCCAGCCAAGAGGTTCAGGCCGTTGATCGATTCTCCCAAATGACGGCGGGATGTCCCTCCGAAGAAGTCAGAATCATCGGCCTACGTCGCGACGGTCTCACGTTCGACGAAATCGCCGCCAAAACCGGCAAAGGCGAAAAGTCGGTGCGCCGCGTGATCGAGTCGCTGCGTCGCCGGATGGAGGCACGTCGATGGCTGTGAGGTCGACCCCGCGCGGCGGACGTGGTCGCGATGGTCGCGCTTCGGGTCGCACTGCATCGCGACGAAACGCCTCGCATTCCGCGCAGGTGCGCGAGGCGGAGCGCGACAAAGGGAGAGTCTTGCGCGCGGAGAGTCGCTCGAAGGAATTCGCCGAAGCCGGCGCGAGCCCCCTCCCAGAATCGGGCGATGAGATCGGACCCTATCGACTCCGTCGCGAACTCGGGCGGGGCGGCTTTGCCCGCGTCTTTTTGGCCGAACAGACGGACCTTGCAGACCGTCTCGTAGTGCTCAAAATCTCGAGGCGACCAAGTCACGAGCCGCGGTTGATGGCCCGGGTACGGCACCCTCACATCGTCGAGGTGCTCCGTGAAGGCTTCATCGACGGCGAAAGTCTACACCTAATCGCGATGCCGTTCCTGGGAGGTGCGACGCTGGACTCCGCGCTCACGCGGGGACGTAGACGCGGACGACCGGCGTCCACGGGTCGCGAATTCCTGGCTGATCTCGACCACGTGTCGGCAGCCGAGCATTACTCTCGATCGACCGCGCGGCCCGCTCGCGAGTTGCTCGCAAAGCTGTCTTACGCCAAGTCGGTCGCGTGGATCCTCGCGCGGCTCGCCGAGGCGCTCGATCATTCGCACTCCCGAGGGGTCGTACACGGTGACCTGAAGCCATCGAATATCCTCCTCACCGCCGACTGTCAGCCGATGTTGCTCGACTTCAACCTAGCGGTCAACGACGCCGACCCCGAGTCACTCGACCCCGGCGGCACTCTTGCTTACATGGCACCCGAACGACTTGAGATCGTCGCGGGATTGAAGTCCGCGAGCCGACTCTCGCGCCGCGAACGACGACGCGCCGACCTCTACTCGCTGGGATTGATCCTACTCGAGGCACTGACCGCCCGAGCTCCGAGACCTCGAACCAGCGGCTCACTTACTTTAGCGGAACGTGCGCGAGACCTCATTGCTCAACGGCCCTGGACGGACAGCCTTAAGGAACCCTCCCAACGCTGCTACATCCCTTCGCCTCTCCGCGCCGTGCTCGATCGCTGCCTAGCAGCAGACCCTAAAGAACGTTACGAGCGAGCTTCGGACCTCGCCGAAGACTTGGACCTGTGGCGCAATGACCGCCCTCTCATCCATGCCGGCATACCGGTTTGGAGACAGGGTCTGGTATGCTGGACTCTTCGCCGGCGCGCGCCGATTTCGGCAGCGACATTGTCGATCGCGGCGGCTCTTATCGCGACCAGTTTGGTCTGGAACTCATTCCTTTCGACGTTTCAAGATCAAGCTCTAAAAAAGCTTGCACTCGTTTGGGACCAATCCGACTCAGATGCGATCGGTTATCGACAGACCTACCACTGGCCTGGAATCGAGCGCGAGGATCCGGGGGTGAAGGCCCTCCGGCATCTCGCCCGTTATTCCGTCCTCGGAGACAGCGACTGGCGACGTCGCGACGACGTCGAGAACCTGCCCGAGGAAGAGCGCGGCGAACTCGAACTCTGGCTTAATGAGCAGTTGCTCCGCCTCGTTCGCGCTTTGCGCGAACGCCCCGACTCGCCGAACGACTGGCGGCGCGCCCTTGAATACTGTATCAACGAATCTCAGATTACGCCATTTAACGCGTTTCTGAACGAGGCGGCTCTACTACGGCAAAAGCTCGCGCTCGCACCGACCTCCAATCTGGTTCAAAGTCCCGCGGAGATCTCGACTTGGGCCAACGAGTATCTGCTTGGAGTCGACTGCGAAACGGCTCACCCCTTGGAGGCGTACGGACATTATTTGGCGGCGCTCCGAAGTCGGCCTGGGTCGTTTTGGGTACATCAACGGTCCGCCGTGGTCGCTTACCGACTGGGGAAGTTCCGCGACGCGGCCGAACACCTTAAACACTGCGTCGCGATCCGCCCGATGAACGCCAGGCTCCGCGACCAATTTGCCGGATGTCTCTTCCAGTTGTCTCGTTACGACGAGGTATCGGACCAGTGCGACAAGGCTCTGGAAATCGATCGCGACAACATTGAGACCTATCGGACTCGGTGCTACTTGTGGAACCGTCTGGGACATCTCGACGACCTCCAGCGCGACCTCCGCCGTTTTGCGATCCTCACGCGTACGTTAAGCCAGAGCCCCTCGAAACGCCTCGAATTTCAAATTGCCGCCCTGACGCGTACGCAACTCGAGCCCGAGGAAGCGCTTGATTGGGCGGCGTTCCCGAGCAAACTTCTTGCACTCCAACCCGAGGACCTCGACCTCCGTCTCGATCTAGGGATCGTTTATTGGCAAGCTTCGCGCTTCGAGGAGGCGGTCAACCAATTCGAGTCGATTATCGAAATCGATCCCGATTACTTGCCCGCGCGCCTACTCCGCGGACTCTTGCTGTGTCGTCTTGACGACCAGCTTGACGCATCTCGATCGCAGGAAGGGATACGCGAACTTGCCTTGCTGCTTGATCATCCGCGTTTCGAGGAGTTGGTCGCTCATCGGCGAGAGTCGATTCGAGCCTTCCACCTCGTTGCGCGGGATCGTTTTCGACATGGTCGACTCGCGGAGGCTCTTGAACTTGGCGAGCGCGGCTTGAGTCTGGCGGAACGCACCGGTCTCGATGTCGGCGAGTCCCATTACGCGTTGGCGCGGACCTACATCCAGGCCGCTAAAGGCGATCCATCCGCCTTTCAAAAGGCGGTTGAGCACCTTCTCGCCGCGCGTACGTGCAATGCATACTTTGTCTCGGGATGGTTCGAGGCCGACAAAGTATTCGATCCGACTCGCGAGGTTCTTAGGCCCTTGCTGACGCGGGTTGAGGCTCGATAAAGCGAGTTCGTCTCGCCGAATAACCTGCGAAAAAAAATCCGCCGAGCGGAACACTCGGCGGATTCCGTGGCCTTCCTTCGGCGTTCTCAGAACGCTCCCGGCCCCGCCGGTCCACCGGGACCGAAAGGAGGAGGAGGGATCGGCGGACAGCCGTTGCCCGGAGGAGGAGCAGGCTCTGTGCAGTCTTGAGCGATTGACGCGGCTGCAACACTCAGAACCAGCCCGGTCGCCAGCGCGAGCGAGCGAAATGGGCGCAGTTTGCCCTCGACCGACAGCGGCGCGTACCGGGGATTACGGAAGTTCTTCATTTTGAGTGGTATCCAAGTGCCGGAATGAAAATCGTCGCGAGGATCGTCGCGAAGAATGACGTCGCGACACTTCTACTATCGTTGTCTGGAGAACCAAGTTCTCCCTTTTTCGGGACACATCCCTTATGCGGGATCGAGCCGTAGTCGAGGTTCGCTCGGCTGACTGATCCGGCTAAGATGTCCTTGAAACCTGGGATGTTCTCGTAGGTTCACTTGACCAGGAACCGCGATCCATGGCTGCGGCGACTTGTGTGTTGCGAGTGGAGGGACTCGACTGTCCGGTCGAAGCCGGAGTGCTGCGGACTGCGCTCAGCGACCTCTCGGGGGTTGAGAATCTCGAATTCGACTATGACCGCAGCCGCATGCGCGTCGACTTCCAACCCGGCTCGACTTCGCCCCTTGCAATTCAGGCCAGGATCACGACCAGGACCGGCATGCGCGCCGTCCTTCTCGACGAGACGACTGAGCAGACCGAGATTAGGACCGACTCGCGCTCCCTGCATCGGTTGATTGCGACGTTGGTGTCGGGGTCGAGTTTGGCTGCCGGCCTCATACTCCAACAGCTTTCAGGAACGGAGGTTTTCCAACGTGCTTGTTTTGCCGTCGCGATTGCTGCCGGCGGTGTCGAGTTGTTGCCGCGTGCCTTGTCGGGACTTAGGCGTTTCCGGCTTGATATTTACCTATTGATGTTGCTCGCCGTCGCGGGAGCAATCGGATTGCGTTTGTGGGACGAAGCCGCGACGGTTGCGTTCCTATTCGGCTTGTCCGAGAGGCTTGAGGCGTGGGGCGCGCGTCGTGCCCAAGCCGCGGTACGGTCTTTGCTGGCGCTTACGCCGGACCTGTCTGAAATCATCGACGAAACGGGTGAGACACGCATCGTTCCAGCCAAATCAGTCCAAGTGGGCGCTCGCGTTCTTGTAAGGCCTGGAGCACGGATCCCCGTCGATGGGATGATCGTCGCCGGCCATTCGCACATTGACGAAAAAGCGATCACTGGTGAATCGGTGCCGGTCTCACGAGGGCCGGGCGACCAGGTCTTCGCCGGGACGATTAACGACGACGGCATCATCGAGATTACTGCGGACAGGACACTCGAGAATTCGAGCGTTTCGCGCATGCTCGATCTCGTCCGCGCCGCCCAGTTGAGGCGGGCACCGGTCCAGCGTCGAATCGAGCGTTTCGCAGCGTATTACACGCCTCTGGTCATATTGCTTGCCATAATACTTGCCTTGGCGTGGCCTCCGATCGAGTGGTGGATGTCAGGCGAGGCGGGATCGATTCATTGGCTTGCAGGGGCATCGCGGGCGCTGGTGGTGCTCGTGATTGCGTGTCCATGCGCCCTCGTCATTTCGACTCCGATCGCGGTTGCGTGTGGACTGGCCGCGGCAGCGCGGCACGGCGTACTGATCAAAGGGGGCGACGCCCTCGAGGAACTTGGACGACTTCGAGTACTGGCGTTCGACAAGACGGGGACGCTCACGCGCGGCGAGCCCGACGTCGTCGAGGTCGTCCCCGCGGAAACCGGGCAAGACGACGGATTGCTGAGGATCGCTGCCGCATTGGGCGATCGAGGGGGGCACATCCTGGGAAGGGCGATCGCGCGTTACGCGCGAGGGCGGCAACTGAGTCTCCCAAGGGTCGAGTGTTATCGCGCCGTCCCGGGGATGGGTGCCACAGGAACAATCGAGTCGGTCGAGTATCACATCGGGAGTCACCGGTTTCTTGACGAGAACGGGCTATGCCCGAACGAGAGCGATTTTCATACGCGCCTGTCGGCGGCCGAACGCAGTGTCGGCACGTCGGTCGCTCTTTCCAACGCCAACGGCCCCTTGGGATGGATCCGACTTGCGGATTCGCCGCGCGGAGAAGCCGTAGGCGTGATCGCAGAGCTCGAATCGCTCGGCGTACGCACCGTAATGCTCACCGGCGACAATGCCTCGACGGCGGCTGCGATAGCTCGGCAACTCGGCATCGCCGATCAGCGCGCAGGTCTTCTGCCGGAGGATAAATCAGCTGCGTTGGCCGAGATCGACGCTCATCACGGCGCGGCCGGGATGGTAGGCGACGGCGTTAACGACGCCCCGGCTCTCGCCTCGGCGAGGCTGAGCATCGCTCTCGGCGGTGCTCATAATGCACCCGCAATCGAGGCCGCCGATATCGTTCTGCTCTCCGACGAGCTGACGACACTCCCCTGGCTCGTTCGGTTAAGCCGCGCGACCCTTGGCCGGATCCGTCAGAACATCGCTCTGGCCCTAGGCATCAAGCTCGGCGTGCTTGCACTCGCGGCCCTCGGAATCGCGGGCATGTGGATGGCAATCGCGTCCGACCTCGGCGCGAGCCTGATTGTGACGGCGAACGCTCTTCGACTCTTGTATACATCGAAAACATAAGACTGGGGCGCTTGCAGTCCGGCGTCACGAAGTACCTGACTCGGGCGCGAAGGGTTCGATGGGACGCGAGTGAACCGTTGGACCGCCGCGTGAAGCCGCAATCGCTGCGACTTCGGCCTCGACTCGCCTCACACCGTCCTTTTCAGCGAGAACCTCAAGAGTCGTCTCCGCGCGAAGGCGAGCCCTCGGAGACAGCGCCACAACCCTGCCTTGTGCACGTTCGAAGGGGCGGGCGTTGGGATAATTCGTCGCCGGCTCCAATCCTGTAACGTATCCGTCGTTCACTCCGCCGCAATTCTTCCAAAGCGTGAAAGCCGGTAGTTCGTCGCTCGAAAACCGTAACGCGACGCCGCGCTCTCCCAATTCGTCGCACAACATTGCGACCGCGCGACGTTCGGAATCGGGAAGTCCCTGATGGAAGCCGAAATAGTAGACTTGCTCACGCTTGCCTGGGGTCGGCGGGGCAAACACATCGAATTTTTCGATATCGACGCTTGCCTCGGCATCTCTCGGACAAACGAAGCGTGCCGCGGAAACGAACCGCGATCCAGGTCCAAGGAACGGCGGGCCGAAGTTCCAGTGGTACAGTAATTGGACGCCGGAGGCAACGTCGCCGAGATTCTCCACTTCATCGATTACAGTCAATCGATTCGAACCCGGCGTCGTAATAACTTTACTGCAAAGACGGAGGCGCGATCCGAATAGGGAGGCTTCATCGACCATTCCCGTCACCGTCAACGCGTGAGGCGGATTCTCGTCGATTTCCACAGCTAGATACCAGGCCGGCGTATTGGCGATCCGTCCGTGCAGCGTGTGAGTGCGACCTTCGTCGGAGCAGGGAGGGCCGTTACTCTCGAGGCCGCAACGGACCATCCACTCATCGAAGCCCTCAAGCCATCCGATTCCGCCGCGTTCGAGGCTTGAGATGAATTTCGGATGCACGGGACCATCAATGATCGGCGCATCCCAACCGAGCCGCAGCCCGGCGTACGACCCTCTCCAAAGTCCCATACCGCGCGACGGTACGACTACGAACGAGAGGGCCCCGTTGTCGACCTCGACAATCTCGACGCCGTCGCGTCGTCCGCCGCGAAGCACTCGCTTGTGGATCGACCAAAGTGATCCATCGTGACCGCGCGAGTCGGCTTTCATCGACCAGGTATCGACCCAGATGTCCCGCGAGGCGTCTACAAGCGTGATCGTAGGCATTGTGAAAGCTCGCAGCATCAAGGTCTTCGGTCGTTTCACGAGAGCTTGACGCGAGGTCGCGCCCTTGGACCGCTCGTCGGCGACGATTCATCCTGATGTACCGCTCGAGTTGCGTCAAAGCAAGTCCTCGATTGGACCACAAAACCCGGCCGCGGGGAAATGCTCATGCACACGAAGCGCGAAGTCGACGGTGGAGAACGGCGACACTTGGTTGACGGTCAGGGTGGATCGGGTTTAGTGTGGGCTTGGGGTTGGATTCAAGATGACGTCGGACCGGCCCATCGTTCAGGTCTAGCACTTGGATAGCATGACTTGCCGGCCCACCTTCGAGGGAGGTCGCTACCATGTCGGATTCTCAACTTCGGTCGGGTCGTCCGAACGCTTGCGAGGTGTGCGAGTCGCTCGACGGAGTCGGCGATGTATCACGTCGCGAGTTTGTGCGGTCGATCGGCGCGGCGGTCGCGGCGGCAACGGCGGTCCCGCTTCTTGGCGGCTCACGTGCGTTTGCGGCGGCGGGTGAGACGGGACCGAGTCCTTCCTCGCCGGCGGAGACCGCGGTGGCCCGCTTTTACAAGACACTGAAGGGCGATCAGCGGAAACTGATCTGCTTTCCCTTTGACCATCCTCTACGCTCGAAAGTCCAGAACAACTGGGCGATCGTCAAGCCGCAGATCAAAGACATGAGCAAAGAACAGCAGGCCCTTTGTCGCGAGATTTTCAAGAATCTGTGCAGCGAGGACGGCTACGAGCGGTTCATGCGGCAGATGGAGGACGATTACGACGGCTTCGAGAGCTATCATGTGGCGGTTTTTGGCGAGCCTGGCTCCGACAAACCCTTTGAGTGGGTTCTCTCCGGCCGTCACGACACCTTGCGAGCCGACGGCAACAGCGTCGCGGGTGCTGCTTTCGGCGGGCCGATTTTCTACGGGCACGCCGCCGATGGTCATTTCAATGAGGACCCCAAGCACACGAACAACGTGTGGTGGTATCAAGGCGAACGTGCGAACAAGATCTTCGCGACGCTCGACGACAAGCAACGCGCGCGGGCGTTGGTTGCGAAGGCCGACCCGGACTCGCCTCGTGCGGCGCGACTCCTCGGCGACAAGTTGGGCGACGCGGGAATGCCCGTCGGCGAGCTCGACAGTCAGCAGAAGTCAATGGTCGAAGATCTCGTCAAAGACATGTTGCGGCCGTTCCGCGCCGCCGACAGCCAGGAGGTTTTCGCCTGCCTGCGCGAGGCGGGCGGAATTGACAAGCTTCGCCTCACGTACTTCAAAGAAGGCGACATCGGCAACGACGGCGTTTGGGATATGTGGAAGGTGGAAGGGCCGGCGTTCGCGTGGTACTTCCATGGATCGCCGCACGTGCATACATGGCTGAACGTTGCGAGCCGAGCTCCCCAAACCTGAGCCGCCCGAAGTCACGCCGCGACTTCATCGATCAATCAAAACGACGCCCGAGTTTGGACGAGTGCCGGCTCGGGCGTCTTAGACTTCTCGTTTCGACGCGTTCGCGGCATGAGGGCGGTTCGCGTAACTCGTCAATTTCGCACGCGTGGGCAAAGATGCCATCTTGATTTTAAGTCCTATCCCGGCGATTTTCATGAAGCTCGCGCGCCGCGCGGGTGGAGTCGAGCAGATAGACAAAGGCGTTGTGCGAGATGGCGATGTCCGATAAGTCGAATCCTTCGGGCAGCGAGCCGATTGACTTGCTCTCGATTATCGGCGAGTCGGGCGTGTTGACGGAGCGTCAGTTCCTAGAGCTGAAGTCAAAGGTTCTTCGCGGCGATTATCCCCACGACGCGAATTTGTTGGCGGAGCGCCTCGTCAAGGACAACCTGCTCACCGATTATCAGGTTGGGAGATTCCTGCGCAACAAGCCTCACGGGCTGATCGTTGGACGTTACGTGATTCTCGAACGCCTCGGGGCAGGCTCGATGGGTCGCGTCTACAAAGCGCGCCATGACCTGATGGATCGATTGGTCGCGCTGAAAATCATTGCGCCTGAAATCGTCAGCAACGAGCGCGTGGTCGCTCGCTTCCAACGCGAGATGAAGCTCGTCGGCAGGCTCGACCATCCTAACGTCGTGCGGGCGTTCGACGCCGATCGCATCAACAGTATTCTGTTTATAGTGATGGAGTATGTCGCCGGACAAAGCTTGGGGCAGCGAATGCGCAAGGGACCCATCCCCCCAGCCGAAATGGCTCAATACGCCGCGCAGGCTGCGCTTGGATTGCAACATGCTCACGTGCAGGGAATCGTCCATCGCGACATCAAACCGTCGAACTTGCTTCTAAACGGCGACCGCCAAATCAAAGTGCTTGACCTCGGCCTGGGTGTACTGATGGAGGCGGACAATCAAGCAACCTTCGCGACCGCGGACGGGATCGCCGTAGGCACGGTTGACTACATGTCTCCCGAGCAAGCGTGCGGACGCGAGGTCGACGGCCGTAGCGATCTCTTCAGTCTTGGATGTTCGATGTATCACCTCATGACCGGCCGTTTGCCGTTTCCCGGGCAGTCACCCATCGAGCGCCTCGGCAAGCGAATTAACGGGCGACCCGTCCCGATCTTGGAAGTGAAGCCAGACATCCCCGTCGGACTGGTGCAAGTACTCGACCGATTGATGGCGCACAAGCCGCAGGATCGATACGCGACAGCGGGAGAGGCTGCCGAGGCTTTGCAGTCGTTGCTGCGTCCTCGTGTTAAAGCTCCCGCCGCTGGTGGTATCGCCGCCTCGAGGTCGGAACCCTCGCGCGTTGCATCGCCGGCCATGACGCCTTCGCCCGCAGCGGAGCCGAAAGCCGTCGCTGCGAAATCTCCGATGTATCCATCTTGGTTTCGACCCATGGCCGACCTCGCCGAGCGCAAACCAAAGACCGCGCTTGCGGCGATGTTGATCGCCCTGGGCGCGGTCTTCGGCTGCGGTTTCGTGCTGGCCCGATTGCTCGGTTAATCGTTTAGAGCAGGCTGCCGCCGCGCGTGCCCGTCGTCGCCGGAACATCACCGTGTTTGAGACGACGGACCACCTCATGGAGAAGTGTGACCAACGTCACCGCGAGTGCCGCGTCGGCGGGAGCAGGGAAGATCATGCCGATATTCCTCACAATCGAGTCCAAGAAACCGAGAGTGCCGCCGCCCGCGATAAACGACGACGCCGCGATGCGCGTTAGTTCTTCCAAGTTAAGATGCCCCTTGATCGATCGCGGCGCTTCGCTCGCAAACTCAACGACATAGCGAACCACAGCGGCAATCGCTCGCGAAATATGTCGTTTCCAGGAGACTTTGTGTTTCATGGTGTGCTGCGACTGACTATTTCTATTTCAATGTGTTTACATTTTTAGCGAGAGCGGTAACAACTTCCGCTTGAACACGATCCGCCTCCGCCTCCAAGGAACGTCCGAGTCGGCAACAAGGAACCGGGAGAGAAGACGGCTCCGTTGGACCAAGGCGCTTGTAGGCTCGCACAAATCGTCGCGTTTCTGTCGCTCAGAAAAATCCTGAGACGATTCGGATCGTCAGATTCCCAAAAGTCGCCGTTTACGTCGCGGCCCCTCCATCGTTGTGAGCCCGCGGAAACGGCAAGCGACGAATCGGAACCCGTCGAACTCTGAGGACTCCGTCCAGCCACCTTCGGGCCTGCAGTTTTGACTCGGTCAGACACCGTGGTCGAATCTTCGCTGTCAGCGAGGACCGACGCGGCCGCCTTGTCCGCCTCGCGATACGCTACAGTCGGCGCTCGTTCTTTGCGCCTCAGTGCGGACCTTGCCGCGCTGGAGTCGTTCAGCGGCCTCGCCGCGGACAATTCTGAATGGGTGGGGACAGTTGTGGTTGCGGGATCGTCGACGAATCCCGCGTAATTCCAATCGCAGAGCAAGGCTAACATCAGACAAATACCCATTAGGCAAACCCTTCATACGACCACCGATCAGGCAGCACCTGGCCCGGATAGCCCTCAAAGGTCGAGAACGCCCACGAATCTCCGCACGCGAGCATCGACTCGACCGTGCGTCGATCGGCCCAAAAAGAGAAGTCGGGTTGGTCGAGCGCGGTCGGTCCCGACGGCACGTTGTCGCCCCACGACTGGCAGATCAAGGCACCGGGAATGTCTCTGCGGATGCCCGCGATCATCATGCAGTGTCCCCAATGACCGCGGGGCGAGCAGAATCCGTTCGCGTCCCGCGTCATCGTAAAACCTTGATTCGAGCACACTGTCACCGGATAACCGTTCGCAAGCGCGGCGCACAGCTCGTCCCAAGTCTTGACGAGCGACGTGGTGCGGACCTTGTGTTGAGGCGCAAGGTCCTCCAGATGCATCGGAACGCCGTCCGCACCCCACTGCTTCGCGCGTTGACCCGAGTACGGCCCAACCTTCTCGCGGCTCAGGGTCCCGATCTTCATAACGGCTTGGGCCGCCCACGCGCCGACCGCTCCGTCCTGATGAGACCCGCGTTCGCCGCCGATATCGACGCGTGCCATTCCGTAGATAGCTTCCGTGCTAGTCTCCTCGAAGGCCTCGTTCTGTTTACCGACCGCCATTTGGACGCACTGAAGCAAGTCGACGGCATGCCCGGTCCCGAACGAAACGCAATCGCCGATCGCCTGCGCGACATAGCCGGGGTACTTCCCAAGCGCATCCTTCCAGGCCTTGTAGAGCAGGACGTCGCCATCAAGGCCCGACCCCATGATCGGGTACGCGGCGTCAGCGAAATATGGATGCGCGAGCGACGCGAGCACGCGCGTGACCTGGTCGGGCTGGTCATTCCAGCCGCAGAGAATCTCTCTCATCACCATTTGACTTATTCTGTTCTGCACTGTGGTTGAGGAAGGCGATCAAATCGTTCACATTCATGCATCCGAACTCATCGACGACGAGATCGAGCGCATCGAAAAGAAGTTCCGGTGTTTCGCGCAGGAAAATCGGATATGCTGTGCGAACCGCGATGCGTGTAGGCAAATCACCGGCTTTCGCAATAATTTCGTCGCGTCGGCCGCTTAAAATTGTCTGAAGTTTCGGAGCGAGCTTGGTCGCAAGTTGCTCAATTGTGTTCGAGATGTCGATCGCCCCCTTTGATGGAGCCATGCCCGCGCCGACGACGCCGCGATGACCAACGTTCCAATGAGAAGCACGAGCATCGGCGCAAGCATGTACTCGGGATGTTGATTCACTTGCCGCGCAGTCCTCGCGCGAAATCCTTCCAGAGCTTCACAACGGCGGCACGGACGGCAGGGTCGCCGGGTTCGTGCCCTTCCGGCAACACTCGCGCCATCGCCGGGGCCACCTGTGTTCCAAACACACTTGCACGTGCACGTTTCCATGTCTCTACGAGCGTCTTTTGTGCTGCGGCGACCGATTTGCCCTGCTCAAGCGCAGTTGCGCCGGCGTCCCAAGCGTCTGCATAGGTATCCGCCAGGGCGGCGGCATAACCGCGCCCCAGCTTGCGCCCATCCACCCGCGCATCGGGACTCGGCGGCGTCCCCGGACCGCCCCATTCAAGGACGTGATCGTAGACCACGATCCCCGTCAGCAGGATCAGAAGGAATGGAGTCAAGATCTCACGAATGAATTTCATTCGAGCGTTTAACCTTTCGCTGAAATCAAGCGGTCGGCGAGGAAGGCGTGGTCGGCGAGGGCACCGTCTTCGCAATCGCGTGCCGCAATCCGACTGCGGCCAGCGCTGCCATAAACGATTGATAGGCGGACGCATAATCCGCCTGAGACGCCTGATAAACCGCCAAACCCAGCAGCCCTGCGGCCGCGATGTAGGTCTTGTACCCGCTAATGAGCGTGATCAAAGTCAACATGTTGAGGTCTCTTTGTCAGTTAAGGTTTTCAGTGTACGTTCGCTCTCTCGCAACTCCCGGGGAAAGTCTCGGTCCGACTGTAATATCGGTTCCCGCGGTGTCCGCGTTCCTGCCCGCGGGTCCGCAGTTCGTTTTCGCTCGTGCAAAGCAATGCTGGACAAGTCGATCCGCCAATACTACGATTCTGTCGCTGCGGATTGATCCTTAGCGGTGCGTCGAAGCGAGGCCCGCTTTACAATTGTTCCCTGCTTCGCTGCGCACCTCTTATGATTGCGAGTGCGAATCTGTTTGTTGTGGGAGATAAGTTCAGGCATGACGTCCGACGACCCGCAAGCCGCTCTGCGATCGTTCTCGCGTCGGCACGATTTCTTCATCGGCATCGACAGCGACGGTTGCGCATTCGACACGATGGAGGTAAAACACAAAGAGTGTTTTATTCCTCAATTCGTCCGCTGGTTCAGGCTGGCCGCGGTATCGAAGTTTGCCCGCGAATGCGGGGAGTTCGTCAATTTGTATTCGAATCGAAGGGGCGCAAATCGATTCCCGGCATATCTCAAAGCGCTCGATTTGCTCGCGGAGCGGAGTGAGGTCGTGGCGCGCGGCTTTCGAGTCCCGGAGCTTAAAAGCCTGCGACTATGGACGGAGCGCGAGTCAAAGTTGGCAAACCCGTCGTTGAAGGCGGAGGTCGAACGCACACGCGACGTCGATCTAACGCTGGCACTCGCATGGAGTGAAGCCGTGAACCGCGCGATCGACGAGACCGTGCGCGATGTACCGCCGTTCCCGATGGTCCGTGAATCGCTCGAGAAGATGAACGGTCGAGCAGATGTGATGGTGGTCTCGGCAACCCCGGTCGCTGCGCTGACGCGCGAGTGGTCTGAGCACGGAATTGATCGATACGTGGCTCTTATTGCGGGCCAGGAACTCGGCGGCAAGAAAGAACATTTGTCGCTCGCAACATCGGGCCGTTACGACAAGAATAATGTTCTGATGGTAGGCGACGCCCCCGGCGATTACGCCGCTGCGCAGGCGAACGGAGTGCTTTTCTATCCAATCGACCCGGGCGACGAGGATGAATCCTGGCGACGATTCCACGACGAAGCGCTGCCTCGATTTCTCGACGGCGCCTACGCGGGCGCGTATATGGACGATCAAGTTGCGCGATTCGAGAAACTGCTCCCCGAAAAGCCACCCTGGGTCGCTGATTGAGGAATCGACGGTCGCGCAGATCGTTCGTTTCGGACCGGCCGGCCTATTACAAATGCACAAGTGAGGGTTTCAGCGTTATGTCCGCCCGCAACGTCGTTGTCGCCCAGTCGGGCGGACCAACCTGCGTAATCAACAACTCGCTCCGGGGGATCGTTGAGGAATGCCGACGGGATCCCGCAACATTCGGTACCGTCTTCGCCGGTCGATTTGGCATCGAAGGAGTGCTCAAAGAGGAGTTAATCGACCTCGGCGCGACTTCGGACGAAGAGATCGCACTGCTGCGTACCACTCCCGCCGCAGGCAGCGTCGGCACCTGTCGTTATAAGCTCAAGAAAGGCCAAACCGAAGATTTTGAGCGCGTGATCGAAGTGCTCAAAGCGCACGATGTCGGTTGGTTCTTCTACATCGGCGGCAACGACTCGCAGGACACCGCGCACAAAGTTAGCTTGCTCGCGCGCGACCGCGGTCTCGACTTGGTGGCCGTCGGGGTGCCGAAGACCATCGACAATGACCTCGGCGACGAAGAATTCACGCTCCTCGACCACTCGCCGGGATACGGCTCGGTTGCGCGCTATTTCGCGCAGTACGTCCGACAGGCCAACGAGGAAAACGCAGGCAGCCGACCCGCTGATCCCGTGCTCGTGATCCAAGCGATGGGACGAAAAATAGGCTTCATTCCCGCCGCCGCGCGACTAGCGGACCCGAAACGCGAAATCCCGCTGCAGATCTATTTGAGCGAGGCCGGAGGTACGCTCGAACAACTCGGGTGCAACGTGACCGACCAGCTCAGACGCGATGGCCGCTGCATCGTCGTGGTCAGCGAAGGCTTCGACGTCGGCGACCTTGGCGCGACACGCGACGGTTTTGGACATGTGCAGTTTTCCGCAAGCCAAACCACGGTGGCGCAGACCGTCGTGAATTACCTCAACAGCCTGGATTTGCCCGTGCCCGGCAAAGCCCGCGGGCAAGTCCCCGGTACCGACCAAAGGAACGCGATCGCATATGCAAGCACCGTCGACCTCGATGAGGCGTATCAAGTGGGTCGGCACGCGACGGTGATCGCCCGCGAAGACGGGAATGGATGGATGGCGACGATCCTTCGCGACCGTTCGCGTCAGGCCTACTCGGTGAGGTACGATAAGACCCCGCTTCAAGGAGTCGCGGCGAAAGACCGCGGATTCCCCAAGAAGTGGATTGCCGGGAGTGGTTTCGACGTGACCGACGAGTATATCGAGTACGCGCGACCTCTGATCGGTAACGACTGGGTGAGCGTTCCGCTCGTCGACGGCTTGGCCCGGTTCGCGCGGATCACGCCCAAGTTCGCACCAAAGCGGCTGCCGGATTATGTACCGCAGTCGTATCGGATCCATTGATCAGACGACGCGAGGCCGGCGGACTCCGGCGCGTTCGATTTGCAAAGCGGGCAACATCCTCTCAATTTGCGAGACAAAGATCGTGTCTAAAACTCCCACATGCGACATCGGCCTGATCGGTTTGGCCGTGATGGGCGAAAACCTGGTCCTGAACATGGAGAGCCGCGGTTACAAGGTCGCCGTCTTTAACCGCACGACCTCGAAGGTCGACGACTTTGTGCAGGGAAGGGGCCTAGGGAAGTCGATTCTTGGATGTCACACGGTTCAAGAGCTTGTCACTTCGCTTCAGCGTCCGCGCAAGATCATGATCATGGTCAAAGCCGGCCCCGCTGTAGACGACGTTATCAACGAATTGCTGCCGCTGCTCCAACGGGGCGACATTCTGATTGACGGCGGCAACACCCATTTCCCCGACACCACCCGGCGAACGCGCGAATTGAAGGAAAAAGGAATCCTCTTCATCGGAACGGGTGTTTCCGGCGGCGAGGAAGGGGCGTTGCTCGGACCTTCGATCATGCCGGGCGGCAACGCCGAGGCCTGGACCGCCGTGAAGCCGATCTTTCAGTCGATCGCGGCGAAGGTGGAAGACGGAACCCCGTGCTGCGACTGGGTCGGCGGCGAAGGTGCAGGGCATTACGTCAAAATGGTCCACAACGGGATCGAATACGGCGACATCCAGCTCATTTGTGAGGCTTACCACCTCATGCTCGCGCTGCTGGGCCTCGATCCTCACACGCAGCATTCGGTTTTCAAGCGATGGAACGAAGGCCCGCTCGATAGCTATCTGATCGAGATCACGCGCGACATTCTCGCTTTCGACGACCCCGAGACTGGTGCCCCGCTAATCAACCTGATTCTCGACAAAGCGGGCCAAAAGGGAACCGGCAAGTGGACAGTCACGTCGGCTTTAGATCTCGGCGTCCCTCTAACGCTGATCGGCGAAGCCGTCTTTGCGCGTTGCCTCTCGGCGCAGAAGGACGAGCGCGTCGCCGCTTCGAAACTGCTTCCCGGTCCGCAACCAGACTTCAAGGGTGACGCGAGCGGGTTCGTCGACGACGTCGAAATGGCGCTTTACGCCAGCAAAATCATCTCGTATGCGCAGGGCTACTCGCTTTTAAGGGCGATGTCGCGCGAGTCGGGTTGGGAGATCAACAACGGCGGCGTCGCCTTGATGTGGCGTGGCGGTTGCATTATACGCAGCGCGTTTCTTGCCAAAATCAAGGAAGCCTTCGACCGCGACCCCAAACTCACAAACCTCATGCTTGACCCGTACTTTCGCGGCGAACTCGCACGGGCTCAGGATGGCTGGCGACGCGTCTGTGCGGCAAGCGTCCTGCACGGCATTCCGATCCCAGCGATGTCCTCGGCGCTGGCCTATTACGACGGCTACCGCACCGAACGGTTGCCCGCCAATTTGCTCCAAGCGCAGCGCGACTATTTCGGCGCTCACACCTATGAGCGCATCGACCGCGCCCGCGGACAGTTCTTTCATACCAATTGGACTGGTCGCGGCGGTACAACGTCGTCGACCTCGTACAACGCTTAACTAAAGCTTTAATACCAGACCGGTCGTTGGGTCGGTCTTCAACCCATCCGCGATGCACTGGCGAATCTCTCGCTAGCGGCTTTCGATCGCCCATATAATGAACATAGGTATCCTCTCAACCCTAATCTAGCCGCTTTGATGTACGCCAAATAAGGCCCGACTACCCTTGTAGTTCCGCCTACAATAGTTGTGGCGAATTCAAAACTTCCGTCGAGTGTCGATTGTTTTTCACGCAACGGCGGGGTTTTCCTCCGTGCATATCGAAACGACAGCGAGTCGGTTCGGCAGTGCAACTTGCATGCCGACGTGGGAGGCCATGGACGGCGATTGATCGATTTCGCGAAACAAAGCCAAAGTGCTCTGAAGTTAAAAGCACCATAGACTTACGTCTAGTTCTTGCTCAGTCGCCAGCGCTCGAACTCGGTGCGATTGGTCGCTGCCCGCGCCCAGATCGTCGCGCCTCTCGATTCGAAATCGAAGTCGTGAGCTCGAACTTTGTCGACCAATCTCCGTAAGTATCGATGATGCCGTCTCCCTTGACATTGGAACCCGACGGCGAACACTAACTAAAAGGCCCGTGTCATGAATCCGTCGGGCAGGACGAAGACGACTTCAGCGGACCTTGTTCCTTTTGGGCTTACCTGTTTATGACTCTGGCTTCGAGATTGAACGCAATTCCCAATAAGATGAGTAGTTACGTCGAGCCGGAGTTCGTTGGCGACGGAGTTGTCGCGACCGCTGTCGACTCGCGCGACGAGAAGGCGGATGTCCAACTCGTCGCACTTCCCGGCTCACTGGGTGAGACGGTCGCGTATGACTCAGCGGTGCTGTCGGAGTTGAGTCTGGGGAGTAGCGGACCAACGTACGATGACGGCTTCCCGCAGGTTGACGATCTCGCCGACAGCCTCCTGGGTCAATATCAACTTGGGTCGATCATTGGCCGCGGCTCGATGGGACGAGTCTATCGCGCCGAGCATTTGGGCTTGAAACGACCGTGCGCAATTAAAGTGATGAATCCGGGCTTGGTCGAAAGACAACCACAGATCGTCGGTCGGTTTTGGGCAGAGGCGCGAGCAGCGGCTCGTGTTCTGCACCCGCACGTCGTAACAATCCACAACCTTGGCACCGAGCGAGGCTATCATTTCATTGAGATGGAATACATTCCGGGTGGAGTCAGCTTGGGGGAACGTCTCATTAAAGATGGTCCGTTTGGCGCGTTCGAGGCGTCGGTCCTGGTTCGGCAAGTGGCGTCGGCGCTCGACGCCGCTCACGAGGCCGGGCTGATCCATCGCGACGTCAAACCCGCCAACGTCCTCCTGACCGCCGCGGGCGAGGCGAAGCTTGCCGACTTCGGTCTCGTTCGACAAATCAGCGAACTCGAGCGTGCAGGGGTACCGATTGCCGGAACTCCTACCTATATGGCACCCGAGCTCTTTGAAGGAGTCCCTGCGAGTCGTCGGTCCGACATTTACGCTGTCGGCGTGATGTATTTTTACCTGCTTTCGGCTCGGCTTCCGTTCGCATCCGAGCAACTAGGCCGCCTAGTCCAACTTCATCGGCAGGAGACGCCGCCCGATCTCCGTACACTTGTCCCGGATGTTCCCGACGCGGCTCTTGCCGTCCTAGAGAGGGCGCTCGCGAAAAACCCTGCCGATCGATACGCGACGACGCACGAGATGGCCGTCGACCTAAAAAGAATCATCGTTGGCTTACGCGACGCGGATGCCCTCGTTCGCGAGTGCATCGAAGGACTCGACTGCTTCGTGCAGGAGGGCAAAGACACGCGTCGGATTCTTTTCGCGTTGCCGGGCGACCGTATCCAAGAAGTATACATTGAAATATGCTCTGGCGAACCAGGAGAAAGACAACTCGAAGTGTTCTCGGTCTGCGGCCCAGCCGACCCGATTCACTACGAGTTCGCGCTCCGTCTGAATGCGCGCATGGCCCACGGCAGCCTGTCGATCCGCGAGGTTGACGGGCAACCGATGTTTGTCATGATGCGCACTTATTCGATCGACACCGTGAATCCCGCCGAGATTCGCGCCGCGTTGCTTGAGATTGCTCGGGATAGCGACGGTGTCGAGCAAAAGTTAAGTAGCGTCGACATCTATTGACCCTCCGTGATAAGCAGGAGTCCTTGCCGCAAGGACCGGAGCAAGTGGAACCAAACTCTTAAGCAGAGTTTTCCGGCAATCCACTCGGCCAGGTTAGGCCTTGGACGGGGGCGAGGATCTGCTTGAGCTTCTCCAAAAGTTGTGGATCGAACGTTTGAGTGAGCGCATCGAGGTTGCGGTCAACTTCGGCTCTCGACGACATTCCGACGAGCGTCGTCGAGACGAAGGGAGCGTCAACGGCGAATCTCAATGCGAGAGTCGCGAGGTCGACTCCTGAGCGAGCACAAAGCTCGGCTGCCTTTCGACAGGTTTGTTTGAGCGCATCGGGGGCAGGATGCCACGCCGGAGGGCCCGCCTGTGTCAACAATCCCATCGCAAGCGGCGAGGCACTGATCAAGCCGATGTTGAGCTCGGCGACAGTTTCTGCGAGCGCATCGACCAGTGTCGTATCGGCCAAGTGATAGTGGCAATACGACAGAACGACATCGATGTCAGCGGACTCGATTATTCGTCGCAATGCCGCGAGCGGCAGACCGCTGACACCGATCGCGCGGACCTTACCGGCCTTTTTTGCAGTCGCCAATGCGGGCAATGTCTCGTCGACGATCTGGATGAGCGAACCGAATTCAATGTCGTGGATGATCGCGATGTCGAGTCGGTCGGTTCGCAGTCGACCGAGACTCTCGTTGATGCTGGATTCGACTCGTGCGGCACTGAAGTCAAATTCTCTTGGGCCGTAGCGTCCGACCTTCGTCGAGAGTACGACACCATCGCGCTGACCCTCTAAGGCTCGACCCAGGACCTCCTCAGCGCGAGTTCGTCCGTAATAAGGCGCGACGTCGAAATACGTTACGCCGCGATTGATCGCGTGCTTAACCGCCCGCAAGCCTTCGGCCTCGTCGATCGCACCGAACTCTCCGCCCAGCGGCGAAGCCCCAAATCCGAGTTGGGAGACCGCCAAACCGGTGCGTCCTAGTGCATGAGCGTACAATAGAGTTGTCTCCTATCTCGTTGGCTCCTCAACGATGCCGTCGCGAGCCCGGGAGAGAGCAAGTACGCGGACCATGAGGATCGGCCGTGAGATGTTATTATTGTGAAACAGGTCGCGTGGCGTAAGTGACTCGGACCGATGGATTGAGACGGCTTTGGATTATGCACCTGTAGTGCCTCACTCGGAACTGGAATGTGCAGCCGGTTGGGTTAGTATGAACTCGATCGGAGGCACATTCCATGAGCCAGACCCGCCGGCACTTCACTCCCGACC
>JAJYDB010000047.1 GCA_021777845.1 Planctomycetota bacterium
CGCGTCGAAGACGTCGGACTCGGCGGGGGACGGCACGACGACGGCGACGGTTTTGGCGGAAGTGATATTCAAGGAAGGCTTGAAGGCGTTGGCCGCGGGTGCTGATCCGATGGCGTTGAAGCGCGGCATCGACAAGGCGGTCGCCGCGGTGGTTGAGAACGTGAAGGCGCAGTCAAAGAAGGTGTCGGGGAAGAAGGAGATTGCCGAAGTGGCGGCGATCGCTTCGAACTACGACATCACGGTGGGCGAGAAGCTCGCGGATGCGTTTGAGCGCGTCGGGACCGACGGGGTGATCACGGTCGAGGAAGGGAAGGGGTTCGAGACGACGGTTGACGTCGTCGAGGGCATGCAGTTCGACCGGGGCTATTTGAGCCCGCACTTCGTGACCGACCAGGACCGCATGGAGGTCGTCTTCGAGGATCCGTACATCCTCATTTACGAGGAGAAGATCAGCGCGCCGAAGGTGCTGATCCCGCTGCTCGAGGCGATGGCTCGGAACGGCAAGCCGCTGGTCGTGATCGCGGAAGACGTTGAGGGCGAGGCGCTCGCGACGTTGGTTGTGAACAAGCTGCGCGGCATTTTGAAGGTCGCGGCCGTGAAGGCTCCGGGCTACGGCGATCGTCGCAAGGCGATGCTGGGCGACGTGGCGGTCTTGACGGGCGGCAAGGCGATTTTCAAGGATCTCGGCATCGAGCTCGAGAGCGTGCAGATCAGCGACCTGGGCCGGGCTCGGAAGGTTGTGATCGACAGCGAGAACACGACGATCATCGAAGGTTTCGGCACGCCCGAGGACATCAAGGGCCGGACCGAGATGATTCGCCGCGAGATCAAAACGACCGACAGCGAGTACGACCGCGAGAAGCTCCAGGAGCGGCTTGCGAAGCTCGCCGGCGGGGTTGCGCAGGTGAATGTCGGCGCGGCGACCGAGACCGAGATGAAGGAGCGGAAGGCGCTCGTCGAGGACGCTCTGCACGCGACCCGCGCGGCAATTGAGGAAGGCGTCGTGCCCGGCGGGGGCACGGCTTTGATTCGCGCCGCGAAGGCGCTCGACGGCTTGAAGACGACCGGCGACGAGTCGTTTGGCGTCGCGATTGTGCGGCGCTCGTTGGAGCAGCCGGCGCGTTCGATCGCCGAGAACGCCGGACTCGACGGCGCGGTGGTCGTGAACAAGATCTTGAAGTCGAACGACGCGCACTTCGGTTACAACGCCGAGTCGGGTCAGTGGGGCGACATGTTCGCGATGGGGATCGTCGATCCCGCGAAGGTGACGCGGTCGGCTTTGCAGAACGCGGCCTCGGTCGCGGGGCTGCTGTTGACCACCGAGGCGATCATCGCCGAGCCGCCTAAGAAGAAGGAAGCCGCCGGTCATCACGACGACCACGGTCCGGGCATGGGCGGGATGGGTGGCATGGGCGGCATGGGCGGGATGGGCGGCATGGGCGGCATGATGTGATCGCCTCCGTCCGGACCGACCGGCTCCGGCTTCTCAAAAACACTATGACGACATTGGGACGGACTCGCCTCGGAGTGTGGGGCGGGTTCGAGATTCAAAGAACCGATTGAGATTGAAGGGATCCACGTCCATGAAGATTCGTCCGCTCGATGACCGCGTTGTGATCAAGCAGATTGAAGCCGAGGAGAAGACTTCCGGCGGCATCGTGTTGCCCGACACCGCGAAGGAGAAGCCGCAGCGCGGTCGCGTGCTGGCGGTTGGCCCCGGCAAGTTGCTCGACAGCGGCGAGCGCGCCGCGGTGGGCGTCGTCGAGGGGGACGAGGTTCTCTTCGGCAAGTACTCGGGGACCGAGATCAAGCTTGACGGCGACGAGATCAAGATTTTGCGCGAGACCGACATTCTCGCGAAGATCATCAAGTAACTTGTAGATAAGTCAAAGGTGGGCGCGTCGCGATCGTTTGGGTCGGGCGCGCCGATTTTCGGGGATCAGACGAGCGGGCCCGCGGCGGCGTGGACCGACTCCGCATTTGAACGCGAGGGAGCCTTCGAACCGTGGCCAAACAACTGCTTTTCTCCGACGCGGCCCGACGCAAAATGCTCGAGGGCGTCGAGACGCTTGCCCACGCGGTGGGCACGACGCTTGGGCCGACCGGGCGCAACGTAATTATCAGCAAGTCGTTCGGCGGCCCGACCGTCACGAAGGACGGCGTTACCGTCTCGAAGGAAATCGAGCTGCAAGACCCGTTCGAGAATATGGGCGCGAAGCTTGTGAACGTGGTGGCGTCGAAGACGTCGGACGTCGCGGGCGACGGCACGACGACGGCGACGATCCTCGGCCACGCGATTTATCGCGAGGGGCTGCGGAGCATCACCGCGGGGGCGAATCCGACCGCGGTCCGTCGCGGCATTGAGAAGGCGGTCGAGGCGGCCGTCACCGAGCTCCGCGAAAAAATATCGCGCGAGGTCTCGAAGAAGGAACAGATCGCGCAGGTCGGCGCGATTTCGGCGAACAACGACGCGGTGATCGGCGACATGCTGGCCGACGCGGTCGAGCGGGTGGGCCGCGACGGCGTGATCACGGTTGAAGAGGGGAAGTCGGCGGCGACGACGCTCGAATTCGTCGAGGGCATGCAGTTCGACAAGGGCTACCTCAGTCCTTATTTCGTGACCAGCCCGACGACGATGGAAGTGATCTTTGAGGACGCCTTGATCCTCTTCCACGAGAAGAAGATCAGCAACCTGCGCGACCTGATCCCGCTGCTTGAGAAGACGGCGCAGTCGGGTCGGCCGCTGTTGATCGTGGCCGAGGATCTCGAGGGCGAGGCGCTCGCGACCCTGGTCGTGAACAAGCTGCGGGGCGTGCTCAATATCGCCGCGGTGAAGGCGCCGGGGTTCGGCGACCGTCGCAAGGCGATGTTGCAAGACATGGCCGTATTGACCGGAGGCATCGTCGTCAGCGAGGACCTCGGCCTGAAGATCGAGAACATCGAGCTGGGCGAGCTCGGCTCGGCGAAGCAGGTCAAGATCGACAAGGACACGACGACGATCATCCAGGGCGCGGGCAAGCGGGCCGACATCCAGAAGCGGATCGACCAGCTCCGTCGCCAGATCGAAGAGACCGAGAGCGAGTACGACAAGGAGAAGTTCCAAGAACGGCTCGCGAAGCTTTCGGGCGGCGTGGCTTTGATCGAAGTCGGCGCGCCGACCGAGGCGGCCATGAAGGAGCTCAAGGCCCGCGTCGAAGACGCCTTGCACGCCACCCGCGCCGCGGCTGAGGAAGGCATCGTCCCCGGCGGCGGCACCGCCTTGATCCGCGTGTTGCCCGCCGTTCAGAAGGTTTACGACGCGCTCGTCGGCGACGAGAAACTGGGCGCGGCGATCGTCCTGCGGGCGCTCGAAGAGCCCGCGCGGCACATCGCGGAAAACTCGGGTCACGACGGCGCGGTCGTCGCCGACGAAGTCAAGTCGCGCAAGGGCGCGGTCGGCTTCAACGCGAACACCGGCGAGTACGTCGATATGTTCGAGGCCGGCATCGTCGACCCGACCAAAGTGACGCGCTCGGCGTTGCAGAACGCCGCGTCGATCGCCGCCTTGATGCTCACCACCGAGGCGATGATCACGAGCATCAAGGACGACGAAGATAAAAACGCCGCCCGCGTCGAAGGCTCGGTCCGGTAAGCGAGCCCCGCGGCGACCGCGATCAAACGAAAGCCCTCTTCCGTCTCGGGGGAGGGCTTTTGAGTTTCAAGCCGCGGATGCGACGACGGTGCGGTTTCACGCCGCGCGGGAGCGTCGTTTGCGGGCGAAGTGCGGTCCCGGGGTCGACTCGCTCTCGTCCGCGGCCGACTCGTGCGTTTCGACGGTTTCGAGGGTGAGGACGTCGAGGATCGTCGGCCGGCCGGAGCGGTTCGCGAAGGTGCCGTCGCACTCGACGACCTGCTCGCGATAGTCGCGCCACTCGCCGCGGAGCATCGTGTGCAGACGTCGGAGGCGAAAGTGCGGGATCGCGGGAAACAGGTGGTGCGGGATGTGCAGCCCCTGTCCGTGGACGAACACGGCCCAGCTCGTGACGGGGTCGCAGTCGAAGACCCGGGTGTTGGTGAGGCGGCCGTCGTCGGCGTTGGTGTGTTGGTAGATGTCGCGGAGCAGCATGAAGTACGGAAACGTGGACATCAGCGGGACGAGCCAAAGTAGTACAGTGTAAACGGCGGAGCGACCGGCGGTGCTCCAACGCAGCGCGGCGAGGGTCGCGAGCAGTAGAGTGTAAAAAGCGAGTCGCGCGACGCCGGCCGTCCGCGTGGAGTAAGGCTGGCGGAGCGCCGATCGGAACACCCAACTCGCGGGCAGACGCGCGGCGACGACGGCGGCGATCGCGATCGCTCCCAGCGACATCGGCGCGAGCAAGAGCGGACGTTCGAGCGTCGTGCAGACCCAGGCGCCGACGTTGACCGCGGCGAGGTAGCCGATGCCGAGCCAGGTCGCGGGCCGCGGGCGGGGCTCGGCGGCCTCTTCGGGGGCGACGCGTCGGACGTAGGGGTTGTCCCCCTTGCCGAGCGAGTTAATCTTAAAATACTCCCATTGGTAAAGCGCGAACGAACGCGGTGCGATCAGAAATCGAAAGTATATATTGACGATCGCGTTCAGCTTCGGCATCGGGAATAAGTGGAGTTGTTTGCCGGGTCCGAGATTGACGATGTCGGGGTCGCGGTCGTGGTCGTTTGTGTACTGATGATGCGCCAGGTGGAAGAGTCGATAAAATGCGACGGTGGACATGATCGGGAACATGCAGAAGATGTCGCCGACGAGGTCGTTCCAGAATTTATTGCCGAGTAGAGTGTAGTGAGACGACTCGTGCCCGAGCCCCGCGAGGCGGTGTTGCAGGCCGCCGATGAGAACGATCGCGACCGCGAACACGGGGACGTTCCAGACGCGTGCGAGGCCCCAGGCCGCGCGGTGCTCGGCGAAGACGACCGCGGCGGCGATCACGACGGCGATGCAGAGGTAGTCGAGGGCCAGATACGCGAGGTTGGTGACGTTGTCGACGCGACGCAGGCGCATCAATTCGCGGCGGACCGCGGCCGTGGCCAACAACGACGGGTCGTCCGCGTGCGACATGACCGGAAAGCTCGGGCTGGACCGGTACCGTCCGCGCCGAACGTCGTCGCGGCGGGTTCCGTTCTGTTATCTCTCGGAAGACGTGCGACGACACTTCAGGCGATGTCGAAGAAAAGGTCAAGCCCGGCTTGCGGCGCGACCTGCCGACGGAGCGCGTTCGGAGCGGGCCTCAACGTGTGCAATTTGACGCAAACCCATTGAAATCAAGTCAAACGGAGGGCGGCGACGCGAGGCGAGATTCCGTTCGAGGGGGAATGTGTGCTAACTTGAATGAGATTTGCGTTCGGGATCCGCCGCGACAGCCGTTCGAGACGCCATGCCGATGGCAAAAAATCGCGATTATTACGAAGTTCTGGGCCTGAAGCGCGACGCTTCGCCCGAAGACATCAAGCGCTCTTATCGACAGATGGCGCTGAAGTTCCACCCCGACAAGAACCCCGGCGACGACGAGGCCGAGCGGAGATTCAAGGAGGCCGCCGAGGCTTACGAGGTCCTCTCCGACCAGGCGAAGCGGCAGCGCTACGACCGTTACGGCCACGCGGGGCTCGACGGCGCCGGCGTGCACGACTTCCAGAACGCCGAGGACATCATGTCGGCGTTTGGCGAGATCTTCGGCGGCGGGATGTTCGGCGACCTGTTCGGACAGCGTCGTCGCGGACCGAGGCCGGGTCAAGACCTGCTCATGCGGCTCGAGATCGACCTCAAGGAGGCCGCCCGCGGCACCTCGCGCACCGTCGACGTCAACCGCCAAGAGTATTGCGGCGACTGTCGCGGCACCGGCTCCAAAAAAGGGACCGCCCCGACAAGCTGCAACTACTGCGGCGGTCAGGGCCAAGTTGTGCAGTCGCGCGGGTTTTTCCAAGTTGCCACGACGTGCCCGGCTTGCGGCGGCGAGGGGGTGCGCGTCAGCGACCCGTGCTCGACTTGCCGCGGCTCGGGACGGATGCCGAGCGTCGCGCACCTGAAGGTGGACGTCCCGCCCGGCGTGGAGAGCGGGATGTGGCTGCAACTGCGCAATCAGGGGGAGCCTGGCGATCAGGGGGCTCCGCGGGGGAATTTGCGGATTCAGATCCAGGTGAAGTCGCACCCGTTCTTTGAGCGCGTGAAGAACGACCTCATGTGCCAGGTGCCGATCAGCTTCAGTCAGGCGGCGCTGGGGGCGGACGTCGAGGTGCCGACGCTCGACGGCGCGGAGCGGCTGGTGATTCCGCGCGGGACGCAGAGCGGCGATGTTTTGCGTCTGAAGGGACGCGGCATGCCCGATATCAACGGCCGCGGTCGCGGCGACGAACTCGTCGAGGTCGTGATCGAAACGCCGAAGCATCTCACGCCGCGCCAGGAGCAACTCCTCCGCGAGCTGGCCGAGACCGAGCACGAGCACGTCGGCGCGCGACGCAAGAGCTTCTTCGAGAAGCTCCGCGACTACTTCACCGAGGAAGTCGAGCCGGGCGCGGCGGGTTCCTGACCCCGTCGCGAGGCCGCCGGCGCGGCGTTCGTCGGCCTCGATCGAACATCATGCCGCACAACGATTTGCGTAAGTTCCATCGAGCATCGCGGAAACTTGGGGCAACGCGGCGCGAGGCCGCGGTGCCGCGTTTTGGGACAGAGATCGGTATCATGAGCGAATCCGAAACGAAGCAGCAGTCCGACAGCGCAGCCGCGGCGAGTGCGGGCGCGACCTCCGACGCGAGGCGTGCCGGCGACGAAGCCGCGGGGGACGCACACCATGACGAGCCGTCGACGACGGCCGGGGGGGAGACTTTGAACGACTCCGCGACCGCCGACGAGTTGACCCAGACGCAGCGTCAGCGCGACGACTACTTCGACCAGTTGCAGCGCACCCGCGCCGAGTTCCTCAACTTCCAAAAGCGGGCGAAGTCGCAGGCCGAGACCGACCGCCTCTACGCGGTGGGATCGCTCGCGCACGACTTGCTCGACGCGATCGACAACCTCGAGCGCGCGACCGGAGCCTTGCAGGCGGCGGGGGCGTCGGGGGTCGTCGAAGGGCTCGACATGGTCCGCAAGCAGATGATGACGATCCTCGCCAAACACGGCGTCGAGGCCATCGACGCGCTCGGCAAGCCGTTCGACCCGAACCAGCACGAGGCGCTCATGCAAATGCCCTCGGCCGAGCACCCCGAAGGCACCGTCGTCAACGAGCTGAGCAAGGGCTATCGCATCCGCGACCGCGTGCTGCGCCCCTCGAAAGTGGCGGTGTCGGTCGCGGCGGGCTAAAGCAAAAGACCTCGACGGCGCTGCGATGTCGGCGGCGCGGGCCGCGGCGATTCACTTCGCCGAGGCTTGCGCTTTGGCGGCGGGCTTGAAGCCGGGGGCGGCGACGAACGCGCGGATCAGCTTGGCGTCGGCTTCGGTCCAGAGGCGGACTTCGCCGTCCCAACCGCCGCTCGCGAGCGTTTTGCCGTCGCGCGAGATCGCCAGGCTGTAGATCCAGTCGGCGTGGCCGGGATAGGCGCGCAGAGGCTTGCCGTCGGCGGCCGCGAATGCGTGCACCTGGCGGTCGGTGCCGGCGGCGAGCAACTCTTTGCCGTCGGGAGTGAGCAGAATCTTGAACATCGTGCCGCCCGGCGCGACTTCGCGGACCTGCTTCGCCTCGTCGTCGGGGTTCCAGTAGCGGATCCGCTGGTCCTCGCCCGAGGAGATCACGAGCTTGCCGTCGGGGCTGAAGGCGACCGCGTGGACGGTCGAGGCGTGCACGGGGAAGGTCGCGATCGACTCGCGCTTGACGGCGTCGAAGACCTTGCTGGTCTTGTCGCGACTCGCGGTCGCGAGCCGCTTGCCGTCGGGGCTGAAGGCGACGTCGAGAATCCAGTCGGCGTGATCTTCGATTGTCCCGACGAGCTTGCCGGCGGGGATTTCCCAGAAGCGGATCGCGCGATCGGCCCCCGCCGAGACGAGCGTCTTGCCGTCGGGACTGAACGCGACCGCGAAGACGCAGTCGGTGCTGTCGACGAGGTCGCGGACGCGGACGAGCCGGCTGTCGGGCTGGACCGCCCAGAGCGTGAGCGTGCCCGCGACGCCGGGGTCGCCCGCCGCCGTCGCCGCGAACTTGCCGTCGGGACTGTACGCGATGTCGTAAGTCCTTTCAGACAAAGGCCGAACACGGCCCGTCACCGAGCCGTCGGCGGTCTTCCAAAGGTTCACCTCGTGATAGCCCGAGGTCGCGACGCCCTGGCCGTCGGGCGTGAACGCCAGCGCCGTGATCGGCATCGTCGTCGGGTACGACTCGGGCACTTTCACCGCGATGCTCTTCCGCAAAACGGTCGTCCAGTCCTCGGTCGCCGACGCCCCGTCGTACTTCGCCCCCGCCGCCACCCAACGCGTGATCGTGTCGATATCCTTCTGGGCCAGCGGGTCTTGCTTGTAAGGCATGCGCGGCTCGGCCTTCGGCTGGATCAGCTCGATCAGGTAGCTCGCCTCGGGGTCGCCCGGCTCGACCGTGATCCCCTCGCCCGCGCGGCCGCCCTTAATCAATTGGGCGAACGTCGTCATGATGTACTTCGACTCCGACTTCCGCGTGTTGTGGCAGGCGACGCACTGCCTCGCGAAGATCGGCGCAACCTCTTTCAGAAAGCTCACCGGCGACGCGGCGGCGGCCGGCTTCTTCGCGGCCTGCTGCGCGACGGCGGCCGGCTTCTTCGCGGCCTGCTGCGCGACGGCGGCCGGCTTCGGAGCGGGCGCCGCCGGCTTTTTCGAGTCGTCGGCGTAGGCGCGCGGACTGAAGGCGATCAGAGCGAACAATGCCGGCGCGATCAGAATTCGGCTCACGATGCGGCTCCTGCTCGGGTTCATGCGGGGGACTGCCGGAGGTTACTGCGCGGGCAAGATTTTGATCGGCAGCGGCGTCGGCGGGGCGGGATAGTCCGCCTTGTTCACTTGGTATTTGAGCGCGACTTGCGCGGTTGCGTCGGCCGGTTTGGCGGTCTTGTCCGCGACGACCTTGATCGTGAAATCGTCGGCGAACGGCGCCGCGGCGACAACGACGGGGTCGGCCTTCAGGCCCGCGGGCAGACCCGTGAGCGTGACGGTGACCGGGTCCTTGAACGGCCCTCGGCGGGTGATTTTGGCTTTGATCGCGCCGGTCGAGCCCGCCTTCAGCTCAAGCTTCGGCATCGCAAAAGCGATGTCGGCCGGGCGGACGATGACGTAGCTCACGGCGGGCACGTCGGCGACGTCGTCGACGTTGTTCGCCTTGAATTTGCCTCGAAACGCGAGCGAGCCGGGCACGATCGGGGCGGCGACCGCGACATTGACCGTGATCGCGCCCTCGGGCGCTTTATCGGCGATCGTCGCGTTCGGGATCGTGATGCCGGGCATCAGGGGCTGCGTCGGTTCGAGCGCGACCGCGATGTTGGCCTTCGGGTCGAGCGTGCGCTTTTTGATCGCGACCGGCGTCCCGTAGCCGTGCACCAGCTCGATCGGCGCGGCGACCGAGTCGAGCGCGAGCGCCTTCGGCAGCGCGACCGCCCCAATGAGCTCCTGCTGCGTCTGGACGCTGATCGGCACCGGTCCTTGCCGCGCGTAGACGACGTCGAGCGCCGCGGTGGCGGTGATTGGTCCCGACGGCCCCTGCCCGGTCCCGACGACCTTCAGATCGCCGAGCGTCAGCGGCGCGTCGGCCGCCGCGGAGACCGACAGCCAGCCTAAATCTTGGCCCGGCACGATCCGGCCCGGCCGTACAGTCACGCCGGCGGGCGGATTCGCCACCGTGAGCTCGATCGGACCGCCGTATTCGCGACGCGTCGAGTTCACGCCGATCAAGGCCGAGCCGCCGCGCGGGATCGTGACCTCGGGCGCCACGAGATTCAGCTCGAACGAAGGGGTCAGCGGTTCGACCTCGATCCGGTACGCGAAGCCGAGTCCGCCTCGTTTTTCGAGGTCGCGCAAGACGAGCGTCAACTCGTTCACGCCCGCGGGGACCGCGACGTCCAGCGACGGGTCGGGCGACACCATGCCCGCGTTCCGCCCCTTTTTGCGCTTGCCGCGGTCGGGGACCTGCGTGTCGTCGCCGAAGGCGATCTGCGCGCCCGCGGGGTTCAGCACCTGGAGCACGCCGTCGAGCGCCGAGCCGTGGTCCGCCGCGTGCACCTCGATATGGAACCGCTGCCCGGGGACGACCGCGAGCGTGAAACGATCCTCGTCGGACGCGGGGTCGATCCGCCCGTTGAACACGACCGGCGCGACGCCCTTCGACGGCGTTGCGGAAGCGTCGGCGGACTCGCGGACCTCGTTGACGACGCCGGTCAAAATCGGGGCGATCCCCTCGACGTCGGCGATCGCGCCGACAGGACCCGCGGACGCTTTTAAATGCGTGGATTCGAGCGCCGGCTCGGGCTTCAAGGTCGCCGCCGCCAGCGTCATCCCGCCGGGCAGCGTGCCGCCGCGCAGCTCGAACCCGACCGTCTCGCCGACGCGCCCGCCGAGCGGATACACCTCCTCGGCGACCGGGATCGGGCCGATCACCAGCCGGTACACCGCGCGACCGCCGCCTTGATAGCGCGTGTCGGAGATCTCGACGACGTAATCGCCGTCGGCGGGCAGGGTTGCGAATAGACGGGCGTCGGTGAGCAGGCCCGGCGAGTCGTCGGCCGAGGCGACGTACTGCCGTCCGATCGTGGTCAGTCGGAGCGTGGGATCAACCCCCGAGCCGATCCGAGCGCACTGGGCGTCGATGACGATCCGCTGTCCCTTTTTGCCCGCGAATCGAAAGAAATCGACGTCCGCGCCCGCGGACTGGCCCTCGACGACGCACGCCGACGGCACCGTCTGGGCACGCTCGAAAAGGCTGTTGTCCTCGACCTCGGCGACGCTCGCGAGTTGGCCGACCGAGAACAGCAGCGAGTTCGAGACGCCGTCGTCGGTTTGGATCCGCACCGCGTAAATGCCCGGCGCGGCGTCGTCGGCCACGCGGATCCGCGTCCGCCAGTTGCCGGCGTCGCTCGCGGTCTTCGAGGGGGCGGCCAGGAACGGGAACGCCGCGATCAAACGCGGTTTCGAGCCCAGATTCGCACCAGTGAAGACCACCTCGGTCTCCAACCCGCGACGGACCCCGAGCGGACTGAAATTATCGAGACGCGGCGGCGGCGCGGCGGTCGCCGACGCGCCTCCGAGCGCGACGGCCAGGCTGAAAACCAGCGATGTAGGCAGGGTGGCGGAGGCAAGTGTGCGGGTCATGGCGCTTCGATCAACCTCCGAGGGAGGGAATGACGCGACGACGCGGCCGTCGGCCTGCAACGCGTCGCGAATTCGCACGAAACCAAAAAGGCGGGTCGCGACAACGGTCGCGCGGGTCGGCAAAGTCTCGCGTGGAGTGTTAAACCTTCATTCAAACGTCGCATGCCGGAGCGTCGTTGTCAAGCCGTCGCTCCGGTTCAAGGTCGCGCGAAGGTCCACCTCGAACGGCGCAGCAGCGGTGCGGTGCGGGGAATCTTGGGCTCGGGAGGGATCGCGAACCGTTTGCCCGTGCGGAACTGGTCTAGATCTTTGCGGGTGAGCGCGCGGGCGACGGCTTCGAGCGGTTGGACGCGGCAGTTGTCGGCGTCGGGTTTGGTGGTGTCGGTGTCGAGGTCGAGGGCTCGCTCGGCAAACTCGACGGCGTGGGGAAAGTCGCCCGAAACCGCGTAAATTCGCGCCAGCGAGGCCATAATCTGGCCGTTCCGCAAGTGCGACAGCGTGCACGCGGTCGAGATGTCTTGAAACGCCAGTTGCGGGTTGTAGACCGCGGACTGGGGGTTCGAGACCCGCAGCAGGGCCCGCGACGTGTACGCGATCGCGTCGTCCGACGCCAGGCGGAGCGTCTCGTTGAGCTCGGCGAGCGCCTGGTCGAACTTGTTCAGCGACTCAAGCACCGCGGCGCGAAACCAGTGTGAGAACGGGTCGTTTGGGTTGAGTTTGAGGGCTTCGTCGATGTCGTCGAGGGCGAGCCCGTTCTGACCGCGCAGGAAGTAAAACCAGCCGCGGCCGACGCGAGCCCGCGGGTCGCTGGGCGCGAGTCGGACCGCCTCGTCGTAATCGGACCGCGCGGGTTCGATTCTCGCCTTTGCGAAGTAGACGTCGGCGCGTTCGAGTCGCAGGCGAGCGTCGTTCGGGTCGAGTCGCACGGCGTCGTCGAGGTCGGCCAGCGCGAGGTCGAAGCGCTGTTGATGGTAGTACGCGAGACTCCGGCCGCGGTAGGCGGCGACGAGCTTGGGGTCGGCCTTGAGCGCGGCGTTAAAGTCGGCCAGCGCGCGGTCGAGGTCGCGTTTCTCGAGCGCTCGATAGCCGCGATCGACGTGATCCGCCGCGGACTGCGCCGTCGACGTCGCGACGCAGACGCCCATGATCGCGGTCGAAAACAGCACGATGCCCGCACGACGCATGAACCTCGCCCTCGCGACCCGTCGGCCTGACGCCGGAGCGCATCCCCGGCGAAACCGATCTTTTACGATCACGCCAAGTCGCGAGGAATTCAAGAGGAATGTCGGGCACGGGTGCGGCGGAGGCGTTGCGAGGACGGGGTGCCGTCCGCTCCGCGCGGGATTATTGCGCGGGCGCGCGGCGGAGGTTGCCGAGTCGCGGGCGGGCCTCGGCGGCGCGCGGGGCGGGCTTGGAGTCGCCGTTGTCGCGGACGACGGTCCACGGCTTCGGCATCACGACGCCCTTGAAATTCTTGTCGTCGATCCGCACGTTCATGCCCGGCTTGCCGAAGACCTTGAAGTACTTCGTACTCTTTTGGTCGGGCGAAACGAGCTGGATGTCGGTCGGGAAGAACGACTGCTTGTCGAGCCGAATGATCGCGTGGTGGAAGCTCTCCTTGTCGAGCTGGAGCTTCGGGTCGACGCGAATCGCGGCGGACTTCTCGTTCTCGCCTATGAGCGACATTTGATAGCGGCGCCGAGCCTCGTCGGCCTTCATATTGAAGAGGAACGGCAGCGGGCCTTCGTCGAGCGCCCGTCCGCGGTCGTTCTTCTCGAGCGGGAAGATGAAGATCTGTTTCTCGCGGACCTTGTAATGCCAGACCTCGTCGCCGGTGCAGATGATCCGCTCATAGTCGGAGGTGATCATGTTGCCCTTGGCGTCGCGACGCTCCTTGCCGGTCTTGGGGTCGAGCGCCACCTGCTTGAAGTCAATCCAGGCAAGGTCGGGGCTTTTGAACAACGCCTGGCCGACGTACAGCTCGCGATCGCCCCAATCTGGGGCTTCGTCCTGACGATACATCGTCACGTTCAGCGTTTTCAGCTTCTGGCTGACCTCTTCCCACTGGAGGAGCAGCTCGTTCATCCGTCGGTTGTTCCGGACGATCCGGTCGGGGTCGACGCCCGCGCCGGGCTGGGCGGCTTTGCCCGCGGCGGGTGCCTGCGCGGGGGCCGGGCGCGCGTTCCGAGCGGCTGCGGGGTCGCCGGCGGGGCGTTGGGCGAACGCAGTGCCCGCGCAAATCGAGAGAGACAGCGCCAGAGTCGACGTGATGGTCGCGCGCATTTGGGGATTTCGTCCTTCCTGATGACGGGATCGCCCGCTTTCGGCCTCGACGCCCGCATCCGGCCGCTCCTTCGCCGTCGCGCCGGGGTCGTTGCGAGGGGCAACCCTATCAAAAGGTCGAAATCCGCTCCAGGTCAGATCGAAACGCATCCCGGCTCGGGGACGCGCGCCGATTGCAAGCGAAACCCGCGTGTTTTTTACTTCGGCGTCGGGGCTTCGGTCTCTTTCGCCGCGGCGAGCCAGGGACTCTTCGGATAATCTTTCTTCAGAGTCTCGAGCGCCTCGTCGGCGCGGTCGTCGCGACCGATCTCGCGCCAGGCGCGGACGATCCCCGCGAGCGCCCGCGGGTGCTGCTCTTTGTCCTTCGAATAGAGCAGGTCGGTGTGTAAATAAGCGTAGAGTGCGTCTTTTTTGCGACCCGCGGCCCGCAGGCAGTCGCCGAGGGTGTTGTACGCAGCCGACTGCGCGACGAAATCCTCGGCGGCGTTCGCGGAGATCACCGCGCGCAAGTCGGTCTCGGCCTCGGAGAACCGTTTCAGAGCGGCCAGGCTCTCGGCCTTCGCGAGCCGCGCCTCGCGCATCTTCGAGGGATTCGAGCCGGCCGCTTTCATCAGCTTATCGAGCTCGGCGAGCGCCTTTTCGTGGTTCCCCTGACGCGCATGCAGACGCGCCCGCAGGACGCCCGCCCGGTCGGCGCCGCGCGGCAACGCCTCAATCCGCGTGATCGACTTCTCTACCCCCGCGTAGTCCCCCTTTTGAAGCTGCAAACGCGCCAGGAGCTCAACCGCCGGCACGATATGACGCCCGTTCGCGTACGAACGCGTGAACGCGTCGAGCAGGGCAATCGCCTCCGACGTCTTCGAGGGATCGGCGAGCGCCATGTCGCCGGTGATCCGCGCCTGATGAAACAGCGCCGCCTGCATCACGAACGGCTTTGCGCTCGACTCCGCGGCCGCTTTTTTATACAGGTCGGCGGCCTCGGCGTACGAACCCGCCAGCTCGCGCGTCTCGGCGAGCGTCATGTTCGCGGGCTGGCCGTCGTAGCGAATCGACGCAACCTGGTCTATCGGCACCGTTTGCGTGCTCGCGCCCAGCTTCACGGTGAGTTCGGTCGGCGTCTCCGCCGAAATCTGGCCGCGGACCCGCCCGCCGATCGACTTCACCGTCGAGCCCGCGACCAGCGCGACGTCGTCCGCGCGCGACGCTCCGGACCCCGCCCACGCCGTACCCAACGCGATGCCCGCGACCACACTCAGCCGGTTCCACGTTCGCACGATCATGCCTCGCATTCTGGGACGTCGATAAGTCGTCGCGCCTCGAGCCGGTCACTTCAACTTTTTGAGCAGATCCTGATATTTCGTCTTCATCTCGGGGGAGCCGAGCGTGGGCGAGAGCCGCATGATCGCGCTCAGCGTCTGCCGCGCCTTCGCGGTCTGATTTTGCTTCTGCAGCGCGTACGCGCAGTGCCACCAGGCGTCGTAATATTCGACCGGCTTGGGCCGCGCGCGCTCGAGACGTCCGGCGAGGTCGCGCCACTGTTGGAACGACGCCGCCCACGTCCCCTGCCGCGCCTCGGCCCGCGCCTCCGCGAGCAGCGCCTTTTCGACGAGCGGCTCCAGCATCCGCGGATTCGCGCTCGCGATCTCGCCGAGTTCGCTCTCGGCGCGGGTGAAATCCCCCTGCCCCCGCAATGCCGACACCAGCCGCAAGCGCGCCCGCAAAACCCGCTGCGCGTGCCGCGCGGGGTCGGCCGGCTCTTTGTCTTTCGCGAGGTCCTCGAGCACTCTCTGAAACACGACGCCGGCCTCTTTGCCGTTGTCGAGCTTGAGCATGTTCTCGCCCGCCCACATCAGCGACTCGTACGTCTGGCCGGTCTTGCTCGCGACCAGCGCCGTCAAGAATTTCTGATACGCGCTCTGCGTCCGCCGCAGACCCGCCGAGTCGCCCTTCTTTTGCAGGCTCTCCATTTCGCGCTCGAGCAGCTTGCCGAGTCCGAAATAGAGCTGCGTCAGCCCCGCGCCGCCGGGTCCGGACTTCTCGAGCACCCCCATGTCGGCGAGCGCCTGGTCCACTTGGTTCGTCGCGATGTGCGCCCTGAGCAAGTCGGCGAGGACGCGCGCGTACGGCTTCGCGAGCGCGTCGGGCCGATTCTTCAGATTCGCGATCCCGGTCGCGAACGGCGTCAACAGCGCCAGACCGTCCGCGGCGCGGCTCGTTTCGAGATAAACGTCGGCGAGGTCGCACGCGTTGTTCACGAGCGCCGCGTCGCTGGGGCCCGCGCCCGCGTCTTGACGCGACTTCAACGCCTCCTTCAGACGATCGACCGCCTTCGACAGCTCGGCGTCGGCGGCCTTGTTCGCCTCGGGCGTCCCCTTGCGGCGCAGCGCCTGGCTCAGCTCCCAGTGCGACGAGCCGACCTTCGTCCGCGCCTCGACCCAGCGATTCGAGCCGCTCCGCACCGACTCGTACGCCGCGATCGCCTTCTCGTGATTGCCGAAGCCGTCGTAAATCTGTCCCAGGGTGATCCGCGCGGCGTCGGCCTGCTCGGTGTCGGGCCAGGTCGCGGCGGTGAACTCGGCGAGGTCGACGACGTGCCGGAGGTCGGACGCGCGGTCGGTCTCTCGATACGCGTTGTAAGCCTCGACGAACGATCCGATCGCGAGCTCGGCCGCCTTCGGCGCCAGACCGTTTTTCGGGTAGCGCCGCGCGATCTGCTCCGCGACGACCGACGCCTTGTAAAAGTGCTTGCTCATGTAGTAGCAAACCGCGAGCGTGTACCGCGCCAGGTTGGCCTTGTCGGGATCCTTCGCCGGATCGACGCGGCGGATCGCGGCTCGATAAAGCGTGATCGCGTTCTCCCACTCGCGCGAGGAATACGCCTGCTCGGCCTGCGTCATCGCGTCTTCGTAGCTCAGGTTGGCCACTTTGTTCGCGTTCAGAGCCGCGGTCGGCTTGTATTGACGCAGCAGAGCCAGCGCCTCGGCCTTGTGCGGCGAGGCGAACCGCACGACGTTCTTGAGGCGATCGGTCGCGCGGTCGATCGCGATCGGCTTCTCCTTCTCGGAGATCTCGGGAAGCTGCGCCAGGATGCTCTTCGCGAGTTCAAGCTGCACGCCGAGCCCTTCGGTCGAGCGTTGCGCGTCGATCGAGTTGTAGCTGCTCATCCAGCGCGTGCATTCGTCGGCCGCGAGCGCGAACTGCTTGCGCTTTTCCATGACCAGGATCATGAAATATTGGACGTGACGTTGGAGCGAGCGGACGCGCGGGTCGCGGTGATCCATCAGCTCTTTATAGATGCCCATCGCCGCGCCGAGGTTGTCCTCGCCCCCCTTCTCTTCGAGGCATTTCGCCTGCCACATCCGCGCGGCCAGCCCGGCGAACTGGGTTCGATAGCTCTTGAAGAGCCCTTCGAACTGCGTCACGCCGCGGCTGAGCGACTCGAGGCGCTCCTTCGACCCGGCGGGGTGCGTCTGGCCGTCTTCGTAGTCGACGATGGCCTTTTGAAGCTCGGCGTCCATGAGCGCGGAGTGGACTTCGTCGCGTTGTTGTTTGCGCGGGTCGTCGTCGGGGAGGAACGCGGGGAACTTGGCGTAGTCGGTTTTCAGGCGGGCGACGGCCTTCTCGTAGGACTCGCGGGCGCGGGCGAACGAGCCGCGCGCCTCGGCGAATTTCGCGTCGCGCTCGTTCTTCTCCTTGACCGGGTCGAAGTCGAGCGCGTTCAGGACGGCGATGTGACCGCGCTCGACGAGCAAACGCGCGAGCTGGACCATCGCCTCGGAGGCGCGCGGGTGGTTCGGATTCGCGGTCACGAAGGCGTCGAGCTTTTTCCGCGCCTGGTCGAGCAGCTCTTGCCGGCGGACGAGGTCGCCGGTCCGCGACGCTTCGTCGACCGAGATCCGGCCCAGCTCGTAGTCGACCATCGAGCGCAGCTCGGGCGGCATGCTCTTCTGGTCGCGGATCGATTCGAGGAACTCGGCGGCGAGGTCAAAGTAGCCGCGCTCGCGCAGCGCCTGCGCGAATTTCACCGCGGTGCGCGGGTCTTCCTGGGCGCTCGCACGCGTTGTCACGACCCCCGCGAGCATGCAACAGCCCGCGATAACGCCCAAACCGCACGCGCGTCGCGACATAAACGTCCGTCTCCCACGCATCCGACCGGAGGTGCAACGGCAGCCCGCGTTCTCAAAGCCTCGCGGCCGCGTTGGGGGGGCGGGCGTTCTCGCGCCGTCGCGACCGGGCTTGACGTTTCGAAGCATCAACGCAATTCAATGATCGTGACGACGATCGTATCGCCGCGCGCGGCGTCGCGTCAAGCCGCGCGAATCGAGCAGCCGCACCTTGCGGGATCGCACCGCACACGTTAATTCCGAAGGGTCGCCGGCCGCGACGTTCCGCACGCCGCCGCCGTGTTTTCGGCCGCGGGCCGCGGTCGGATCCCCTGTTCGGAGCCAGGTGTGGTGTCGCACTTTTTCAAGTATAGAACACGCGACGCGATCCGTGCCGACGTCGCCGCGCGCGGGCTCTCGATTCGGTTCGCGGACGACCTCGGGGCGCTTGCGCGTCCGTTGCGGGTCGAGGGTCGGACGGTCGGCAATCGGCTCGCGATTCACCCGATGGAGGGCTGCGACGCGACCTCCGAGGGGGGGCCGAGCGACCTCACGCTGCGGCGGTTCGCGCGTTTCGGCGCGGGGGGCGCGAAGGTCGTCTGGGGCGAGGCCGCCGCGGTTGTGCCCGAGGGCCGCGCCAATCCCGCCCAGCTTGTGTGTCGACCGGAAAACGCGTCCGGATTCGCTCAAATCGCGGACGTCTGCCGACGCGCCCACCGCGCGGCCTGGGGCCGCGACGACGACCTGCTGGTCGGCCTCCAGCTCACGCATTCGGGTCGATACTCGTGCGCGCGACCCGTCCTCGCTGCGCGCGACCCCCTCCTCGACCCGCGCACCGTCGTCGATAAAACGACAGGCGCGCGTGCCGACGCCGCGCCTTTGCTCGCCGACGACGACCTCGAACGCCTGCTCGACCGCTATGTCGAGGCCGCGGGGATCGCGTTTCAGGCGGGATTCGACTTCGTCGACCTCAAGCAGTGTCATCGTTATCTGCTCAACGAGCTGCTCGCCGCGCGTGCGCGTCCGGGTCGATTCGGAGGCGACTTCGAGGGTCGCACGCGGTTCATTCGCACGTTGGTCGCGCGCATACGCGACGAGCAACCCGGCGGCCTGATCGCGACGCGTCTGAACGTTTACGACGGGGTGCCGTTCGTGCCGGGGCCGGACGGCGTCGGCGTGCCGGCGGCGTATCCCGCGGGCATCGACGCCGCGGGCGCGGCGCGCTCGGTCTGGGGCGCGCGCGACGACGACCCGCTCGCGACGGACCTTGCCGAGCCGGTCGCGCTGGTGCGCGCTTTGAGCGCGCTCGGCGTCTCGATGTTCAACCTCTCGATGGGCAATCCGTACGCGTGCCCGCACGTGCTCAGGCCGTTCGACTACGCGCCGGTGGACGGCTATCGACCCCCCGAGCATCCGCTGGTCGGCGTCGATCGACACCTGCGGCTCACCGCCGCGGTCCAGGCCGCGCTCCCCGGCGCCGTCGTGATCGGCTCCGGCTATAGCTGGTTGCAGGCGTTCGCGCTCGATGCCGCCGCCGCGACGATCGAGGACCGGCGCGCGACGTGCGTCGGACTCGGACGCGCTGCGCTGGCGGATCCGGCGTTCGCGCGCGCGGTCTTGCTCGGCACGCCGCCGGACCCGAAGCGCACTTGCCGGACTTTCAGCTACTGCACGGCGTTGATGCGAGCCAAGCACAACGACCGCGGCCAGTTTCCCGCGGGCTGCCCGCCGTTCGACAAAGAGGTCTACGGGCCGATCTGGAACGACGCCCGCGCCGCGGAGAAAGCCGCCGCCGAGCGCGCGTAACGCGTTGCGGCTCTCGCGACCGACTACGCCGGCTTGCGCGCAACCTTGGCGCGCGCCGCGCCCCAAAGCTTGCGTCCCGCCGAGCCGATCTGCTCGAGCAATCGACGTCCGCCCGAGCGCGACGCCAGGTCGCGCGCGTGCCGGAGGATCGCGACCCGCTCGGCGTCCGGCACCGACGCCGCGAGCATCGGGGCGACCAGCTCCGCGATGCCGAACGGCGCGTCCTCGGGCAGGCCCACCGCGACGATCCGGCTCGCGTTCGGCGGCAGTTGCGCCGCGAGCGCTTCGAGACGCGCCCGCACGGCGACTTCACGCGCGCGCGTGCCGTGAGCCCACTCGTAAGGCGGCGACCACGGCTCGTCGCCGAACTCGGGCGCGTCGGCGTGCGTCGCCACGACCAGAATCGGCGGCATCTCGATCCCCCGACGCGCATCGAACCAGCGTTGCCACGCCTCCAGGAACCAGAGGTCGGCCGCGGCCTCGTCGCGACGTCCGTCGATCACGATCAGCAGCAGATCGCACGCGGGAGCCGCCTCGAAGGCCGCCGACGTCTCCGGGACCGCGTCGTGCCCCGCCGGCTCGCTCGGGAGGTCAACTCGCGGGATCTCGACCCAATGCGCCGTCTCGAGCCGCGCACGCGCGGCGTTCGTGCGCGTCGCCGCGTGTCGCGACTCGTCGAGCTCCGACCAATAACGCGACAGCAGCTCGATCAGACGCGACTTGCCCGCACCCGCCGCCCCCGCGACCACGATCAACAGCGTCGAACCCGCCTCGTGCGTCGAGGCGAACGGCGCGTCCCGCCGCGACATCAGCCGGTAAGCGTCCGCGCCGATCGCCAAACGACCGCTGTAAAGCTCGACCAGATGCGTCCCGAGACGATTCACGTACGCCTGAAAAAACCAACGCAGCGCGTGCGATTGCAGGCTCTTCCACGCCGGCTTGTACATCCACTGCCGCGCCCCGAGCTTCGCCAAGCCCGCGATCGGACTGAAGATCGGCGCGACCAGCGTTTGCAGCGCGTTCAGCTTGCCGATCCAATTCGCCGCCCGCACCGCCTGCTTCAAGTGCGACGGCGTCACCAACTCGCCCGCGGGCACCTGCTTGCACAAACGCCCCAGGTCGTCCGCGGCCAGCTCCAAAGCCGCCAGCAACTCCACCAGCGGCACGTGCTCGATCGGGTTCGGCGCGTTCGGGTGATAATGCTCCGCCAGCCGCTGCGCCAGCCTTTGGCCCGTCTCCGTGTAAAACGTGAACGCGCTGAGCTGGTCGGGCCGGATCAAATCGACCCGCGCCGCCTCCTCCTCGACGATCTCCCACGCCGCGCGGTCGCGCGGGTCGAACCGCGACGGCGCGTCCCAATCGAGCGGCGGCAACACCGAGCGCTCGTCCCGCGACCAACGCTGCGCCAAAATCGAAAACGCAATCCCCGTCAACAGCGTGACGGCGCTCGCCGGCAGCAACAGGTGGTGCTCCCACAGCCACGCCGCGCCGAGCGCGAAGTACATCAGCATCGGCAAGATCATGAGCGTCGCCAACACCCACGCCCGCGCGTTGCCCGGCATCGCACGACCCTTCAAAATGTGATCGCTTGCCCCGGCGCTTAATTGTAGCCGCGCCGCCCTCCGATTGCTATTCGCAATCGACCCGCGCTTCTTGCACGGTTCCCCCGCCGAGATCCGCCGCGCTCCCGCGGCCTCAGCCGCGACGCACCGCTCCAAACGCCGCCGCGCACGCCGCCGCGACCGCGCTCACCGCCGGCTCGACCTCTTCCCCCGTCAACGTCCGCTCGGGATGACGAAAGCGCATGCTGAAGTGAACACTTTCGCGATCGTCGGGCAGGTTGCCGCCGCGGAAGGTGTCGAGATAGGCGACCGCTTCGAGCCGCGGGCCCGCCGCGCGCTCGACCGTCGCCGCGAGTTCGCTCCACGACAGCGCGCGAGCGACGACGAGCGAGAGGTCGCGCTCGACCGCGGGCTGCGCGGGCAGATGCGCGAACCGCGGGACGAGCCGCGCGTGTTTGAGCAGGAGCCCGAAGTCGAGTTCGGCGGCGCTCGCGGCGGCGCGCGCTTCGAAGTCGTCCAGCACCGCGCGGCGGATCTCGCCGACGACGCCCCAGCGCTCGTCGCCGAGCCAAAGCTCTGCGCAGCGGCCGTCCTCGAAGAAGTCGAGCGCCGCCGGGCGCGTCGCCGGCTTCACGTCGACGTGCAGGCGTTCGAGCAGCGTCTCGACGACCCCTTTCACGCCGAGAAAGTCGCGGCCGGCGACGATCCCCAGGCGCGACGGCTCGTCGGGCCGCGCGCTTGCGTCGCCCGTGCGCGGCAGATATGCGTGCGCGATCTCGAACAGTTCGGCGTCGAGGTTCCCGCGCGCCTCGTTGTGCCGACGCGCCGCCAGCAAGCTCGGCACCAGGCTCCGTCGCAGCGCGTTTTCGAGCTTCCGGCTCGAATGATCGACGCGGATCGGCGGCAACGTCGCGCGACCGTCGGACCCCGCCGCGCGACCGGCGTCCACCGCGACCGCGAGCGGCTCGGCCACGAGGCTGAACGTGGCCGCCTCGTCGAATCCGCAGCCGCACAGCGCCTCGCGGACCGCGTCCTCGACGCGCTCGACCACGCCGCGCGCCGAGCCCACCAGAGGCACCGCGCGATCCTCGGGGATGTGCTCGTAGCCGTGAATCCGCGCAACCTCCTCGATCAAGTCAACCTCGCGCTCGAGGTCCGAACGCCACGTCGGCACCCGAAACCGCGCCGACGCCGCAGTCTCCTCGATCAACTCGAGCCCGAGCGCCCGCAAAATCGCGACCGCACGCTCGCGCGGCACGTCGATGCCGAGCAGACGCGCGATTTGCGCGAAACGGAGCGTCGGAGTCGGCCGCGCCGCCGCCGCCGCGCCGACGTCGATCACCCCCGGATGCAACGTCCCGCCCGCCGTCTCCAAAATCAACTCGGCGCAACGTCGGCTCGCCCACTCGGTCGTCTCGCGGTCAAGCGGCCGCTCGAATCGATAGCTCGACGGGCTGAACAGCCCAAGCGCGCGCGACGTCCGCCGCACCGAGATCGGGTCGAACAACGCCGACTCGAGCATTACCGACGTCGTCGCCGCGCCGATCTCGGTCTCGAGCCCGCCCATCACCCCCGCCAGCCCCACAGGACGCGCCGCGTCGGCGATCACCAACTGATCGGCGCGCAGCTCGTAGACCTTGTTGTTGATCGCCCGCAACGTCTCGCCCGCGCGCGCCCGCCGCGCCTCCAAACGTCGTCCTGCCAGACGGTCGTAGTCATAAGCATGCAGCGGCTGACCACACTCGAACATCACATAATTCGTCGCGTCGACGATGTTGCTGATCGGCCGCACGCCGATCGTTTCGAGCCGCTTGCGGATCCGCCAAGGACTCGGCCCGACCTTCACCCCGCTGATCAATCGCGCCGTGAACCGCGGGCACAGCGACGCGTCCTCAACCGCGACCGTCGCCAGCGCCGACACCGCCTCGCCCCCCGTCCTCGGACGCGGGTCGGGCACCCGCAGCGCCTGCTCGAACAGCACCGACACCTCGCGCGCCACTCCGATATGCCCCAAACAATCAGGTCGATTGCTCGTGACTTCAAGGTCGATCGCCAGGTCGCCGCCGACGTCCGACGTCGACTCGTGATTCAGTCCCGAGAGCGCCAAACGCGCGCTCAAAACGTCCACCGGCACGTCCAGCCGCACGTATTCGCCGAGCCAATTCCAACTGACAATCATCGCGCGCTCAGAGCCCCCGTCGTCCCGCCCGCCGCCGCGGACGTCCCACTCTCGAAATCATTCGACCTGCCCCGCGCGACCGCGAGTTTATCGATCCGCGACGCTCGCGCCCGACCGTCCCCCGAACCGCGACCAGGCCCAATACACCGGCACGCCCGCCAACACCAGCGCGCAACCAATCCCCGAGGTCGCGGGCGCAAGCACCACGAAGTCGAGGATCAACAAACCCGCCAGACCAATGTAAATCAAGGCCGGCAACGGAAACAACCACGCCCGGAACGGCCGCGGCAAATCGGGCCGCCGCACCCGCAAGATCAACGTCGCCCCCACCATTAAACAATAGAAAGAAAGGTCCGCGGGTATGATGTATTCAAGCAGTTGATTGTACAGATTGCCGTATTTGAACGACCCCGCGACGGCATCGGCCGCGACCGTCACCGGCAACGTCAGCAGGCACGCCCAGAACCCCTGCGCCAGCAGCGCGAACGCGGGCACCGCGCGGCTGTTGAGTCGCGCCGCCGGCGCGAAGAAGAGGCCGTCGCGCGCCATCGCGTACGAGACCCGCGCGCCCGCCAGAATCAGGCCGTTCAC
>JAJYDB010000303.1 GCA_021777845.1 Planctomycetota bacterium
ACGATGGTCGCGGAGGCGGGCGCTCCGACCACCATCACGGTCTCGCCGTCGACCGCGGGCGCGACGGGCTGCAGCTGCAAGCAGTCTCCGTCGACGAGATACGAAGCGTCGACGAGGGTGAGCGTCGTGTCGCCGACGAGCACGTTCGCGCCGAGCGTCGCCGTCGTCGGACGATATTGATATGTGCCGGTCGAGAACTGACTGACCGGGTAATCGACGTGGGGCAACCGATACCAAAGCGGCGTCTGATTCCAGAACCACTCGGTGAGCACGCCTTCAAGCGGCGTCGGCAGGGTCGCGTTCAAGCCGTAGGCGTTAAACACGCCATTGATATATGCGGGGTTGGGCATTGTTACTCTTTAGAACGATGAAATAGGAAAAGCGTCGTTTCGCGGCGATCACGACTTGCGAATGCGGGCTTCGAAGCCGAATTGCTTGCCTCCCGCGCGGCGCGACTTGTGGATGGCGAAAATCCGTTCCTCGGGATCGTCGACCTCTTTTTCTCCGGTGGCGGTCGTCTGCTTGCCGGGGTTGGAGTCGTGCGATCCACGCGCCTCGGCCCGAAGGAAATGGCTGTAATCCTTGGTCGCGAGCAGCGCCTTCACTGTGTCGGCGACGGGCTTGCCGTCCTTCGCGGCGACCTTCCACGAATCGCCGTCGGGGAGCACCTCGAACTGCCCGCGGAGGAGCGTTTGGAGCTGTTTCGCTCCCTCGGGCACGATCGGGTTGCCCGCGAGCGCCAGCGAGAGCTCGCGATCGAGGAGGAACTCCTTGGTGCGACGGTCGGACTCGGCGGCTTTGAGTAGCTGGGCGTCGCGCTCGGCCTGTGCCTGCTTGGTCTTGTTCTTTTCGAGGTCGGCAAGCTCTTGCCACTGTTTGTTTTTGGCGAGTTCCGCCTCGCGCAGCGCCGCGTCGGAGGCCTCCCTTTCGGCCTTCCCCTTGAGTTCGGCCGCGAGTTGGTCTTTCAGCCGCTGATTATCGGCCTGGATCGCGGCCAGCGCGTCCTTCGCTTCGATTCGCGGAGGACTCTCATCTTGCTCGTCTGTTGATTCTGGCATGGGACCTGATCGATTAGAAGTCGTTTGCGAGGGATTGCTGCTCGTTGGTAGGGGGGTTGACGTACACGCCTCCGACGACGAGAGCGTCGGTCGGGTCGACGTCTGCTGCGCCGCCGCCGTAATCGGCCTCGGCTTCATGATCCGCGTCGCGCTGTCGAGCACGCGATGCGACGTAGCTCTTGACCTCGTCGAGCAGCTCGTCGCGGCGGTCGGGTTCAACGCCCGGCAGGAGCGTCGCGATCAGTTTTTGGAGGAGGTCGGTCTCGGCCTCGGGAAGCAATCCCGCCGCGCCGGCGAGCTGTTGAAGGATTTGGATCGACAGTGCTAGGTCGGCGGGGTCGTCGAACTGGAACTCGCGCGGGTACTCGATCGCGATCGACTCGAGCGCGTCGGCGTCGGGGGGACCGCCGGCGGCGAGCCAGAGCGCGTATTCGGCGACGACGCGCTCGACGTCGGCGAGCGTCTCGGCGATTTCGGACAGGACTTTCGCGCCTTCGCTGTGGTCGATCGCCTTGGCGATCCCCGACTGCATCGTCGTCGGCCCCGTGGAACTCGCCCCTGCGGGTTTGACCCGAAAGCTCGCGCGATCAACGGCGTCGGCAATGCGCCCGAGGTGGCGCTCGCGGGACTCTTGGGTCGACGGCGGCGGCGTCACGTATTTCCAGTCGACGACCGCGCCGTTGAGTTTGCCCGCCGGCAGCATGCCTCCGGGGCCGACCTTCACCTCGGCTTGCGCTTGGTCGAGGCCAGGAGGCACTTGGAGCAGCGAATGCGCCGCGAACGCGTCGGCGAGAACCTGCTCGGACTCCAGATTGAACGCGGCTTTTTGATGTTCGGCGATCGAGAGCACGCGTGATTTGCCGACGTTCCTGAGGCGCAAGACGCGTTTGTCGAAGAGACGCACAATCGGCACTCGGCCGAGCCCGTGACGGAACGAAAGGTCGCGTCGGTAATCGCCGTCGGCGTCGTACGCGATCGAGTCGATCGTATTCCAATGCCGGAACACGGGACCGTCGTCGTGGCGCTCGAACACGATCAACTCGGCGTAACGGCCGGTCACGGGTTCGAGACGCCACCAAGGGATGTTCTCCGGCAAAATGTAGTCGGCGAGCACGCGCGCGGTGCCGAAACGCTCGGCGTCTGCGCGAGTCTGGACGACGACGCCCGAGGGCGCTGGCGGGTGCGTGAAGACGATGTCGATTTGACCGAGCACGATCAGCAGCGGCGCAATCTTTTTACGCATCCAGTGGTCGACGTCTTTGCCGGCGCCGTCGGGATCGGCCCAGAAGAGTTTGAGTTCGGGAGAGCCCGACCGCTGCACCTCACGGCAGTAGATGCGCCCCAAAAATGATTCGACCGACTCGGCGACGAACTCGGTGATCGGCGTGCAGGCGAGACGGAAGCCGTATATTTTTTGGCCGCTCTCTGGGTCCATCTCGGAAGCGTGTTGGACGAGATTCCTCGCCATCGCGGCGTAAATCGAATCGCCGTAGAGCGGCGACGTGCCCGAGACCGTGACCTGGCCGTTCGGCGCGGACGCCCCGACGATCGTGTTCGCGAAAGAAAAATCGTCGCCCCCCCAGTCGCATCCGAGCGGGCCGACCGAATAATCCGCGAATCGATAGCGATCGCCCCCCTCGAACGAGTCGAGCAGCCAGCGCCAGGTGCGGTTGAACTCGATCCACTCGGGATGCCTGCGCCGGATGAACCGCGCGGCGTCTTCCTTGCTGAGGGGAGCCGGTAAGGACGGTAAGACGATCATCGGATTCCGTAAATGAGTTCTGACGGACGCAAGATTTTGGCGATGGGAGCTGTTAGGCCGTCGGGAAATTCGATCGCGAGGGCGCAGCGGAGCGTGTCGATCAAGTCTTCATGGGGATGCTGCGGGTCCTGCGCGTAGTCCTGCCACTGGCCGCCGCGTTTAGCTCGAGCGTACTGCTCGAGCGCGACCACCAATCGTCGACACGACGGATGAATCAGGAGCCGCGTGCGGCCGTCCGCCGGGCTGATCAGCGCTTCCAGCCTCGCCAGTCCGTCCGCGACAGAACCGGGGAAGCTTGGCCAATTCTCGAGCCCGCTTTTCCCTCTGAGCCCGGCGTGCAGGTAAATCGAGGTCACGGTGGGGCCGATCGCATTCCGCGCTCCCCCTGCGGGGTCGGTCGAGACTCGCTCCGGGATGCGGCCGAGCAGCTCGCGGGAATGTTCCGCGATCACCTCGGCGTTCTCCTCGGCCGCGCGGCCTTCCGCGGCGAACTCGCCGAACACTGTCACGAGCGGCTCGGGGCCGCGGCGGACCTGGATCCAGAGAGCCGCCGTGAAGACGCCGCTGTCGATCGCGAGATGCGCGGGCAGCTTAGGGTCGTACGCCGCCGATTCCGAGACGTGCGTCGCGCGATTGAACTCGGGAAAAAAGACGCCGCCGCCGCGCGGCCCTCGGCACAGATAGTCGGCGTCGAAGACGCGACCCGAGACGTGTACCGTCTTCTGAATGAGCGCGTCGATCGCGTAATGCCCGTCGGAGAGCTTCGCGAGCGCCTCGTCGCCGTTGCGATCGCGCTCGGCGTGACACCAGCGGACGAGCGGGCACTCCGGGCATTTCGCGTACAGAGCGTCGCCCCCGATCCGCGGGCCGCTCCGACTCTCCGGGCAATGTTCCAGGACGTCGAACACGCACCATTCGAAGAACGGGAATTCACCGGCGCGGCCGCGCTCGACGATCGCGCCCATCGGGCCGCCAACCTTGTGCCAGGTCGACGTATACATGACCGAACTGCTCGCGATCGACGACGACGTCGCCATGCCGAGCGCGTCCTCGCGCAACTCGGGATCGATCTCGTCGACCTCGTCAAGCTTGAGCGATTGGACGTGCGGCCCGCGCACCGACGTCGGCGAGCAGGCCAGGATCGAGACGTCCGACCCGTTGCGGTATTCGCCCTTCGATTCGAGCAATCGAGCCACCGTATCGCGTTCGGAACCGGCGGGCCCGCGGCCGTCGAGCACGAGCCGCTTGAGTCCATCATAGATTTGCCGAGACTGCGATTTCGCGCCGCCGAGGACGCAGGTCGAGAGCGGCTGAAAGCGGCTTTCGATATGAACGCAAAGCGCGGCCAAAAAACTCTTGCCGCCTCCGCGTGGGCCGAGTGCGGCGATCGCCGAGGGTCGTTCGAGCAATTGAGTCGCGACGAAGTCGAAGGGCGCGGCGTGACCGCGACAGACGTGGTTGCGCGCGACCTTCAGGCCGGTGAAGCCATACGTCCAGTTCCAGAGATGAGCGTGATCGGCGGGACGCGTTTCGCGCAGGCTGCGCGTCAGGTCCGAGCGCGTCGACATCGGGTTAGGCCGCGGCCTTCACGGCGGCCGCGGCGATCGCCGGCGGGGGCGCGGGCTTGGTCAGATCAGGGACGGCGAGCTTGAAAATCGGCGAAGGATCAGAGGCGACGCCGGAGGCGTTCGTATCGACGAGCCACAAGTCGAACGTCTCACCGTCGGCGAACGTGGCCTCGAACGTCTTGGCCTTCGGGTCGATCGCGAGCGACGTTGCGACCGAGGCGGACTCGGGTTTGATGAAGACTTCCCGTTTCGCAATCTTCGACTCGGCGGGGACGACGGTGAAAATATAATCGGTGCTTTTCAATGCGAGGTTCTCAGTTCGGGATAGGAGACGGGGAAGCGACGGGGTCGCGGGTTGAGACCGCGCCGCGCGTCGCAGGTCGATCGACCAGGAGGCGACGGCCAGCGCGGCGAGCAAGACCTCGATGTCGGCGAGCCTCACGAGTTCAGAAAGTGTCCAGAGTCAGTGTGCTCGCGAAACGAGGGCTGTTCAGTGCCGAAAGCCGGCGAATCTGGTGCGGTCTGCCGCGATCGCGTGTGTCCGGCGTCAGCCATAAACGACGCTTGACAGGCGTAATTCATGGATCACATCACGGCACGCGTCGGCTATGACGCGAGTTGGACCGTCGGCATCGTCGATTCGAACGGCAACCCGATCACGACGTACACCGGCGCAGA
>JAJYDB010000304.1 GCA_021777845.1 Planctomycetota bacterium
GTGGGGGGCGTTCACGATCGCGTGCACGATACCGATCGCGCTCTTAGTTGGCTTTTATATGTACAAAATACGGCCCGGCAAGATTGTCGAAGCGTCGATTTTCGGCGCGGCGGCGGTTTTGGCGGCGACGGTCGCGGGGGCTTGGGTGCGCGGCTCGCAGTTCGAGGGTTACTTCGACTGGTCGCGCGAGACGACGATCGCGGCGATGGCGGGCTACGGTTTCGTCGCGGCGGTGTTGCCGGTTTGGCTGCTTCTGTGCCCGCGCGACTACCTGTCGAGCTTCCTCAAAATCGGCACGATCGCGCTGCTCGTCGTCGGAGTGATGGTCGCGAATCCGAAGTTCGAAGCGCCCGCGATCAACCCGCAGTTCGCCGCGGGGGGCGGGCCTTATTTCAACGGACCTATATTTCCGTACGTATTTATTTGCATCATGTGCGGAGCGATTTCCGGGTTCCACGCGCTGGTGGCTTCGGGGACGACGCCGAAGATGCTCGACCGCGAGCGCGACGTGCGGGTGATCGGCTACGGCGCGATGTTGATGGAGGGGCTGGTGGGGGTGACGGCGTTGGTGTCGGCGGCGTCGCTGCCGAACGCGATGTATTATGATATCAACATCGACCTCGCGAAACGTCCGCAGTACACGCAGGCGCTGAAGGCGCTTGACGCCGACGCGGAGCACGGGCCGTCGGAGTTGGTGGCGATGGAGGGGGCGGTTGAGGAGTCGCTGCACGGGCGAACCGGCGGCGCGGTGACGTTGGCGGTGGGGATGTCGCGGATCTTCACGCGCGCGGTGCCGGCGTTCAGCGGGATGCAGAAATATTGGTATCACTTCGCGATTATGTTTGAGGCGTTGTTTATCTTGACGACGATTGACGCTGGGACGCGGATCGGTCGGTTTTTGTTGCAGGAGATGCTTGGGAAGATTTGGAAGCCGCTGGGGGATTTGCAGTGTCCGCGGGCGTCGGCGTTTGCGACGGCGTTGGTGGTGGCGGGCTGGACGTGGTTCATTGCGACGGGATCGGTCGAGACGATTTGGCCGATGTTTGGGATGGCGAATCAGCTATTGGCGGTGATTGCGCTCGGCGTGGCGACGACGTGGCTGGTGAACGAGGGCCGCGGCAAATATGCGCCGGCGACGCTGGTGCCGATGGCGTTTGTGGCGACGACGACGGGCACCGCGGCGTACAACGAGATCACGGGCAAATTTTGGTCGATGATTCAAGCCGGCGCGGTGGTGCGCGGGTGGCTGAATATTGGATTGACTTTGTTTTTGGTGAGCTGCGCATTGGTGGTGGTGGTCGCGTGCGCGGCGCGTTGGGTCGCGGCGGGACGGCGTCCTAAGCCCGTCGAGAGCGCGACTTCCTCGTGATTGTGGAGGTCTTGCCGCGGGGGGGGGGTTGGCGAGGCGGTCTTTTTTTTTTGGAGGAGTGGAGTGGAGCCGAACGACGCGCGTTTTTGGTGCGCGACGTCGTTCGGGCGTCGTCGGCGTTGGCGTCAGGCGGGCGGTGCGGCGTCGGTTGCGGCGTCGAGGGCGAGCTTGCCGAGGCGGCTGTTCCAGTATCCGTAGCAGAAGTAGAGTACGAGGCCGATTGCCATCCAAATGAGGAGTCGGAGCCACGTTTGGAACGGCAGGATGACCATGAGCAGCACCGAGCTGATCACGCCCATCGGCGCGACGAACCAGACGAACGGCGTTTTGAAGGGGCGCTCGACGTCGGGCTGCGAGAGTCGCAAATAAAAGACGCCCGCCGAGACGACCGCGAAGGCGAAGAGGGTGCCGATCGAGGTGAGCTCGCCGGCGATGCTGATCGGGATCACTCCCGCGGCGATCATCACGACGAAGCCGGTGATGATCGTCGTGATCCACGGGGTCCTGAACTTCGCGTGCACGTGCGAGACCGCCTTCGGCAAGAGGCCGTCCTTCGCCATCGCGAAGAAGATGCGCGGCTGCGAGAGCAACATCACGAGGATGACCGAGGTCAGGCCCGCGATCGCGCCGAGCTTCACGAAGAGCGCCAGGATCGGCTTGTTCATCGCGTCGATGGCGACGGCGACGGGGTCGGGCACGTTGAGCTGCTTGTAGTTCACGACGCCTGTGAGCACGATCGACGCCAGCACGTACAGCGTCGTGCAGATCACGAGCGAGCCCAAGATGCCGATCGGCAGGTCGCGCTTCGGGTTCTTCGCCTCTTGAGCCGTGGTCGAGACCGCGTCGAAACCGATGTACGCGAAGAAGACTTTGCTCGCCGCCAGCGCGATGCCGCTGAGGCCGAATTTGCCGAACGTGCCGGTGTTTTCCGGGATAAACTTGCCGCCCCAGTTGGCGGTGTCGACGTATCCCGCGCCGACGGCGATGAAGATCAGAACGACCGCGACTTTAATGATCACGATGACCGTGTTCACGCGCGCCGACTCTTGGATGCCCACCACGAGCAGCGTGGTGATCAGCGCCACGATGAACATCGCGGGGACGTTGATGACGGCGGTCGCCGTCTGGAACGACTCGAACGCGACCTGGTTTTTCTCGAACAGCTCCTTGACCGACTCGAAGACCGACCAGCCGTGGCGCATGTGGAGCTGGTTCGCGATGTCGTCGGGCGTGAAGATCATTTTCGTGCCGGGCGACTGGGTGATTTGCGGCGGAATATCGATGTGGAAATCGTGGAGGATGCTCACGATGTAGCCCGACCAGCCGACCGCGACGGTCGTGGCGCCCACCATGTATTCGAGGATCAGGTCCCAGCCGATCAGCCAGGCGATGAACTCGCCCATCGTCGCGTAGGCATAGGTGTAGGCGGAGCCTGCGATCGGCACGGTCGACGCCATTTCGGCGTAACAGAGCCCCGCGAAGGCGCACGCGATGCCGCCGATCACGAACGAGAGCGCGACCGCGGGACCGGCGTTTTGCGCCGCGGCCTCGCCGGTGAGCACGAAGAAGCCCGCGCCGATGATCGCGCCGATGCCGAGCGTGACGAGGTTCAGCGCCGACAGCGAGCGCTTCAGCCCGCCCTCCTCGCTTGCCGACGCCTCGGCCTTCAGGGATGCAATCGACTTGCGCACGAACAGGCTGGAATGTCGCGGCATACCGTCCTCAAAGGGTGTTTGGCGTGACGTCGCCCTGGCGAGCGGTACGTAATCTTGTCGAAAAACCGCGTCGGCTTCAAGTGCGAGCCTCGCCCGACCTCGACTTCGAGGCCAAGCGCGCGCGGCGACGACGCTCGCCCCCGGCCGCGGCGACGTCGCGAACGACGCTCCACTCGCATCGGCGTCGGCGGGGGGGGACGCCGCGCCCGTCAGTGGAGTATTACGGCAGCTCCATCACCTCGACGCGACGGATCTCCACCTTGCTGCCCGGGTCGTGCTGCTGGAACGCGAAGTAGCCTTCGCTGAAAGCCTTCGTGTGGTCGAGGAACTCGTACAGCAGCTCGCCGTTCACCCACACCTTGATGTGCGGGACGACCGCGCCGCGGTAATTCTTGTTCACCACCTCCACCTCTTGCGTGAACCACGTGTTCGGCGGCACGAGCTGCTTGTAAACGTGCACGAAAGTGTAGATCGAGCCCGTCTTGATCGGGTCGGCGTGCGTGCTGTTGATCTGGATCTCGTAGCCGTCGCTGAAGGTGGCCTTCTTCGCCGGGATGCGGACGTACATGCCCGAGTTGCCGTGGTCGTTGATCTTGATCTCGGCCTTGAACCGAAAATTCTTGTAGTGGCCGAGCGGGCTGAACAGCATCGAAGCCTTGCCGCTGCCGACCATCGAGCCGTCGACAACCTCCCACTTGCTCGTCCCCTTGCCTTGCAGCTCGAAGGATTCCCAGCCGTCGAGCGTCTTGCCGTCGAACAGCGAGACCCACTTCGGCTCGTCGGCTCGGACGCAGGCGGCCGTCAGGGAAACGCCGATCATGCACGCCGCAAGCGTGCGCAACGTTGTCCGCATCGCAACATTCTCCTCGTGTAAACCCTGGTCTGAGATCGGCGCGGACGCGACGCGGTCGGCGACGGCGCACGCACCAACAGCGCAGGATGATACGCCGGCCGCAAACGCGACGCCAGAACCGGCCCCGCGCACGCCGCGCCTCAACGCGCACCCCAGGCGCCGCGCCGGCGCTGCTTCGTGAACGCGTCCGGCGGGAAAATCAGCTCGAACTTCTCGGGATTCGACCGGTCGATCCCGATCACGCCCATGTACATCGCGTCCAAACCCTTGAAATCGCGGCAAACCGTGATGTCCCACGAGCCCGTCACCACGCCGCCGTCGCGCACGTACACCCGACGCGTCGACTCCTCCACCCCAAACAACCCGCGCCGCGAAAGAATGTGCGCTATCGTGAAAATCGGCTCCGACGACTCCTCCACAAACACCGCCGTCCGACCTCGGAACGTCTCCGGGTCGCGACGCGGGTTCGGACGCCAGAGGTCGTGCTGGTTCACCACCGTCGCGTCGGGATTCGTCTTCGACCACGCGATGCAGTACGTTTCCGGCTGCCCCCGCAAATAAAACGACGCCAGCGACGTCGCCGCGTAGTTCGGACTCACCACGAACGGCTCAATCCCCCGAGACCGCAGCGACTCGATCGTCTTATCCACCTCCGCCGCGATCGCCTTGTGACCACGCATCCGGTTCGACGGGTCCCAACGCTTCATCGGCATCGGATCCTGCCGCGTCGGCTCGGGAACAAATCGCGCAACTGCGGGATAAAGCCACTCGGTGTGCTGAAACAACGTCAGCCCGAGCATCAACGCCGCCCACGGATACACGTATCGACCCGGCGGCCGACCGCCGCGTACCCACGCGAGATCCACCCGACGACCGATCAAAACGAGCACCGCCGCGTAGCCCGGCGCGGCCCAATTCGGCATGCTCTCGCCCAAAAAGCTCGCACCCAAACACGCCGACCAGATCGTCCCCCACAGACATAATAAATACATCAGGCCCGATCGTTGCGCCGGCGTCGTCGTCGCGGCGTCGCCCATGTTTTCAAGGCCCGATCGACGTCGCGGCCAGACGACTTTGATCGCCCCCGCCACCGACGCAAGCGCGACCACCCACCAGTATCC
>JAJYDB010000305.1 GCA_021777845.1 Planctomycetota bacterium
GACAGCAGCAGCTTTGCCAGCATCACCTTGGCGCGCTGGCCGCCGCTCAGCTGCCCCGTCGGCGTATCCATCCCCATCGCAGTGATTCCCAGGCCCGACGCCACCCGCGCGATTATTTGTCGAACGCTCGGCGTGTTGCGCGACCCCGCGGCGCGCGACGTGTTGGCGGCGGCGGCGAACGATCCGAAGGCCGTCGTGCGGGTGCAGGGATTGCGTGCGCTCGGTTCGGTCGGAAAGCCCGAGGACGCGACCATCCTGGTGCGCGCGATGGTGGCCGATACGCTGAACGACTGCAAAATCGCGGCGGTCGAAGGGCTCGGCGAACTGAAGTCGTCGGACCCGCGGATCAACCAGGTGCTCGTCTCTAATATCGAAAACGACGACCCCGCGATTCGCCGCGCCGTGTATCTTTCGCTGTGCAAGATCTCCGGGACCGACCTCGGCGGCGAGCTCAAGCCTTGGGAGGAGTGGCTGGCGCGGCAACAGCCGAAGGGCGACGCCTCGAATCAAGAGACCGCGACCGCCGCCGCGCCGCCGGCCGAGAAGGCGCGCGTCAAGACGTCGAGCACGCCCCGACCGCGGTTGTCGCAACTCGCCGCGCGGGCCTGGAAACGATCGACGCAGCCCTCGACGGCGACTCCGCGACCGATCGCGAGCCCGCCGGGCGCAGCCTCGGCGTCGCAGCCCGCGCTCGCGTCGAACACGACCGCGCAGCCCGCCGCGACCCCCTCCAATCCCGCCGCCGACGTCTCGAGCTCAAACGAGCTGCCGCCGCCTCTGCTCGACGGCGCAGTCGCTCCCGCCGCGAACCCGCCGCCGCGCTGAGCGCGTCGAGCATGAGGTCGAGGCCGTCTCGCGAGGCCGGCGTGTTCACAATCCGAGGACGACGGCTCGACGCGACCGGGGCGGCCGTGCCATCATGCCGGGGATCGACGACGCCCGGTTCGACATTGCGAAGCTGCCTTTATGGATCCGCACACGCTTGAGATTTTAGAGTTCGACAAGATTCGCGCGCTGGTGGCGTCGCGGGCGGCGTGCTCGCTCGGCAAGCAGAGGGCGCGCGCGCTCGAGCCGATGCGCGACGTCGGCTTGATTCGCGCGCGGCAGTCGCTGACGACCGAGATGGCGGAGGCGCTCGCCGCCGGTTTGACGCCGCCGTTCGGGGGCCTGCGCGACATCCGCGGCGGGGTCCGACGCGCGCGGACCGCCGCGACGCTCGAGGCCGACGAACTCGCCGAGGTTGTCGAGACGCTGCGCGCGATCGGGAACCTGGGCCGTTGGCTCGAGCGCGTCGGCACGCAGTTCCCGCGTCTGGGCGGCTTGCGGTCCGACGTCGGGGTCTTCGAGGCGCTCGAGCACGAGATCGACGGCTGCCTCGACCCGCGCGGCAAGGTCCTCGATACCGCCAGTCGTGGGCTCTCGGCGGTCCGTCGCGAAGTCGCCCAGGCCGAGGAGCGGATCCAAGAGACGTTGCGGCGGATGCTGCGGTCGAACGAGATCAAACGGATCCTGCGCTACCCCAACTTCACGATGGTCGGGCACCATTACGTGCTGCCGATCGCGAAGGATCACCGCGGCGAGATCGAAGGCTCGGTGCACAGGACGAGTTCGAGCAACGAGACGGTCTACATCGAGCCGAGGGCGATCGCCGAGCAGTCGGCACAGCTCTCGTTCCTGCGGACGCGCGAGGCGAAGGAGGTCCGTCGCGTGCTGCGGCGACTGAGCGCGCAGGTCGGTCAACACGCCGACGCGCTGCTGACGACGCTCGAGGCGCTCGCGGGGCTCGACCTGATTTTCGCGAGCGGGCGCTATAGCCTCGACTACGCGATGAGCCCGCCCGACTTCGGCGACGACGGCGTGATCGCGCTCCGCGTCGCGCGGCACCCGCTGCTCGAAGCGGTCTTCCGCGGCGAGATCGTCCCCCGCCCGCGCGCCGACGTCGCACCCCCCGCCGCGCCCGACGCCGCATCCGCCGCGACGCCGATCGACGCCGAGGTCGTCGTCGTATCGCCCGACGCCGCCGTCGCGGTCGAGCCGACCGCCCCTCGACGCGAGGTGGTGCCGATCGACGCGCGTCTGGGCGCGCCGTATCGAATCATGGTGGTGACGGGCCCGAACACGGGCGGCAAAACGGTCGCGCTCAAGACCGTGGGCTTGCTCGCGGTGATGGCTCAGGCGGGCCTGCACATTCCGGCGGGCGAAGGCTCGCGGCTGCCGGTGCTCGACGACGTGCTCGCCGACATCGGCGACGAGCAGAGCCTCGAACAGTCGCTTTCGACGTTCTCGTCGCACGTGCGGCGGGTGTCGCAGATTATGGCGGCGGCGACCGCGAAGTCGCTCGTTTTGATGGACGAGATGGGCGCGGGCACCGACCCCGCCGAAGGCGCCGCGCTCGGCCGCGCGATCCTCGACGAACTCGACTCGATCGGCTGCCTCTCGATCGTCACAACCCACATCGGCGACCTCAAAACGTACGCGTTCACGAACCCTCGGGCCGAAAACGCGGCGGTCGAGTTCGACCTCGAGACCCTCCGGCCGCTCTATCATTTGCGGATCGGCGACATCGGGCAGTCGAACGCCCTGGCGATCGCGCGACGGCTCGACCTCGCGGAACACGTCGTCGCGCGGGCGCAGCGCTACCTCGACGAGACCCGCGGCGCGACGTCGCCCGAGATCGCGGTGATCCACAAGCTCCGCGCCGAGGCCGAGACGGCGCGCGCGGCCGCCGTCGCGGCGCAGGCCGAGGCCGAGCGAAATCGCGACGCCGCCCGGCAACGTCTGACCGACCTGCACCAACGCGACGAGGACGAGTCGCGGCTCGCCGTCGGTCGCGAACGGCTCCAGCCGGGCGACCGCGTCGTCGTTCCGAAGCTCGGGTTCGACCGCCCGGGCCGCGTCGTGAAGGTTGACCTCAAGAAACGCACCGCGCTCGTCGCGATCGGCATCATGCAGTGGGACGTGGCGCTCGACGAGCTGATCCCGCAAGCGCCCCGCGGTCCCGAGCCGACCAAACGGACCTGATCACCGCGCGCCGACGGCGGTCGCGGCGCGGATCTTCGCGCCGGCCTTCGTCGCGGCCGCGGCCCTCGGCTCCGCGGCGATCGGCACGACCCGCGCCGAGGAATCAGCCCGGTGCGCGAGCAGATCGGTGAGCCGGAACGCATGCTTCGGCTGCGTCGCCGCGGGGAGCCCGTCAGCCGAGGCGTTCGCGACCCAGAACCGCGTCGAGGCCGGCTCAAAAAGCACCGAGTGCAGGTTCGACTTCATCGCCACCGGCCGCGACATCAGGTTCCAAGCACTCTCGGCGTCAAAGCTCCCGCGGCCCTCCTGCACTCGCTTCGACAACTCTTGATAGCGGTCGCCCGCGGAAAGCACCACGGCGTTCGGAATCGCGTGCGGCAGTCGCGGGTGCGCAGCGCCCATCGGAATCACCGTGAACTTGTCCCAGCTTCCCTCCATTCCCACGCCTTGGCCCGACTTGCCGTCGGCGATCACGTAATAGTATTCGCAAGTCCGCGGCCGGTCGCGGAAGATCGCAATCGCGTCGTCGAGCGTCTTCGCGTCCTCGAGCACCATCCGGACGAGCATCGCCATCGGCACGCCGTCCCAGTGGCCGAGCCCTTTGCCGCCCATCTCGCCGATCGAAACGTGGTCGGCGTTCATCCCCGTCACCGAGCCGATGAACCCCGAATAAATCACGTTCACGAACGGAATCTTGCCCTCGGGCTCCGCGACGACCAGCACCGCGTGATCCTGCAAGTGCCAGTCGCAGCTATAGTCGAGGATCCGGCCGTGATAGAGCGTGCCGTCCTTCGTCGCGCCGCCCGAAATCGCGAACCCCGAGCAGTGGAACAACTCCGGAATGAAGTTGGCGATCACGATGTCGCGCTCGTCCATCCCCGCACCCGCCGCGATCCCCTTCATCTCCTCGAAATACCGCGCCGGCACGTACTTCTTTTGCGTTTGCGTGATCCCCCAGATCGCCTGCTTCGGGTCGAGCAACTTCACCCCCGCGACGTCGGCCTTCAGCTCTTTCGCCTTCACCTCGAAGAGAAATCGCACCAACTCGCGGATGTCGTCCTTCAAGAGCGCCCCGTGCTGGTAGCCCATCTCGTAGGGCGTCCCCTTCAAATGCAGCACGCGGTAGCCGTCCACCTCCTCCAAAAAGCCCGCGCCGCAACGAGCGATCGTTTTCGTCTCGGCCCGCGCGACCGCGGTCGAGCACAAGGCCGCCAGGCAGATCAGGCCGAAGGCAAGCTTTCGAGGCGTCATGCGTCAGACTCCGGTGACGGGAAAAATCGAGCTGTGAACGGCGTGGAAGGCCGGGGCGGCGCGCTCCTTGAAAAATGGGTCAAGCGCGGCCCGACGGAGTTCATGGTGCGTGAGCTTGCTCATCGACCCGCCCCCGTCTCGATGTGGACCGACCCCCCGGGTGCTTGGACTAACCCTAGCATACCGCGAATCCCGCCCCGAGCAAGGGTCGTAGCGCCGCTCACTCCCACTCAATCGTCCCCGGGGGCTTGCTCGTGACGTCAAATACGACGCGATTCACGCCCCGAACCTCGTTAATAATGCGTGTCGAGGCCCGCGCGAGCAGCTCGTGCGGCAGTCGCGACCAGTCGGCGGTCATGAAGTCGTCGGTCTCGACGGCCCGCAAGGCGACCGCGTTGTCGTACGTCCGACCGTCCCCCATCACCCCCACCGACCGCACCGGCAACAGCACCGCGAACGCCTGCGCCACCCGACGCTCCCAACCCGCCGACCGCAGCTCGTCCAGGAACACCGCGTCCGCCGCACGCAGCACTTCAAGCCGATCCCACGTCACCTCCCCCAAGCACCGCACCGCCAATCCCGGACCCGGGAACGGATGCCGCCAGACCAACTCCTCAGGCAGACCCAGCTCCACCCCCAGCCGTCGCACCTCGTCCTTAAATAAGTCGCGCAACGGCTCGATCAGCTCAAATCCCAGCTCCGCCGGCAGCCCGCCCACATTATGATGATGCTTGATCGTCTCCGCCGGGCCGTCGCGGTCGCCAGATCGG
>JAJYDB010000306.1 GCA_021777845.1 Planctomycetota bacterium
CCAATATGATCTCCGCGGCCCTTGGGTCGTCTCCTCGGATGGCCGATCGCTCGTCCCGCACCCATGCGAGAAAGGGGGTGCGCGATGAACATCGAGCCCAAACAGCCGGTCGCGGTCGGCTACTGCCGCGCGGAGCATTCCCACGAGCTCGACCAGCTCAAGGCCCGGATCCGCGAGTTCGCCGCCGCGGAGGGGTTCCACTTCCGCGGGCTGCATTGCGACCGCGGGCGCGCGGCGAACGGCCTGCGCAGCGCCCGCGGGTTGGCCCTCGCGCTCGGGGCCGAGTGCCTGATCGTGGCGAACATCGGTCAGTTCGGCCGCTCCCACGCGTTCGCCCTGGGGATCATCGAAGCACTCGATCGCGACGGGATCAGGGTCGTATCGATCGCGGCCGCGCAGAGCGCCGTGGTGGCACACGAGGCCTCCGACCGGCAAGGAGGCAACCCGTGAAGCTCGCCTTTGCTTGGCGTCCCGTCGATTTCTCGATCGCCTTCGCGCATTACAGAGTGCGCGCCGCTCTCGCGGCGGCGCCGGTCATCTCGGCCGCGGGGCAGATCGTCGGCCTCGAGCCTCTGCTCGCGCTCGCTCTTTACGCGCGGTCCGTGCGTCTGCCGGGTCCTTCTGAAATCTCGGGGACGTCGCGGCCGCTCCGCGATCACGGCTTTTGGGGCGGTGAGAGCATCTCGCAGGAGCTGCGCGACGTGTTCGTCGAAGAGGCGCTGGCCCTGACCGCGGCCCAGAGGCACGGCTTCCGCCTCGGGCTCGGCGCCCCGAAAGGATTGTCAGAGCACGTCTCGCGCCTCTTCTTGCCGTCCGAATACGGGCCCGCGCATCGGGCCGGCAGCGAGTGCCGTTACCTGCTCACGACCTGCGCACTCGTCGTCAAGTCGCGTCTGAACCCACAACCGTAACGTGTCGCGGCGCGGGACGACCTGCTCGATGGGCCGTTCCCGCGTCCGCGACCCATCCCAGCGGTCACACTCCATTCAGGACGACCCAACCGTGATCAATCGCCTGAGCCGTTTCGGATCGCTCTACTCGATCCTGCCCTGCGGATCTCGACTCCACGACGTCGAGCCGTTCGATGGCCCCTCGCCCGGAGGAGCCCCGTCGATGCTGCCCTCGATCCTTCAGCAGTTCGCCCTCTACGAGATCCGCAAGTCGCCCGGTCTCACGTTCCGCCGGCTCAAACGCCGGCTCGGGCCGCTCCGCGACGTCCCCGACGTCGAGCTCGAAGCGGCGCTCGTCGCGCTCGAACAACGCGGCGAAATCGTCGCCGTCTGGTCCGCGGCCGCGGCGAATTCGGATCTCCTCGCCCTGATGTTCCACCCCGCTCCCTCCGATATCAAGGATGATGAATGAGCCACGTCGGACCAGAACGCATTGGTTTTAATCGGGCTCGCGAGAGCCGGATGCCTCCGCACAACACCGAGGCCGAGCTTAGCGTGCTCGGCTCGATGCTGCTCGACAACACGCTCATCGACCGCATCACGGCCTTTGTGCACGCGGACGACTTTTACCGCGATGAACACCGCCTGCTTTTCGAGGCGATTCTGCGTGTCTACGGGCGAGGCCACGCGGTCGACGCGATCACGCTCGCCGAGGAATTGACGCGTTGCAGCGATTCCGGAGTCTGCTCCGACGACATCATCGCGGACGTCTTCAGGGCCGTTCCGCACGCCGCGAACGGTATCTATCACGCCCAAATCGTCCGCCAACACGGGGTCAAGCGTAAGTTGATCGAGGGCGCGCAAGACCTGCTCAACGACGCCTACTCCGGCTTCTTCACCGCCGAGGAATTGGCCGTCAAACTGCAACACTTCCAAGACCCCTCGACCTTCGACCTCGACGACGACGAAGGCTGCTTCGAGGGGTGGCCGTTGCTGGAGGGGCACGACCGCTCGCTCGCGTTCGACGATGCGATCGGGCGCTACGTGGTCGCTATCGAGGAGTTGACCGAGGCGGACCCGGTCGCGATCTACTTTCAGGCGCTCGTCGCGTTCGGCTCGATGCTCGGCCGGACCGCCCACGGGCTGCTCGGCAACACGCGGCAGTACGGCAACCTGTTCGTCGCGATCGTCGGCTCGTCGGCGCTCGCTCGCAAGGGGACGTCCCTCGACGAAGCGCGGGCGCTCTTCCAAGGCCTTGATCCTGAATGGGACCGCAAGCAGAACTTTTATGGGATGAGCAGCGGCGAGGGAGTGATCGAAGTCATCCGCGACGATCGGGTCGACTCCTCAACCGGCGCCGTCACCGCCGGCATGCAAGACAAGCGGGCGCTATGGACGGAGATCGAGTTCGGCGCGACCCTCGCCCGTATGAACAGGGAAGGCGCCACGCTGTCCGGGATCGTCCGCTCGGCCTTCGACGGTGCGCCGCTCGGGTCGATGTCGAAGGGGCAGCCCGCCCGCGCCTCCAGCCCGCACATCTCGATCATCGCGCACGCCACCATGCGCTGTCTCGGCGATCTACGCGCCCGAGACAGGGAGAACGGCCTGTCGAATCGATTTGTGTGGATCTGTTGCCGACGGCGGGGCGAGATCGCCTTCCCCACCCCGCTCCCCCCGACCGAGCTGCGTCGGCACCGCGTGGCGATCATCGAGGCGCTCGAGTGGGCAGCTGCTCAATGGGGACCGTCCAACGACCGCTCGGGAGAGCCCCAGGGCGAGCCTGTGGTCTTCAGCGCCGCGTCCCGGAAGGTGTGGCCTCAAATCTATCACGACCTGCTCCAAATCGATCCTGGGCCGTTTGGCGAGTTCCTCGTGCGGGGCCCGACGATCGTTTTCCGGATGGCCCTCCTGAAGGCCGTGCTCGACCGTTCGATGCGGATCACTCCGACGCATCTCGGAGCCGCGCTCAACCTCTGGCGTTACGCCGAGGCCTCGGCCCGGTACCTCTTCTCCCCGGCGCGCGGGGCGGACAGCCGCCAGTCGTCGGCACTCCTCGAAAAAATCACCGCCGCGGGCGCCCGCGGACTGACTCGTCGCGACATAAGTCGAGTCGTCTTCCGCTCGCACAAACCCGTCGAAGAGGTCCAAACAATTCTCGATTCGTACACGGCGTCTGGCCTTCTAAAGCGGCTCGCCGAACAGGTCCAAGGGAGAACAGTGATCAGGTGGGTTGATGCAAGCATTGGTGTACAAAAAGACCGAAAATGAATTAGGGCGCTGACACTGCTGACACTGACGACAAACACTTGTAAGAGGTTTCGCAAGCTTTTGTCTCAAAACGGGTTGCGCCCAAAATAGCAGTGTCAGCGCAGTGTCAGCAGTGTCAGCGATCGAGCCGACCAGTGTCAGCAGTGTCAGCGCAGTGTCAGCGCGAGCGCTGACACTGCTAATTCGACGCAAGACATTTGAGGGGTTATGGTTGCAATCCTCGGACAAGTGTTTGTCGTCAGTGTCAGCGCCTATGGAAATCTGTCAATAATTGGCTGAATGCGTGCGTGTGTTTCAGGCCGGTAGGTGCATTCTTTCCGTTGTGCCAATCAATGCGTTTATCGCGGAAGTCCTCGCCGGCCTAAGCGTGGTGGAAGTGAGAACCCGGCTTCCCAAAATCGAAAGGAGGGGGCAATGGACCATGCGGATGTCGGGCGTGCATGCGAGGTGCTCGGGCGAGTTGTAGTGGAATGGAGCGCGCCGCGGAAATGCTGGCGCGCCGAGATCGATCGGCTCTGGTGGAAGAACCCCTCTTGGGATCGCAACACGTGTGTCTTCTCCTTCGAGGCGGACGATCCTTCGTCCGCCGTGCTCCTCCTCTGGGAGTGGCTGACTCAGCGGCACGGGGACCTGATCCCTGGTCCCGTCTCTTTCGAGGCGGCCCAAAAACCGCTGCCCCGCCGTCGATGGGACGGGACGAGGTTCCGCAAATATCCGCCTCTCAAATCGAGAAAGGAAACCCCGTGAACAGCCGCAATCTCAAATCATGCCCCTCCTGCGGATCGCCCATCGTCGAGTTCGTCGTCTTCGGGGCGTCCATCCTCTGCGAGCAGGAGGTCTGCATCACGGATGCCGCCGTCAGCCTTGCCAGGCATCCCTGCGGGGTCCGCTTGGGCGCCGTCGCCCCTGGGACGGTCCTCTACGGCGATGTCCTGGCGAGGACGCTGGAGCGCGAGCCCCGCGACCCGTCGCTCGACGAGCTGCTCCACGACCTCGCGCGGCCCCATCGTCGCGAGCGTCCCGACAACGATTAGCCCGGCGTCGCCCAGTGGGCGAGATCCTCGACCTCGGCCCTTTGGATCTCGCTTAGGATCCTTTCGACGACCGCGAGAGCCGTCTCGTTCCTCGCGCTCATCGCGAGTGCATTTCGCATGGCCTCGAACGCGACCCCCGCGGCGAACCAGTCCGATGGGGTTTTGGGGAGGTCGGAGATCGGGAGGAGTGCGTTCAGGTCCATTGGTGCGCCTCGCATGGAGTGGAAATCACGATCTATTGTGCGCTGTGATTCCCCCCCCTGCCCTGCCACTGCCGGAGCTTCTTACGCGCAGGCGTGATCGTCCCGAAAACGTTGAGGCCCGCGGGGCCCTTGGGACCGATGGAACCTATGGCCCCTCCGCCCCTCTGGCACAAAGGAACGTGAGACCATGCGATCCAAGAGGCCGACGTCGCCGACGTCCCGGAAACCCACAGGGGCCGGAGGGGCTCCTCGCTCCCCGGTGAAGGTCTTGCTCGATCCGTGCCTTGCCGCCCGTCTCAGGGCCTATGCAGGGTGGTCGGGCGAGAGCGTGAGCGACGTCGTCGCGTCGCTGATCGCGGCCAAGCTGCGCGGGTTCAAGGTATATCAGGCCGAGCCGGCCTCGAGGGGGGATGTCGTGAAGGGGGGGACGGTCGACTTGGGCGGCATCGACGATGTCACATAGAGCGTCGGTAGCCGACGCCTCGCAGCTCGCCCGCGAACTTCTCCCGCTGACAATCAACTAGGATGCGTCATTTTAACATACGTTCGCAATGCGAAGGTTGAGGGTTCGATCCCCTTCCGCTCCATCCCGAACCCGACTGGGTTTCGGGGCGTCTCAAAGTC
>JAJYDB010000048.1 GCA_021777845.1 Planctomycetota bacterium
CGCTGGAACAGTTCGAGCCGCCGCCTCTGTTCCTGGAACGCGACCTCCTTCTTGTTCAAATATTCCAGTTGGAGCCGCACGACGTCGCGCAACAGGTTGCGCATTTCAATTTTAAACCCGTACAACCTCGTCGCCGAGTTCATGGCGTCGAAGAACGGGGCGCGCACTTCCTTGACGTAAGCGTACGGGTTGGGGTCCTCCTCGAGGAAGTCGAGGAGGCTTTCCGGCAGTTGGCCCTCGATTTCACGCATTTTTGCTTCGGATTGCAGGAACGTCTTCGCCGCGTTCGACCGTTTCGGGTCGAGCAGCAACGCGAGCTTGAACATCATCGGCCGCGGCGGCACGCCGAAGGGTGCGCGTAAAAAGGCGCGGCCCACCTCGTCTAAGAAGGCCATGATAAAGCGGCGGCCCTCGGAGGTCGCCTCGAGCGCCGGCACGACGGTCGAGGAGTCGGTTTCGAGCCGCGCGACGAGCAGCTCGACGGCGACGTCGGCGTCTTGAACCTTGGACGTAACACCAACCGCGGCATTGACTTCAGACTCGGCGACCGTGTACGACGCGAGCCCGGCTTGATAGCTCTCGCAGCGTTTCACCTGGCGGTTCGCGGCCACGATTCGCTCTTGGTTGATGGTGTCGATCGGGTCATGAAGTCCGTAAAACGATGTCATTGCATTCATCTCAGCCTGCAATGTCGCCGGATCCTCGCCGGGCATCAACGCGATCACTTTCGCGGTCATGCCGGTCTTGATTGCATTCATGCGGGTGCGCCGCAGTCCGTCGCTCGATTTCGGGCCGGTGGACTTCTGAGCGTTGCGTCGATTGATCTCGGCGCGGTCGTTGTGGACCTTGGTCTGCCGCTTATTCCGGCGCGGCGACGCGTCGTCATCAGGCTTATTCGGGCGTTCGACGGTCATTGGAGTAACCTCGCGACGTGGAGTTGGAGAGTGGAGCGGTCAGTTCGGGGCGCAACGGCGCTTCCCCTCACTGCCTAATATCGTTGCAATCATGCCCGACGTTCCGCCGCCCGGCCGCTTTCTTTGGCAAATTTTCTCAAATCGTCAAAGATTATGGCGGGGAGGGGGTGTGGGTGGTCGGATCTCGCGGCGGGAAGGATGGCGAGGTTTGGGAGTGAAGCGCGCGGGGGGGACGCGGTTTGGGAAGGGTTGGCGCGGCGCGAAACGAACACGGCGGAGCGGGACGTCGTAAAATCGCATCATGGAAGCGGAAAAATGCGTTGAGAAGCGCGTTGCCGCGACGGGGGGAACTAGGTAACATTATGGATGTAAGCAATTCCCGCGATCTCGGAGCTGCGCGCGTCGTCCGTGGTGACGGCCGCGAAGTTCCCCGCCGCTTCGTCCCGCTCAGAGTTCGAGCTTGCCCGCGCAGGAGCCGAACGCCGTGATCCGAAACATGTATCGGCGAGTTTTATCGCGTTTTCCGGCGTTGGGACGCTGGTCCGAAGGGGACTGGGACCGCGAGCTGCCTGCGTTTGTGGTCAGCGTGCTGGTGCATTCGGCGTTGCTGATCAGTCTGGCGTTTGTGGGCCGGTCGGCGGGCGGGGTGCTGGCGCCCCGGGTTTTCCAGGCGGATCGCGCGGCGAGCACGTCGCTGCCCGAGCTGTCGAGGGTTGAGTTTCAGGACATCGACCAGAGCGACAAGCCGCCGACTCTGGACGCGAAGGCGGGTTCGTTCGCACCCGACGTCGCGCCGGTCCAAGTGGCGATGCCGGGGTCCGAGTCGCGGTCGATGAAGACGCCCGAGGGGGTTGCCCGCTCGGTCGAGGTGGCTGCGCTCGACGTCCGCCGCGCGACCGCCCAAATGGCGCCGACGGCGTCGATGCTGGGCACGTCGGTGTCGATCCAAGGCAACGGGGTCGAGCACGTCGGCACCACCGAGGGGGGCGTCGACCGCGTCGCGACCGAGATTTTGCGTCGTCTCGAAAAGGGACGGACGCTCGTCGTCTGGGCGTTCGACGCCTCGGGCAGCCTGCAGGCCGAGCGCGAGCGGCTCACGAAGCACATCGAAACGGTCTACACCCACATCGGTCAGCTCGACGAAGGCCGCCTCAGCAGCGACGGCGGCCTCCTCACCGCCGTGGTTTCGTTCGGCCACGACCGCAAGGTGATGACCGAGCCGACCGCCGACCTCGCCGAGGTTTCCAGCGCGATTAAAGCCGTCGGCCTCGACACCACCGGCATCGAGTCGACGTTCCAAACGACGATCGACATCGTCCGCCGCTGGGGACATTATCGCGACGCCAACAACCAGCATTATCGGACGATGATCATCATCGTGACCGACGAAGTCGGCGACGACGAGACGAAGCTCGAGGAGGCCGTCGAAACCGCGAGCCGCGCGAAGGTTCCCGTGTACGTGCTCGGCAATTCGGCGCTCTTCGGCCGCGCCGACGGGTTCATGAACTACACCGATCCCAAGACCAAAAAGACTTACTACAATTTGCCGGTTCGGCAGGGCCCCGAAAGCGCCCTCGTCGAAACAGTGAAGTTACCGTTTTGGTACGAAGGTCAACAGTTGGACTACATGGATTCCAGCTTCGGTCCGTATGCGCTTTCGAGGCTCGCGGGGGCGACCGGCGGCATTTATTTCGTCGCTCGACTCGGCAACACCCGGATCGGCTTCGAGCCGTCGCGCATGCGCGAATACCACCCCGACTGGATCAGCGCCGACCAATACCAAAAGGCGGTCCTGCGGCACCCGATTCGTCAAGCGGTCCTCCTCGCCGCGGCGGTCACGCAACAGAATTTGCCCGGGATGCCGCGTCTCAGCTTCAGTCCCGTCGAAAACGGGTTCAAAGACGAAATGGAACGCGGGCAAGAGGTTGCGGCGCGGACCGCGTACACCGTCGACGAGGCGCTGCGGCCGATCTTGGCGGCGGCGAAGGAGCGCGACCGCGAGACCTCGCGGCGTTGGCAAGCGCATTACGACCTCGCCCGCGGACGCCTGCTCGCCGTCAAAATTCGCTGCTACGAGTACAATTGGGCGTGCGCCTTGATGAAAAAGGACGCGCCGAAGTTCAAAAAGCCCGACTCGAACGCCTGGCGGCTTGTCCCCGACGAGGAAATTCACTTCAACGCCGCGGCGCAGAAGGCCGGCAAGCAAGCCAAGGAATTGCTCGAGAAACTCGTGAAAGAGCACGCAGGCACGCCTTGGGCGTTGCTGGCGGAGCGCGAGTTGCGGCATCCGTTCGGTTTTAAGTGGGTCGAAACTCACGTCAACCCCCCGCCGAAGCGCAACCCGGCCGAGCCGAAAAAGAAAGCGACGCCGAAAATGGAGAAACCGGCCGAATTGCCGAAATTGTAGACGCTCGCGACCGCGCGGAGTCGCGTCTACGCGTGAGTGGAGTTTATTGCCGTCGGAGTGGAGTTCGAGACGACTTCAAGCGGGCGCGGTCGGGAACGAAGTTGCGGTCGGCGGGCGCGATTGCGGGGCAAAGGCGAGGCGGGCGCGGGTGGAGTCGGTCATAATCGAGGGCGCAGCGTCATGGATCTGCATATTCCGGCACCGTCGTCGACGTCGAACGACGGCATGTACGATCTGGCGGAAATGACCCCGGCGGCCGTGCCGGCTCCCGCTCCCGACGCCGCCGACGTCGCCGCGCCGCCGCGAGCCGACATCCTGGGCGCTCCCGCGACGACCGCCCCCGGCGACGCCAAACCCCCCGCGACCAACGACCCGAAAGCCAAGGCCGCGCCCGAAAAGACCGCCGCGTCCACGCCCAAAAAGAAGAAAAAACGCCGCTCGAAACGGTTCCTGATCCCCGCCTGGGGGGTTTCGTTCCTCGTCCATTTCTTTATTTTGGGCTCGCTTGCCGCGTATTCGTTCAACCCCGAGGTGCGGAAGCAGATCGCGAATTTGAATTCAGCTCTGATCGCGACGCCGAAGGGGGGTCCCGAGGAGCTTGTGCATATTTATGCCGATCCTACCTCCGCGACGAAGAGCGACCAGGCGGTGGGCGACGAAAACGCGACCGCGGAGGGGGGCGGCGGCGGCTCGGGCGTGGGGAGCGGGATCGGGACGGGCCCGCCGTCGACGACGCCGCGGGTTGGGGTGGCGTCGAAGATCGGCGAGAAGTCGGGGATGCCGTCCTTGAAAGTGGTGCCGCAGGTTTCAGGGCTTTCGATGCTGCCCGCGGCGCCTGGGAAAGATTTGGGCGGCGGCGGCATGATCTCGGGCGACGTCACCTACGAGGCGAGCGACGTCGGCGTGGCGCTCGACCAGCTCGCGCGCGAGATTCTGCGGCATCTCACGCAGCACAAAGTGACCGTCGTCTGGCTCTTCGACGAGTCGCAGAGCATGAAGGACGACCAGAAGTCGATCAAAGGGAAGTTTGATCGCGTCGCGAGCGAACTTAAGCTCAATTCCGAAGGGATCTCGGGGAAAAAAGCAACGGCGGCGCTCAATCACGCGATCGTCGGCTTCGGCGCGACCATGCATTACGAGCTCGAGAAACCGACGTTCGACATCGACCAGATCGGCCGGGCGATCGACCGTCTGCGGATCGACGACTCGGGCACCGAAAACACGATGCACGCGATCCAAGACGTCGTCGCGCATTATTCGGGAATCATTCGCAAGGATCGCAAGTTGCTCGTCGTGCTCGTCACCGACGAGTCGGGCGACGACGGCCCCTACGTCGAGGAGGCGCGGCAGGCGCTCGTCGGCCGCAACGTGCCTCTGTACGTGATCGGCAGGCAGTCGTTGTTCGGCTACGGGGTTGCGCATCTGAAATATATTGATCCGATTACGAAGGACGTCTACTGGCCCGGGATTCGCCGCGGCCCCGAAACCGCCGACGTCGAGCAATACCAGTGGGACGGCCTCCACGACCGTTGGGACGAGCAGCCCTCGGGCTTCGCGCCCTACGAACTCGCGCGACTCTCGAAGGACAGCGGCGGCATCTACTTCTTGCTCCCCAGCGAAGAATACATGCGCGTTCGACAGCGCGAAAAAGCGTATTCGATGGCGACCCTGAAAGAATACGTACCGGACTATGAAAGCCGGGTGGGGTACTTCGAAAAGCGCACGAAATCGGAGCTGCGGCGCTCGCTGTACGACATCATCCAGCTCACGAAGTCGTTCCCGTACCGACGTCACTTCCCGATCAATCCGCCCGAGCTGGTCGACGCGGCGCAAAAGGAAGTCCCGGTCGTCACCGAGCGCCTAAACGCGCTGATCGCGATTCAAAAACGGCTCGAATCGCTGCAAAAAGCCCGTGACCGCGAGCCCGAGGCGCGTTGGCAGGCGCACTACGACCTCATGCTCGCGCAGACCGTCGTTTACCAGGTGAAGGCGTTCGAGTACCGCGCTTGCCTGCTCGAAATCATCAAGAAACCACCGCGGCCAAAGGCGATGCCGAGCATCGATCTTCAAGTCGAGTGGGTGATCGACCACTCCGGCACCCCGAAGGCCTCGAAGGATCTGACCGCGAAAAAATATGCCGAAGCCGACCGCCTGTTAAAGCAGGTGATCGCGAAGCATCCCAAAACGCCCTGGGCCGACCTCGCCCAAGACGAAATCAACCGCGGCTTCAGCGCGCAGATCAACGAGTGGCACCACAACCCGAAGTACAACGAACGCGCCAAGCTCGTTCCGCATTATTGAGCGCATCGACGGCGGCCAATCAACGTTGCGACGTGTTTTGACGTGGACATCGCGCCGCCGCGACGTTACCTTTGACATGCGTCGTCGCGTCTTGTTCATGGGCGTTCGCACTCGTCCCTACATCGCGGAGTCGGGAACCATGCGCATCCGCATCTGGGTTGCCCTGAGTTGTCTCAGCCTCGCGCTCACGTCGTCCCCGGCCCGCGCCGACGAGCCGATCCCCCTGAAAATCCTCTACGCGGGCCACCCCGGCACGCCCCGCGAACGCGACTTCGTCGAGTTCCTCAAAGCCCATTTCACGCGCGTCGAATCGATGAGTTACGAGGAATTCAAGGAGTCCGACGCGCAGGGGCGCGACGTCGTCATCCTCGACTGGACTTCATCTTACCCCGTCGACAAGGACGGCAATGACGTCGACATGCAGAAGGTCGGCGTCGAAGCCTGGTCCAAGATGATGTACGCCCTCCGCCCGCGGACGATCCCGCAACTCTCCGAGTCGTACGACCGGCCGACGATTTTGGTCGGCGAGGCGGGCGGCTACATCCTCAATCGGATGCGGCTCAAGCTCGACTGGCGCTGACTGTGCCTGGACGACGCGGCCCACGGGTTGGTGCCCTCGCATCCGATTTTTCGGACCCCGCTCACGGTTAACCCCAGATTTGAACTTTCGCCGGTGCCCTCCAGCTACAACTTTTGGCCTGAAACGGCCGGCTGGACCTCGTTGCCGATCTGGCGGATTCGCAAGCTCGACCGCAAGCAGGTCGGCTACGGACTCGTCGCCAACAGCGACGGCTTCGACGACTCGCCCGACGCTGAAATCATCTCGCGCGGCGTGAACAGCAAGGGTCCGGCAAGCGTCGCGCTCGCGCGGCAGGGTAATTTCTTCCTCTGGGGATTCCCCGCGACCCCCGGCGACATGACCGAATCCGCCCGGCGCTGCTTTATTAACGCCGTGTGTTACATCAAACACTTCGACGGCCAAAAACCGCTCGTCCACAAGGATCGCGGCGCGACCGGGCGCACCGGCTTGCTTGAAACCATCGCGATGCAACGCAAAATCATGCGCGACGGCGACTATAAGGAAGGCTTGAAACCCGCCGAGCGCGACGACCCCGAAAAAGTCGCCGGCATGCGGAAGATGTACGTCGAAATGTTCCAGGGGAGTTTCCCGGCGGAGCTGGTGAAGGAGTTCGGCGAGAACTATGACAAGTATCAGTCCTGGGTGCGAGAGAATTACGACTTACTCCACCTTGTACCGGACGCTTCCAAGCACGCCTGGCCGCCGAATCACTTCGCCGTCGACGACGACCTGAAGGCGCTTGGCATCGCCTCGAATCACGACGTCGCGACGCTCGAGACGTGCGTGAAGCTGCTCGAAAAGGGCGACCGGGCCGAGGCCGCGCGGCGGGTGTTGAAGCGTTACACGTTCGTCGACTTCCCCGACGCGCAGGGGTGGCGGCAGTGGCTCAACGCCAACAAAAAGCAGCTCTTTTTCAGCGAAATGGGCGGCTTTAAGTTCGTCGCGACTCCGACAAATTTTGTGCCTCGATACGACGCGCCGCGGCCGCTTCTGAACAAAGACGCCCCGCTCGACCACAACCGGCCGGTCGTCGCGACCGTCGCGGTTGAGCCGACGCAAGTCTTGGCGGGATCGACATGTAAGATCAATGTAAAAGTCGTGATTGCACCGCTGTGGCACATCGCCGCGGGGGGCGGGCCGGCGCTGCCGATGACGATCGCGGTCGAGCTGCCGAAGGACGTCGAGGCCGTCGGCGAGTGGAGTCGACCCCAAGCGGAGGCTTCCTCGAACGGCGAACTCCACTACACGGGGATGTTGGAGTTTACTCGGACCCTGCGCGTCCGCACCGGAGCCGAGGCGTCGGCGTCGAAAGTAGTCTGTCGCGTCAACTACACCGTTTGCGACCGCAACTCGTGCCGGCCGCCGGCGACCGAGACGGCCGAAGCGTATGTCGTGGTCGCAAACGCGCCCGCGGAGCCAAAGTCGGCCGAAACTTCGCCTACCAAGGCAGCCGAGGCGTCGAAAGCGAAATAGTGAGCGCGACCAGCGCGCGACGTCTCAGGCGCCGAGGACGCGTTCGAGGCCCGCGAGCACGTCCCCGACGGTCTCAAACCCCGACAGCAGCCCGTTCCGTTGCTCGTCGCGGAGCCACTTGGCCACTTGTTTTTCCGCGGAAATGACCGTCGAGTGGTTCCGACCGCCGAAGTGCCGGCCGATCTCGCTGTACGCGGCCCCCGTGTGTTTTCGGGCTAAATACATCGCGATCATCCGCGGATAGGTGGACGACTTCGACCGCCCCTCCCCCTTCAGCGTGTCGGCGTCGATCGCGAACAACTCGCAGACGGCACGCTCGACGTCGCGAAGCCCAACCGCCCGGGCCGTGTGCCTGATCGTGTCCCGCAACGCCACCTTCGCCAGGGTCAGATCAAGCCGTTTGCCCGTCAAAACCGCGTGCGCCACCAGGCTGTTCAGCGCCCCCTCGAGCTCGCGCACACTGCCGCGCAAATGTTCGGCAACATAATCAACCACGGCGTCGGGTAAGGCGACTCCTCGTGCCAAACCTTTCGCTTTTAAGATTCCCCGCCTCGTCTCGACGTCCGGCGCGTCGAGCTTGACGACCATTCCGGCCAGCAACCGCGTGGCGACTTCATCGCTTAATTTAGCAATTCGCCGAGGATGCTGGTCGGCGGCGACCACGACCGGCGCGCCTGCGGCGATGAGCGCGTTGAACGTGTGCAAGAATTCGTCCTGCGTCGCGCGCTTCGAGGCCAGGAAGTGGACGTCGTCCAGAATCAACGCGTCGGCGCGTCGAAACTTGGCGCGGAAGCTTGCGAGCGAGCCGCCGCGTATCGCCTCCAGGAAACCGTTCGTAAACGCCTCGGTCGTGGTTTGCGCGACTTGTAATCCTTGTCGCTTGGAACGAAGCGCAAACGCAATCCCTTCAAGAAGATGCGTCTTACCAAGACCAACGCCGCCGTAGATCACGAGCGGGTTGAACGCGGCCGCGCCGTGCTCGGCGGTTTCGACCGCCGCGGCGTGTGCCAGTCGGTTGCAGGGACCGAGAACGAAGTCGTCGAGTCGTCGCAAGGGCCGCGTGGACTGCGCGCGCGGGCGTTCGCGGCTCGGTGCCGGTGCCGTCGCGGGTGTGGGCTGGGCCGCGGGATTCTGCTTCGGGATCACCACCGTGATCGGGTCGTGGTCGCGACCGGGGGCATTGGGGGCCTCGACCACGTCACCGACGCACGGCTCGGTTTCGGCTTCAACGTGAAATGATAGGCGTAAATCGCGACCCGCGACGGCACGTCCGGCATCGATCAACGTGCCCGCGAAGTGCGACTCGATCCACTGCTGAAAAAAGCCGTTGGGAACATCGACGCGCAGGTCGTCGCCATCGACGCCCAGACGGACGCCGTCGCCAAACCAGAGTCCGAATCGGCCGGCACCAAGGCGTTCCGCGATCGCGGCACGCAACGACGACTCTAAACCCTCGTGGTCCGCCATCTCGCCGCCCTTCCCGCGCCGACCTCTCGTGAGGCGGCGACTGTTGCGCATCTCAAAGGAGTGTGTGCGGCCGACCGGCGTTCAAGCCGGAGTTGAAACGGAAGCCCGACGCTCGCGCAACACCAAGCCGTTTTCGAAGGCTTGCGCGGACTCGAGGCGCGGGAACTCATCCTGCTGCCACTTTTTCGGCCAGAATGATATGCCCTCTGGCTGGACCGAAGTCAAAAACGAGAGAACATTTGGTAGACTTGCTTGACGCTTCCCGTCCCGAGGAGGCACGCAAGTGCATGTCGGCCCTCGAAATTAGGCAATATAATACTATTCTTGCTGTCCTTCGCTTGGCCTTCAAAGGCGGATCATGACGCTTCGACCACTCACGCGGGCTGAGTCGCGCTCGATCGACGCGTCGGCGGCTGCGCTCGGGCTGCCGACTACGCTTTTAATGGAAAATGCCGGACGCGGCGCGGCCGACTGGCTCCGCACGCGTCTCGACATGCCGCGGCTCGAGCTTGCCCGCGCCCCGCGCGTGCTGGTCGCGTGCGGACCCGGCAACAACGGGGGCGACGGCGCCGTCGTCGCGCGGCACCTTGACGGCCAGGGGGTCCAGGTCGAGGTGGCTTGGTCGGCAAGTCCAGCCCAACTGCGCGGCGACGCCGCCTTTCAGCACGCCGTTTTACACGCGTCGGGAATTACGCAAACCTTTTATCCCACAGCACCTTGGAGCCGATTCGAAGAATCGCTCGCGCGCGCCGACTGGGTCGTCGACGCGCTGCTCGGAACCGGGCTTGCGCGACCGGTCGAGGGGCTCTTCGCGGATGCAATTCAAGCCCTCGAGGAGGCGCGTAAACCCGTGCTCGCGCTCGACATCCCCTCGGGGCTAGACGCCGACACCGGCCTGCCGCTTGGGCGCGACCTTCACGCGACCGCCACCGCGACGTTCGCCGCACGTAAAGTTGGATTCGAGAACCCGGCCGCTGCCGCTTATTTGGGCGAGGTGTTCGTGGTCGATCTCGGGTTGCCCCTATGCATTCTTTGGCCGTTTCTCAGTCCTGCGGACGTCTTGCCCACGGCGTTTAACGTCCCTTGACGGCGTCCTTTTCCGCGTGTTTGGGCGTCGGGGATTTGATCGCCGCGGGCTGGTTCTTGGAGACGGCCGCCTTTTCGACCTCGCTGGGTTCCTGGACCGATTTGACCGCGTTTTTCGGAGTCTCAGGTCGCCGGTCGCTGCCGTCGGTCGTACCCGAACGCACCGCCGTTATCAGCGGGTCAGGTCGACTGATTGTCTTAATCCTTATCGACTTACGTTCGGTGGCCCCGTTCGGCGTGAAGCTCACTTCGGCCTCGGTGTGCGCGAGCGTGCGGTCGAGCCGATCGGTCAGGTCATAGGGGCCTCGGACGGGATGGCCGTCGAGCGCGGTGATGGTATCGCCGGGCTTCAAGCCCGCCCGCGCCGCGGGCGTGTCGGGCACGATGCCCCCAAGACGCGCACCAGGCAGTCCGGGCGAGGTCTCGCTGTTCAAAAGAACGCCTAAGTAGGCACGGTCAACCCGCTTTTTCAGTCGCAATTGGTGGGCGATCCAGAGCGCATCGCGCGCATTGACGGCGAACCCGAGGCCGAAACCGCCGCTCTGTCGGTTGTGGCGATCGTCCTCGTCGACGTCGGAGGGAGAGGGGGAGGGGGTTGTTTTTTGCTCTTTTTTCTCGGTTTCGTGCGCGGCGAGGTTGCGTCTCGAGGGGTCGTCGAGTCCGCCTCGAACCAGTCCGAGCCACTCGCCCTTCAGGTTGGCGACGAGCGCTCCGCTGTCGCCGGGGTAGAGCGCGGCGTCGATTTGGATTAAGCCGCCAAGCCTTCGAGAGCCGATCTCGAGCCGTCGGTTCAGCCCCGCGATATATCCTCGGCTGACGGAATGTCCGAGCCCAAAAGGATTTCCGATCACGACGAGCCTGCTGCCGAGTCGCGGCGCGCGGGGTGTGGGTCGGATAGCGCGCGCGAGCTTCGGCTCGATTTTGAGCAGCGTGAGCCCGGTGTCGGGGTCGCTTGCAACCCATCGTGCATGGACGCGGCGGCCCGAAGCGCAGCGGGCGAGGACGGGTTGCGCGTCGGAAGGGGGCTGGTCGATCCGCACCGAGAGGATATCGCCGTCGTCGCTGAGCACCACACCGGCCGCCACGCGGCGTACGCTCACGGAACCTTCGGAGGAGGCGCTGTATTCGATCGCGACGGCTGATTCGCGAAGCCGCGCAACCGCTTCCAGGGTCTTACGTTCGGCGCGTTCCAGCGCGGCTTCGGCAGCCGCGTCGAAGCGCAACTGATCGTCTTCGTCGAGGGGGGTCGCGCCGGTAACGGCGTCGAGGTCCCAGTCGATTCCGCGCGTCTCCGACGCGTCGTTGGCCTGGAGATCAGGCTTTGTTAGGCTTCGCGCGTCACCGGGACGGGCCGTTGGGGCGGATTCGGGGGGTCGCGCGCGGTCGCGGGCCGACGTCCCGCAGCCGAGCGCGAGGCAGAGGCAAAGTTTCCCCGACGCCGAGACGAAGTCGGTGCGTGCGGAACGGTGGAGTCGACGGCAACGCATCATCGGGGAACGGGCTTAACTCACTGTGGCGGTAATGGTTCCATTGCCTGGAACTTCAACCTCGCGGGGTGGTTGAAGTCGGACGGCGGGCGCTGCGTCGCGGGAAGCGCGGGCAAGTTACGAGTCGACGGGGGATCAATAGGATGGCTTGACGTCATGCGCGCCGATCGGCATCGGGGTGCCCCCTTCCAAATCATACCCAAACTTCGTGGCGGGGGCCGGCGCGCGATCGACCAAAGCGGCCGTGGGCACCGTAACCGTCGGCTCCGTAGGGATTTCCGCTTCGACAACGAGCGGCTCGACATCGGGCTCGTCGGATTCTTCGAAGACGTCGCTCGCGACCGGTCGCGCATTCCGCGCGATTCGTTCCCGAGCGTTCTTGCTCTCCACGAGGGTGCCGACGTAAACTCCTGAAGCAATCAGACATACAGCCAAACCGAGGGCAAGCCGCGGGAGGCTCGAGGCCCAAGTGAGGCCGTCGAAGGTCGGCCAGAGTTCCCAGCGCCAGGCGCGCGGGACGGTGCGTCCGGATTCGGCGATTTGGCGCCGGAGCTCCGGCCAAAGCGATGGCTGAGCGACGTCGGGCACGCCCGCGCGCATCGTCGGCGACGTCGCGGCCGCCGTCCGCAGGGTCTCGATCGCCTGCGTCGCGGCGGCGAGGCCGGCGCGGCAGTCCGCGCACACAAGGACGTGCCGTTCGACGCGACGGCGCTCGATTCCGAGCAACTCGCCGCCCGCGAGCAAGGGGAGTCGAGCGCGCGACCAGGCGCATCGGCATCGACGCGCAAGACTGTTTATGATGTGGGGCATGCTTCGCCTCCCGGACCTTTCTGCCGTTGTTCCCAACACGCGCGGAACGTCTCGCGCGCCCTTGCCAAGCGCCACCGAATCGTCGTCTCGCGACGACCCACAATCGCCGCAACCTCCGCTGAGGAAAAGCCTTCGAGATCGCGCAATACTAAAATCGCACGTTGGGGGAGCGGGAGTTGCTCGAGCACGAAACGAACCTCCTGTGCCAAATCCTCGGCCGCTCGGGGGTCGGGATCGACGACGTCGACGGCGGCCGGAACGCCGTCCCGGGCGTCGAGCGACAGCGTCGGCGGTCCGTCATGCCGTCGGAGCGCGTCAAAGCAAAGATTCACGCCGATCCGAAACAACCAAGGGCCGAACCTCCGCGACGAATCGAACCGATCGAGCCGATTATAAACTTTCCAGAACGTTTCTTGAGCCAGGTCGCGGGCCAACTCGCGATCTTGAATCAGACGAGCGAGCACGCGGATCAGTTTGGCTTCGTAACGCATCACGAGTGCCGCGAAGGCTTCGTCGTCGCCGTTGCGGACGCGCTCGACGAGTCGCGCGTCGCCCAGGTCGGCCAAGCGCGGCGCGATGTTGTCAGCGGGCGAAGCAACGACGTCGGGCGCAACCGAAGCGCGCGCCCCCTCCTGCGAAACGGCGGCGGCCGATTCGCGGGAAAACCATCGTGTTTCATCCGTTGGGACCATCGTGCGCCTCCTTCACGCTAAACTTGTTACGTGATCGACGCCTCATTGTGTTGGACCGTTCGCGAGATTCAACAATTTCAACACATTTAGACCGCCTCTTCTACCCGAATTGAGGTCGACCGCTCAAGCCGATGCTCACCACTCCTATTGTCGCAAGGTGTTCGGAGACTGAACGTCAAGCAGCGCTTGATGTTCTGTTTCGGCGTGCGCCTCGCGGAGTGCGGTCGGAGTTGGTTGCGGACGCGCTTTCGCAGGCGGATCGGGGTGAAATCGACCTCTCGGGGCTCTGGATCGCGCGGCGGTTGGAAGGAAACGGCCGGGTGCTGGGGGCGATGCTGACGCAGCGCTTGGCGGGCCGAGCCGCGGCGGTTTGGGCACCCGAGGTCGAGCCTTCCTGGCGACGCGCCGCGACCGCGCGCCTGCTGCTCACGCTCGCGCTCGAGGATTTGAAGGAAGGCGGCTGCCTGTTGGCGCAGGCGCTCGTCGATGCCTCGACGCCTCGACAGGCCGTCGACGACCTCACCGCCGCCGGAATGCCGTGGATCACCGACCTCGTCACGATGCGACGAAGCACCGCGACTCCGCTCGAAGTCCCCCACGACCCCTTCGAGTGGCTCGATTTTTCACGCGCCGGCCTCAACGAATTCCGACGGGTGATCGAGGCGACTTACGTCGGCAGCCTCGATGTTCCCGAGCTCACCGGCGCGCGCTCGCTCGACCATGTCCTCGAAGGCCACCAGGGTTCGAAACGCTTCGAGCCGGCCCTCTGGCAAGTCGGACGCATCCCGCATGAACCCGACGCCGCGGCGGTGGTTCTGGTAGCCCCCCTGCCCGATCACGACGCGCGCGAGATCGCCTATTTAGGGTTAACGCCGCAGGCGCGCGGGCGCGGGCTGGGACGGGCGGCGCTGGCGCGCGCGTTGTTGCCGTGCGGGCCGTCCGCGAGCTTGCTCGAGTTGGCGGTCGACGTCAGGAACACGCCCGCGGTTCGGCTGTACGAGGGTGCGGGCTTTGTCGCCCACGAGCGTCGCGGCGTCCATCTCATCATTTTCGAAGCGAAATCTTAGGCCGCGCGGTCTGAAACGGATTCCTCCGCGCGCGGGCTCGAAAACCTCGCGACGGCGTTTTTGGTACTCGAAGCGATCTCTACGCGCTACCAATCGCTTGAGACGAATGCTAAATTATCAATGATCGCCGACAGGAGCGCGGTTCTCCAAGGAGGCAATTCACCCTAAGAGGTTGACTGATCCATGTCGAGAGTTTTTGACCGTCAGGCCTTTGACCGCGTTTTCGAAGAACGGATTGTTCGCGGTCGATTTAACGAAGTCCCGGAGTACTACCCGCGCTACCGCTCGCGCTACGTTGCTTTGATGAAGCTTTACGCCGAGCTGGCGGGGCCCCCGCCGGTCGACATGCTCGACATCGGCGGCGGGCAATGCGCGACGCTCGCGACGGCGTTGTGGGGCGACCGCGCGGTCATGGCCGACGTCGGCGGCAAGAATTACGACTATCTGAACTCGCAAGGCGTCCGCACGGTGGAGTGGAATCTCTGCTCCGACGTCGTCCCCTTCGACTCCGAATTCGACATGCTCATGTTTTCCGAGGTTATCGAGCACCTGCCGCTGCCCGGCCACGTCGTCCTGGAACGGCTGCGGCGGGCGCTGCGTCCGGGCGGGATCATCATCTGCACCACGCCCAATTTCTACAGGCTCCGCAACGTCGTCTACACCGCCATCGGCAAGCGAATCTACGACAATTTCCGCATGCCCACCGACAAGGGGCTCGGCCACGTCATCGAGTACAGTAGAGATCACCTGCTTTGGCAATTCCAAGAGGCCGGCTTCGAGGACATTCAGATTTCGCACCGGCAATTCCACCATCAGCCGCATAAACTCCACTTTCGGCTGCTCTCGATGATCGGCTACCCTCTCTTTCTCGTCCCTCGGTTTCGCGACGTGCTCGTCGTAACCGCGCGCGCCCCGGGCGTAAAGGCGGGCGCGACCGGCACTCCGGCGACCGCGGCAACCGGACAAACCTAAAGCTCGCAAAATCCTTCAAAACGAGTCTCCCGAGACGACCTCGCCCCCCGAGACCGTCCCCAGAGCACGCCAGATCAGCCCGTCGACCGCGCTCTTCACAAAGTGGACCGCGCCGTCGCCGAAGAGCGCGTTGACGCCTCCGGGGTGACCGCTGCGCGCGTTGATCGCGGCGAACGTCGGACCGCCGATTTCCTCCAATCGGCCGTCGAGGTCGAGGTCCATTCCTCGATACATGGTCCGACCAAGAACAACCTTGTTGGGAGGCCACGCGGTGGTAAAACCCGACGCGTGGACGTTCCCGTCGGACCACTCGGTGTGGAATTCAAACTGATTGAGGGTGACGCACGCGCCGTCGTCGTATTCGGGGGCGATTGCGTAAGGATCGGCGTAGGGACTCGGTATATTGTTGGAGTCGTTCACCGAGGGGAGTGTAGTAAAGCGACAGTTCGACGCGGGCTGGTACGTCCTGACTTCCGCGGCCATCAAAGTTTGACTCGTACCGTCTCGAAACTCCGCCCAACGACGACTGCGATTCATCCCGAAAGCGCTGCGGTTTTGCGGGCCGTCAAAGCCGCCCCAAACAAACCAATCCCCTTGGCTGACCCCGTAATTCGTCACCCCCGCCGTCCCGTAGTCGTGCGTCGAAACCCGCGTCCGGACCTCGCTCGGACAGAGCAACACCGCGACGCTTTGACCGATCACAGTGGAGTTTTGCGGGTCCTCCTTCCAGAGAATGAAGTTGGCGGCGTTGAAGAGATTCCCCTGCTCTGTATAAGAGAGTATCCTCGCGAGCGCGCTCCAGCCGCTCGTCCATGCGACGTTGTTGCCGAAACCCGCTGCGCACATCGAGGGCGGAAACCCGCCGACCGACGCTTCGTAATTGTGGAGTGCGAGACCGATCTGCTTCAAATTGTTAATACACCGCATGCGTCGCGCCGCCTCGCGCGCCGCCTGCACCGCCGGCAACAGCAGCGCGATCAAAAGCGCAATGATCGCGATCACCGTCAAAAGCTCGATCAACGTGAAACCGCGACTCGGGGTTATCTTCATGGTGGGTTCTCTTGGATCGATGGGTCGCGCCGACCTTGCCAACGACAAACATAAGACTAATGAATTCGAAAGTCAATCCGCGCGGGAGCGGCGTCGGCGTTTCGCGTGTTGCCGTCGGGTTGATTTACTTGAAATCGAGGCTTTTGGCGCGGAGTTCGTAAGCCTGCTTTTCCGCGCTCGCCCAGTTGCCGGAGCGAGCGCTTTGGATAATCTCCCGGAGGTCGTTGTAGACTTCCTGGGAGAGTTGGCCCTCGGCTCGTCGCGCGTCGATCCGCTTCGCGTCCTTCTCTAACTCCACTCCGTTTTTCATCGTGACGGCGGTCAACAGCGCCTCGAGATCTCCGCGGTTTTTGAGCTCGCGGATCGACGGCTCTCCACAACCCGCAAGCATCCACAACAGCGCCGCCGCGCCGCTTGAGAACGTTCGCCGTCGTCGTTTCGATAAACTGGAGGTCGCCCCCGTCGTTTCAATATGCGTCTGCACTGATCACCTCCGCATTGCTCCGGCTGCTGAGGGACTGCCAAGCACCGAGGTTGATCGACTGCTTGACGAATCGCACCGAGCCGTCGCCCATGAGCACGTTTGCCCCGCCCGGGTGCAATGCGTACATCTCGTCGGTGTGGCCGAGCGGGCTGTTGGGCGGGTGGATCACCACCGGATTCTCATACAGAGATGGACCACTGTGCGCAGCTAGAATCGCGTTGTCATAGTCGTAATTCACGTCCAGGCCCCCCGTGCCGAGACTCGCAAACACCCCGGCCGCGAAGTGTCGGTACCCGGGAATGATCCCCACCCAAGTCGCGTCGGCTAAATATGGCGTTCTTTCGCCCGCGCAGACGGTGTTGCTCAAGCCGTCGGTTACCGCGGCGTAGGCGACCCGACTGTTCCGATAAAGAGGCCCGTTGCACCCGGTGAACGTGTTGTCGTAGTCGACCGTCGCGGGCATGCCCGAATCGTTCCAACCGACGTTGTAGACATAGTTCGAGCGGGCGAAATACCGGTTGGCGACAGGCAGTAGGTTTGGAGTCGAGTCGACCATCGAAACCGTCGGCGTCGGGTTGTTGGCCGATGGACAAAGATAAACGCTCAACTCGACCGTCACCACCGTGCCGTTCGCGGCGACCCAGGTGGGGAGATTGACGTTGATCGCGTTATAGCGCGGCACCTGCTCGGCGTACGGCAGCAACAGAGCGAGCCAGCCCCACCCCGGCCCGTTGTCGCCTGTTTGCGGATCCGGGTTGTATCCCGAAACCGCAATCGAAGAACCAATCGGGCCGTTTGTGCTGATGTATCCCGATACGATGCAACCCAAGGCGGACTCGTAGTTCGCAATCGCCAGGCCAACCTGCTTGAGATGATTCGTGCATTGCGTTCGCCTCGCCGCTTCGCGCGCCGACTGCACCGCCGGTAATAAAAGCGCTGTCAGGACACCAATCAGCGCAATGACCACCAACAGCTCGATCAGCGTGAAACCCTTACGTTGAAACGATTTCATGCAACATCCTCCCTCCTTCAATCGTAGGTTTCTTGGATGACATAAATTTTGCAACGGTCATTCTAAAGCTGAATATCGTTTTGTCAAAACGTTAGTTTTGGTTTCCCAAAATTGTGACCGCGGTCATCTCAATGAAGCTGGAATCGCGAGGTCACGCGCGACCCGTTTCAATTGCGAGATGGGGTTTCTCGGCGCGAAGGCGCGGTTATAATTCGTGGTTGGTCCGAGGCTTGCGTAGCATCGGGCGGGATCCTGATTGAGCGGAAGGGGCGGAACACGCGTGAGCGACCGACGACCGCGTACTTCGGAAATTGCACGCACGACGCGCGAGACCAAGATCAATCTGACGCTGGCGCTCGACGGCGTCGGCCGGTCCGAGGTCGCCACCGGCGTCGGCTTTCTTGATCACATGCTCGAGCTGTTCGCGCGACATGCGCTCATGGACCTGACGGTGTCCTGCACGGGGGACCTGCACGTCGATGCGCACCACACCACCGAAGACGTCGGGATCTGCCTCGGGAAGGCGCTCGACGCCGCGCTCGGCGACCGCGTCGGCATCGCGCGTTACGGTCACGCCGTCCTGCCCATGGACGAGACCTTGACCACGGTCGCCGTCGATTTAGGCGGCCGGCCGTTCTGGGTTTGGAATGTGACGATGCCGACGGAAAAAATAGGCGACTTTGACAGCGAACTCGTCGCCGACTTTTGGCACGCCGTCGCGACGCAAAGCCGGATCAACCTGCACGCGATCTTGCATTACGGACGGAATGCGCACCATATAAGCGAGTCGCTTTTTAAAGCGTCCGCGCGGGCGTTGCGTGACGCCGCCGCGCTCGACCCGCGCGAGTCGGGCGTGCCGTCGACGAAGGGGATTTTGTGATGTCCGCAAGATACTTTCGCGACGGGAGCCGCGCGCAATGACGAAACCTGCGGCGCGATCGCCTTTGAAGGCATGGTTAGTGCAAGCGTGCTTGGTTGCGCTCGCGTTTGGCCTGCTTTTTTTTACCATTTGGCAGCAGCGTGAGGAGATTCGAGGGATCTTTTCGAGGCCGCTTGATCCCACCCTCTTTGTGCTTGCGTTCGCGGTTTACTTCACGGGCCTCGTGCTCACTTTCGCGCGCTGGTATGGGTTGGTGCGCGCGATCGATTTGCCGTTCCGGTTTCGAGACGCGTGCCGACTTGGGTTCATCGGCAACGTTTTCAACCTCGTGATCCCGGGCGCGGTCGGCGGCGACCTGATCAAAGCCGCTTATTTGAGCAAAGAGCAACACCGGTCGACGCAGGCGATCGCGTCGATGGTGATTGACCGGCTCGTCGGCCTGCTCGGCTTGTTTCTTTTGGCCGGAGTGGCGGGCATATTCGTCTGGGGGCAGGCGACTGCGGACGCAAAGCGTTTGATCGTAGTCGTTTGGGTCGCGGTCGGATGCGGCGTGACGGGGTTGGTGCTGCTGTTTGGACAAGCCGCGAGCCGATGGGCACCTGGGCTGTTCGAGGGACACGGGAAAGTCGCGTTGATTTTACGAGAGTTGCGCGCGGCGTCAGAGGCTTATCGGCGTCGGCTTTACGTCGTGGTCGCGATGATCGCGCTCTCGTCGTTCACGCATGGACTCAACGTCTTTGCGTTTTATTTGGTCGGCAAAACACTTTTCCCGGTCGGCCTGCCAAGTTTGGCGAGACATTTTCTGCTCGTGCCGTTGACTTTGTTCACGACGGCGGTGCCGCTGCCGTTCGGCGCGTTGGGGCTTTCGGAGCGCGTCGGCAAGCAGCTTTTCGAGCTGGTTGGACATCCCGGCGGCGCGCTCGCGATGATGGGGTTCCGGGTGTTGATGTACGGCGGCGGGCTGGTCGGCTCGTGCGTTTATCTCGCGAACTTGCGGCAGGTCCGCGCGCTGACGACCGAGGCTGAGCATCTGGAAGCGGAGTTTGAGCACGAAAGCGATGCGGGCGTCGTCGAAACTTTGGGACATGGACAACCCTAAGCCCGCGCGACGGCTCCCTTGCCGGCTTTGGCATCGGCCCGTCCCGTCGTGCGAGACCGCGGCGAAGGTGGAACCTTCTAAATTAAGCTCAACGTCGCGTCACGATTTTGCGCGCAAGAATCGTTGTTTCAGCAGGGCGAGGTCGCCGCGCCCGGCGGGTACGGCCAAGTACCCAAGGGTGTATGTGATCACGCCGAAGGACAAGTGCGCGATCAAAATCGCGGCGCGGAGGGTGAAGCCGCCGCGGACGGGCACGGGGGGGATTGCGAGTCGCGCGAGCCAAGTGGCGACGATGAGCGCGAGCGCCCCCGCCGCGGGCGAGGCCAGCGAACGCGTGAGCAATGTCGGCACGCTGACGCGCAGCTCCCTGAAGACGTAAATGCCTGGTGCGATGAGATTTGAGAACAAAGTCGTAAGTACGGTGCCCCAAATTACGCCTTCGACGCCGAGGCGGAGCGTCAAGAAATAACTGATCGGCAGGTTGACCAGCGAGCCCGCGAGCGCCGCGAGCGCGATCACACGGATTTTGCCAAATCCGATGGACATTTGGACAAAGACGGAAATCACGAGCGGGATCGTCGCGACGAGGAAGAGCCGCCAGAGCCTGACGACGGGGTCGAGGTCGCCGAGGCCGTTGCCGATGCAGAGTGCCAGGAAAGGCTTCGCGAATAAAAAGGCGAGAAGGACGAGTGGGGCGAGCACGCCGATATGGAGGCGCGGGCCGTCATATTTAACGCGTTCGAGACCCGCGTCGTCGCGAGCGGCGATCAGACTAGCGACGGCCGGCATAATAAAGTACGTGAGCGACCAGGCGGTCTGGCGAATCTGGAGAAACGGCGTACTTACGACGCGGTAGACGGCGGTGGCGGGCCCGGGATCTTGGAGGGCGTAGCCGAGGATGGTGGTGTCGATTTTGTCGGCGAGCACGACGCTGAGCTGGATCAAGAACATATACGAGCTGAGTTGGAGGAGGCCGGCGAAGTCGGCGCGTCGTGCGCCGAAGAAGCTGAGTCGAAAGCCGAGTTCATGCGTCACAACCCAGAGCGAGGGGAGGAGCGAGAGTGCGATTTGGACGACGGTCTGGGTGATGACCACGGCGAGAAAGTCGACGCCGACGCTAAGTCCGACGGCGAGAATGAGGAAGCGGAGCGTGACGATGGCGAGGTCGATGCGAGGCAAAAAGTCGTAGCGGCGGGCTGCTTGGAGCACGCTGGAAACGACCGTCGAGAGCCCGAACACGGGCGCGGTCGCCATTTGGAGTATGAGCAAGTTTTGAATCAATGAATACGTCGAGCTGCCGTAGTAGCGCGACAGCGGCAGGGCGTATTTTGCGATCAGGAAGAGGGCGAGGATTTGGATGCAGGCCATGGCGGCGTAAAAACTGAGGCCGCAGGCGATGGAGCGTTCGACGCCTGCGCGGTCGCCGCGGGTCCAGGAGTCGGAGATTTGCCTCTGGAGGGCGGAGCCCATGCCGAATTCGAGGAGGAACTGGAGGAAGCCGAAACCCCATGCGAAACCATAGGCGCCCATGGTGGCGTCGCCGATGGTCGAGAGCATGATCCGCAGGCTCCAGAACGCAAAGAGGACCTGGAGCGGGGAGCGCAAGGCGAGCCAGAAGGTGCCGCCGAGCATCCGTCCCAGGACGGGGGGAAGCGAGCGCGTGTGCGCGTTGGAGGCTTCGACCGTAGGGGACATTGCGAGGCGCAATCCTTTCGCCGCGGTTGGATTTTCGAAGGCGATGCGTCGCGACCGATCATAACGCCGCGCGGCGTCTCGCTAAATGCCAACCCGCGCGGACGACGTCCGTCGGCTCGTCGGCCGCAACCCTCCCGGCAGATCATCTCATCGCGAAGCAAGCGTGGGAAGCGACGTGAACGGCGTCGGCTTCGGCACGCGCGACCGCGATTTGGAACGCTCAACTGGCAAGGAAACCGCGCGCACTGTTATGATTTCAGCTTCGAGGCGGGACGAGGCCGAGCGCGGTTTCGGCTTCGAGCGGGCGACATCCGAACGTCGCCGCGCGAGCAATTCGCGGTCGCGTCACGAGTGACTTCATGATTCATCTCGAAAGCCGGTCGCCGCTGGTGGCGGTCTTGATGGGCAGCCAGTCGGACTGGGAAACGATGCGGTTGGCATCCGAGACGCTCGATCGTCTGCACATCCCTCACGAGTCGCGGATCGTCTCGGCGCACCGCACGCCGGAGCGGCTTTATCGCTACGCGCGCGAAGCCGAAAGTCGCGGTCTGGAAGTACTTATCGCCGGCGCGGGGGGGGCTGCGCACCTGCCGGGGATGCTCGCGGCGCTAACGCCGTTGCCGGTCCTGGGGGTGCCGGTCGAGAGCCATTCGCTGCGCGGGCTGGACTCGCTGCTCTCGATCGTCCAAATGCCGCGCGGCGTCCCCGTCGGCACGCTCGCGATCGGGCCCGCCGGCGCCGTCAACGCCGCCATCCTCGCGGCGTCGATCGTCGCGCGCATCCACCCGCAGTTCCGCGCCGCGCTCAACGCCCTCCGCGCCTCGCAAACCGACGCGGTCGCCGAGATCCCGCAATGAGCGGGGCCAATCACGCCAACGAAGGCGTTATTTGCCCGCCCGCCACGCTTGCGGTCATCGGCGGCGGGCAGCTCGGCCGGATGTTTATTCAGGCGGCGCAGCGGATGGGCTATCGGACGGGCGTCCTCACGAACGACGTCAATGCACCCGCGGCTCAGATCGCGCACTGGTCGATCGTCGGCGAGCCGAACGATCTGGAAGCCCTGCGGAGCCTTACAGACCGCGCCGAGGCCGTCACCGTCGAGTTCGAAAACATTCAGGCGGGGGCGCTCCGGCTGATTGCACGCCAGGTGCCGACGCGCCCCGGCGGACACTCGCTGTGGGTCTGCCAGAATCGAATTCGCGAAAAGAATTTCCTCGATCGGCACGCGATTCCGATCGCGCCCTGGCGACCGGTGCGCAACGAACACGAATTATCTAGCGTTATTTCCGCGCTTGGTCTACCGATTGTGCTGAAGACGGCGGCGTCCGGTTACGACGGCAAGGGGCAGGTGCGGGTTGAGCGTGCCGGCGACCTAGGGTCGGCGTGGGAGTCGCTTGGTCGAGTGGCGTGCGTCGCGGAGGCTTGGGTTGAGTTCACGGCCGAGGCTTCAGTCGTCGCGGTGCGCGGTCGCGACGGCAAAGCGGCAACGTATCCTCTTGCCTGGAACCAACATACGCGTCATATCCTGGATTCGACGTTGATGCCGGCGGCGTGTGGTCCGGTGCTTGCTCGGGAGGCGAGCGCGACGGCTTTGGCGGCGGCGGAGGCGCTTGGACACGTTGGGATCTTGACGGTCGAGTACTTTTTGAAGAGCGATGGGCGTCTGCTTGTGAACGAAATGGCGCCTCGGCCTCATAATTCGGGCCATCTGACGATCGAAGCGGGGGTGGCGAGCCAGTTTGACCAGCAGGTCCGGGCTCTGTGCGGGCTGCCGCTCGCGCCTTGCCGGCTGATTCGTCCCGCCGCGATGGTGAACTTGCTGGGCGACCTCTGGCGGAACGGCGAGCCGCGTTGGGAGGCTGCGCTCGCCGCCGACCCGGCTGTTTCGATCCACCTTTACGGCAAGGATGCGGCGGTCGCGGGTCGTAAAATGGGACATTTGACCGTGCTCGACTCCACTCCCGAAGAGGCGTTGGCGCGGGCGCAGGCGGCCCGTCGGCGACTTGTGGAGTAACCATCGCGGTTG
>JAJYDB010000307.1 GCA_021777845.1 Planctomycetota bacterium
GTTTCGGAACTCTCCGACGAGCCGGTCGAGGACGACTCCGAAACGGACCAGAGCACGACCGTCCCACCCGCCGCCGACCGGGACAACGAGCCCTCCGAAGCGCCTTCAAACGCCGCCCCAACCCCGGAACCCCCGGCGGCTTCGGCACCCGTCGCCACCTCGGCTGAGTCGCCGCAAATCAATGTTGAGAAAGAGGTTGCGCGGCAGGTTGAGACGCAGACGCGGCCACAACTCAGCCGACGCAAACTCAAACAGCGCGCCGCCGCGGAGCAACGCCGTCAGGACGCGGCGCGGTTGAAGGAAGAACGGCGGCGGGCAGCCCAAAAAAGCCAGGCCGACCGGTCGCTCACTGCCGCCGGGAGTCGGTGACGCGGGTGGCGGCCATCTCGTCGAGCTGATCCTTAATGTCGTCGTGGATCAAATACACGCGGCATTTGGCGAGACCCTCGGCGTTGGCTTTCACTTTAATGCCGAGCACAGCCTCTTGGCCCGCGGGCAGATGCTCGATCGGGTTGAAGACGACTCTGCGCGACGCGGTGATAAAGTTGGCGTCGATGTTGTCGACCCCCTTCGTCGCGAATTCGAGCGGCTCGACATTCGGCGACAGCTCGGCGCTGACCAGCACGCGGGTCGCCTCCTTGGTGCCGACGTTCTTGATCTTGATGATGTAAGTCGTTTGGTCGCCAACGTCTAGGACGTGCATCTTCTCGCTGACGTCGAACACGACATCGGCGATGCCGGTGACGTCGGTCGAGAATCCGGCCTTGGCTTGGAGGGCGTTGTCGCCGCGCGCGTCCGCGGTCAGTTGGTAGAAACCGACACCCCCGGTGCGAATTTGGAAGGAGAGCGTGCTTGATCCGGCGGGATCAAGGTCGCCGACCGACCAAATAAGCTTGCGTGATTCCGGCAGCCAGCGTGCCCCGCTCGGGGTATTGGCCAGCTTGCCGTTGAGTGGAAGGGTTGCGGTGACTTTCACGTTCCGGGCGGTGGCGGTGCCTGGGTTGTCGATCTTGATCGCATAAGTGGCGAGCATGTCGGTGTAGCGCTTCGCGGGTCCGCTGAGCGCGAGCGCCAGTCGGGGTTCGACGACCTGGACGGCTTTGGCCATGCGCGACTCCGCGGCGCCCGCAACGACGTCGGGGCTTTCCGCAAAAACATCGCAACTCTGGTCGCCACCTTGGGTTGCGATGAATTCGAGAGTGTCGAGGACCTTACGTTCGCCGGGACCGAGGGTGTCGATGGTCTGGTCGAAGAGGTTGGCCTCGGTGGTTTGGGAGGGGTCTTGGCGGAGGCCTGGGCTGAGTTTTGCGAGGACTTTGACGTCGCGTGCGGGTCCGTCGCCGGGGTTGGAGACGGTGATTTGGAAGCGAACGGGCTGTCCTTTGAGGACTTTGGCGGGGGTGGCGACGAGTTCGACCTTGAGTCTGGGCTCGCGGACGATCGAGCGGGACTTGCCGCCGGCGAGCATCGAGACGGTGGCGGCGTGGTCGAAAGAGCCTGTGCGGGTTGGCTTTACGCGGAGAGTGACGACGCGGTCGGAGCCTGCGGCGAGGGTGCCGACGCGCCAGATGAGGAGTCCGCCGTCGCCGCGGATGGCGTCGGGGCGGCTGGAGACGAATTCGAGTCCGTCGGGAAGTCGGTCGCGGACGACGACTTCGAGGGCGTCGGTTGCGCCCGAGTTCTTGACGACGATCTTGAAGTTGGCTGTTTGATTGAGGTTAAGGTGAGCGGGCGACTGGACGTCGACGGCGAGGTCGAGGCTGTGGGGGCCGAGTCCGAGGCGGTCGGCGGGGAGGACGAAGGGGTCGACGGGGTCGGCGGCGGTCGTTGCGGGGGGGGCTTCGCGGGGGACCAGCGAACCGCCTGGACTTGGGGGGTTGGCGTCGCGCAGTGAGCCTGGGGGCTTTGCGGTCCCTTTCGGGATCGGGGTCGAGGCACCTTGGACCCGTTGGACGTCGGGGTCGGAGGGGGCGAGGATGCCTTGGATGCGGGCTTTGGGCGATTTGAGGCTGGTAATAGGCGATTCTGTGTTTTGTTTGGCGTCCAAGGTGGGATCGGTGGAGTCGCCGGCGGGTTTAGGGGGCGAGGTTGGTTCGGGGAGAGCGGGTGCGGGTGCGAGGTCGTCGACGACGAGGGGCTCGGCGGGGAGTCCGCCGGGGGTTGGGACGTTGGCGTCGTCGAGGAGGCTCTCGACGGGGGGTGGCGGCAGGGGGGCGGCGTCGGCTTTTTTGGGCGTAGGCGCGGGTTGTTCGTCGCCGATTGCGCGGAGGCCCGGGGCGCAGACGAGGGTGAGGCCGAGCACGAGGGCGCGGACCGGGGCGGTCGAGTTACGAGTCGGGTATCGCCGGCTCATGGTGGATCGGTCCCCTCCTTGGGAACGGTCCCAAACGCCGCAAAGTCGTCCGAAAAAACAGCTTAGGGACGACCCACGCCGCGAGCGCGGCGACGCCTTGGAGTCTGAAAAGCGGCATTGTCTTATCAGAAGGGCGGTGTTGGGGGAAGGCCACTTTTGGGATTGTGGGGGTGAAATGGGGGCTCTGGAATCTTGGGTGTGGGTTTAGGGATGCGGCTTGATCAGGCGTACGAGACGGTCGGCGGTGAGTTGGGCGGGTTCGTCGTTGGTGACGGGGAGGATTTGGACTTCGTCGAGGCCGCGGAACCAGGTGGACTGGCGTTTGGCGAACTGTCGGGTGCGGGCCTGGATGCGATCGACGGCGGCGGCGAGGCTGAGGTTGCCGGCAAGGAGGTCGGCGACTTCGCGGTAGCCGACGGCCTGGGCGGGGACGTGGCCGAGACCTTGGGGGTGATCGAGGAGGCGTTGGACTTCGTCGACAAGTCCGGCTTTGATCATGTCGTGAACGCGTAAGTTAATGCGTTCGTGGAGGATGGGGCGTGGCCGGTCGAGGGCGAAGACGTGGACGTCGGGGGGTGCGGGGTGGTTGTGTTCGATTTGGAGGGTGCTGAGCGGCCGGCCGGTGAGGGTGACGACTTCGAGGGCGCGGACGACGCGTCGGAGGTCTTGGGGCTGGAGTCGCGCGGCGGAGTCGGGGTCGAGGGAGGCGAGGCGTGCGTGGAGGGCATGTCGTCCGAGTTGTAGGGCTTCGGCTTCGAGTTCGGCGCGGAGGTTGGGGTTGGCGGCGGGGCCTTCGAAGAGACCTCGGAGCAGGGCCTTGAGGTAAAGTGGGGTGCCTCCGACGAAGAGGGGGAGTTTGCCGCGGGCTTCGATGTCGAGGACGGCATGGAGGGCGTGGTTGCGGTAGAGGGCGAGGTCGGCGTTTTGCCAGGGGTCGAGGATATCGAGGAGGTGGTGGGGGATGCCGTGGCGGTCTTCGAGGGAGGGTTTGGCGGTACCGACGTCGAGACCGCGGTAGAGGGTCATGGAGTCGAGGGCGATGATTTCGGCGTTGAGTCGTCGAGCGAGTTGCAGGGCGACGGCGGTCTTGCCGACGGCGGTGGCGCCGGTGAGGTAAGTCGCGCGGTGGAAGGGGTTTAAGTGCATTCGACGACCAGTGGAGGGAGCAGTGTGTTGGTTGGGAGGCGAGTCGGGGCGGGAGTGCGGGCGGGGGTTTGAGGACGGCGTGCGGGCGGGGTCGGCCGCCGGGTCCGGCTGCTTTCTTTTTATAAAAAAGGGAAGTGAACCCGCGAACCCTCCTTACCGATAATACCGTCGTGAGCGTGCAAGTCGACCGTGGATTTTCAGGAGAGGTCGTCGGCGTGGGGCCGCGGCGGGATGCCGGCGGACGACGTCGGAGGTCGCGAAGCCGCGACGTGCTCGCCATAAAAGGCCGCCAGGTGCGGATCACGTCTTCCCCAGAGTCGAAGGATTCGATCCCCGATGCAGACCAAACGCGAGATGGAAGTGGTCGAGATGGAGCCGCGAGCGGGCGGCGAGTTGATGGTGCCGGCGGGTACGGAGCCGCGCGAGCGGGGTGCGAAGTCGGTGGTGCACGGCGGTCGCGAGGGTGTGCCGCTGGCGATGGGGATATCGCGCGACCGTGTGCGGCGTGTGCTGCGGACCGGGGGCTGACGCGGGATTGAGGTGAGCGGCGGCGATTTCGGTGGGGGCCGTGCGGAGCGGTTGAGGCTCGCGGCGCGGGGAGCGCGGGGGGAGAATTGGCCGCGGCCGGCGGTTGCCGAGTTTGCGCGCGCCTGGCACACTGACGACAACGAGTCGGGACGACGGCGGGCGTGGCGACGCCGACTTTTCGAGAGCGATCCGAGCGCGTTCGGCAGGCGAGCGCGAGTCGTGAGCGCCGCGACCTCGAGTTTGCACCCAGGGAGCGCGATTGATGAGCACACGACGATTGATTCGACCGGCGCTGATGTTGGCGTGCGTTTGGGTGGGGGCGGGGACGTCGGCGCGGGGGCAGTTGCCGGCGGATTTGCCGTTGAGCGCGCGGTACGCGGCGGGGTTGCAGAACGCCGACGGCGGCTTTGGGGCGACGAAGGGGGGGGCGTCGAGCCTGGGCGCGACGTCAAGCGCGATCCGGGTGTTGAAGAACTGCGGGGGTTCGATCCCGGACGTCTTGAAGTGCGTGGCGTACGTGAAGTCGTGTCGGGACGCGGCGAGCGGGGGTTTCGCCGCGACGCCCGGCGGCAAGCCCGACGTGCACACGACGGCGGTGGGGCTGATGGCGTGGGGGGAGCTGTTGCTGCCGCGCGAGGCGGTGTTGCCGCTCGCGGCGGGGTATTTCTCGGAGCACGTGCAGACGTTTGAGGACATTCGGATCGCGGTGGCGGGTTTGGAGTCGATGGGGGGTACGCCGGCGGAGCTGGCTGCGCGTTGGGTCGAGCAGGTGAAGGCGACGTCGAACGAGAACGGTACGTACGGGAAGGGGCTGGAGCAGGCGCGGTCGACGGGTGGGGCTTTTGCGGCGTTGCTGCGGATGGGGGAGAGGGCGGAGCCTCGCTTGCGGGCGACGATCGCGGCGGCGATCAAGCTGGGGCAGCGTTCGGACGGGGGTTGGTCGAAGGGGGCGGGGGCGTCGGATCTCGAAACGACGTA
>JAJYDB010000308.1 GCA_021777845.1 Planctomycetota bacterium
GCCGCGCTCGTGGGTGAATATTTAATCGAGCGGCTGGCGCATTTGCCTGTTGAAGTGGAATACGCGGGGGAATTTCGCTATCGGAACGCGCCGCTCGACGACGCGACGATCGTTTTTGTGCTGAGCCAGTCGGGCGAGACGGCCGACACTCTGGGTGCGTTGCGGGAGGCGAAGCGTCGCGGACATCCGACGCTGGCGATTGTGAACACCGTCGGCAGCACGATTGCGCGCGAGGCCGACGGCGGCGTCTATCTGCATGCCGGGCCGGAGATCGGCGTCGCGAGCACGAAGACGTTTTCGTCGCAAGTCGCGGTGTTGACGCTGCTGGCTCTGCATTTGGGGCGTCTGCGTCACCTCTCTTACAACGACGGCGCGGCGGTGCTCGATGCGCTCGAGGCCGCGCCTGATTTGATCCGCCGCGTGCTGGCGATCGAGCCCGCGATCGAGGCGGCGGCGGCGCGGGTCGCGGAGTCTCCGAGCGCTTTGTTCTTGGGTCGCGACCTGCTGTTTCCGGTCGCGCTCGAAGGGGCGCTCAAGCTGAAGGAGATCAGCTATATTCAGGCCGAGGGGTATCCGATGTCGGAGTTGAAGCACGGCCCGATCGCGCTCGTCGACCCGTTCACGCCTTCCATTTTTGTCGCGCCGCGGACGAGCCTGCACGCGAAGACGCTGAGCAACGTCGAGGAAGTGCGCGCGCGGAAGGGCTGTTTGATCGCGGTCGGCACCGAGGGGGACGAACGGTTGGCGTCGATGTCGGACGTCTTTTTGCCGATCCCGGACGCGCCCGAGACGATCTTGCCGATGCTCGCGGTCGTGCCGCTGCAACTGCTCGCGTACCACGTCGCGCGGCTGCGCGGCTGCGATATCGACAAGCCGCGCAACCTCGCGAAGAGCGTCACCGTCGAGTAGTCGAAGGTGCGCGTCTCGGCATGATCGGTCATCGCTTAGATTGAGTGATAGGGGACCGGCACGGCACGGACGGCGTGCTCGGGGGCTTCCGCCTTGCGGAGCGAAATCCCAATCGAGGCATAGATTACGGGCCCGAGCGGAAAACGGACGCAAAAAGGACGTTTTTCGGTCCAATCGCCTTCGATCCGCAGGCAGTTGATGCGGTCGGCGACGCCGAGGGCGAGTGAGATCCGGCCGTTCGGATGGTCGGGCGTCGTCGGCTTCGCGGCGGGCTCGTCACGCGGGTTCGGCGACGCGGGGGCCTCGGCGAGGACGAGCGCCGACAACAGAGCAAGCGTTGCAAGCATGGACGAATCTCCGTTTAATTGCTTGAGAGTCCGAGCAGGCTGCGCAGCCTGCCGCCCGTGGTTTTCGGCTGGAACGACTGCGGTTTTTCGAGCTTGAGCCGGTTGTGCTTGCGAAACGTGTCGAGCGGTTCGTACTTGATGGGACGTTCCATCGGCGGGGCGATGTTGAAGCTGGTGAGCCTGCGCGAGCCGCGGAGCGGGTTCCGCGCGGCGGCGCTTTGTCGATACGCGCGCAGCTTCGTGATCGGGTTGACCGACTTCAGCGTCGTGCGCGACTGCGCGAAGGCGTCCTTCATTTTGGATCGGAAGCTCGGGGCGTCGCCGCCGGGGTCCTTCATCTCGATTTTAGGCATTTTGACCTTGCCGGGGGTCGCGCTCGACTCGAGCGGCTTGACCGCGGATTTGTCGAGGTCGAGCGGGCGCACCTCGCCCGGCGTCTGAGCCGTCGCGAGCGCGGCGAAAAGATAAAGCGAAGTGATCATCAGATCACACTCCTGTGTTATCACACGAAAAAACGAGCGCGCGACGACGTTTCCGAGGTCGTCGCGGCGCGGTCGTCATTGGGACGATTTGGGTGTGACGACGGTGCGGATTTCGATCGTGACGCGGTCGCCGACGGGGATGCGGACGACGCTGTCGGCGGGTTCGCCGGCGTGCGCGGCGGCGTCGGATTTGGAGGCGGCGGGCTGCGGCGGTCGGACGACGATGGTGTTGCCTGCCTGTCCGACGATGGTGTGGCCGGCCTGGGCGACGGCGGGGTCGTTGTGCGTCGGCGAGGCCTGCACGTGCGCGGCCTGCGGCGATGCGGTTGGGCGTTGGACGGCGAAGGACGCGGTCGGTTCGAAGTCGACGTCGATGCGTTGGCGGCCGTCGGCGTCTTGATGGAAGTTGATTTTCGGCTCGAACATCGTGACCGACTTGGGCAGGACGCGGGTCGGCATGGTGAGCGAGCCCGGCCAGATGGTCGGCAGCGGGGGCATCTCGTCGGAGACGGCGTCGTCGTCGATGTCGCGGCAAGCGGCGTCGTGGTCGCAGGCCGCGGGCTGGGCGACGCGTTTCGCGGCGAGGTTCGCTTGGATGCCGGTCTTGAGCTCGCGGAGGCACTCGCTGAGCGCGAAATTCGGCTCTTGTCCGGGCGCTGCGGGGACGCTCGGGTGCGTCGCGGCGATCGTCACCGAGGCGGTCGCGACGGCGGCCGACTTGAGGTGGGGCGGCGCGGGCGCGGTCGGGGCCGGCGTGGGGATCGGCGGTTGCACGGAAGGGGTTGGGGGCATCGGCGCGGGGACGAAGTTGGGAGCCGGCGCGGCGGCGGGCGGAGCGACTGCGGATTTCGACTCGACCTCGATGATCATGACCCGCTCGACGTCGAGCTTCTCGTCGACGTTGGTTTCGGTCGCGCCGCCGACCAAACCCGCGACGGGCATGTCGATCTTACCGACCGGAACGACGAGCACATGATCGTGCGGCACAAGCCACTCGCCGTCGAATTTAAGGACGTTGGTTTCGGGAACCTGGTAGGTCGCGACGATCCTCTGGAATTTGGCCTCGCCGTGCGACGTCGCGCTGCGGTTGGGGTCAAAAACCGCGGGGATGAGTTTGCACGTCTTGCCTTCGTAGGCGACGTTGATCAGAGTCCCCTGGTCGATCGAGCGGCCGGAGAGGCGGAGGGCGTAGCCGGTGTCGATCGTGTCGACGACGGGCTTGTAGGCGACGGGGATGACGCCGGGCTCGGTGGTTGAGGGCTTGCCGGCGATCATTTCGACGTCGGCGACATAGGTGGTGGGCGTGCGGTCGTACATGGTGGCGGAGGCGTTCTCGAAGGCGGAGACCGCGGTGCCGGCGACCTTGCCGACCGCGGCGGCGTCGAGCGTTTTGAGGGCCGACTTCGGCAACGTCCAGACGGCGAGTCCGTCGCGGCGCGTGGCGAGACGGAGCTGGTCGTGGAGGACGGTGCGCCAGTTGTTGGCGGTGTCGTTGATGTGGTGGATCGAGACGCGATACGTGATGACGTCGCGGCGGTGCGCGACGGAATCGGCGAGCGGTCGCGATGCGGCGGGCCGCGGCGGGTTGGCCGCGGGCGCGATCGGCGGCGACGACGGCGAGGGGAGCGGCGGCAAAGCGGGGAGCGCGTTCGCGGCGCGACGGGCGGGCGTGTTGGGTGCGACGGGTCGCGGCGCGTCGATCGCGGCCTCGGGTGACGCGGGCGCTTCAAACCCCGACGCGGGCAGAGGCGCGGGCGTGGGCGCGGTCGACGGAATCGGCGCGCTCGGACTCGGTCGCGGCGGCTCCTGCGCCTGGGCGGGGGCATAACCCGCAATCGCGATCACAAAACCCGCACAGCCATAAAATAAACGCATACCGCGACCTCCTTGCCCGCATGCGGGGCGACTTGCCGACACTACGTCCAGGTCCGTCGGCAATGGAGGTCGATTCGCGCTGCGCGTGCGTCGCCGCGGTCTGAGGGGACAACGGCGGGATCTTACGACGAACCCGCGAAGTCGTCAACCGCGGCTTGCGCGGCCGGCCGCGGACGGGTTCGCGCGCATGTTTTCGAGGCGCGGCGCGGCCCCGGCGTCGATCCCAAAGAAAAATCTAGACGCGGTCCAATATTTCGAAGCGAGCGACGAAACAACCTCCCAAGCCGCGCTCGCGCGCCTGGTCGGGAGCTGCGAGAGTGCCCCGCGGGCGACGTTGCGCGCTGTGTCGATCTGAAGTCGACAACGAGCGCGTCCGGGGGCTTTTGTCCGACCTTGAGCGACGCTAAACTCAATCTCACCGCCGAATGTCAGCGGGCGGACGCGGCGAGAGCGGCGGATGCGAGCCGGCGCTTTTAAAGCAGCGCGAAACAACTTTGCAAGTGCGAGGCGGTGGAACGAGGGCGCGACGATGGCAATCGTATTTACCTGCAATAGTTGCGGCAAACGCTTCGAGGTCCCTGAGAATCTCGCGGGCAAGACGGGCAAGTGCCGGCAGTGCGGCGCTCTGTTCAAGATCCCGTCGCCGACGCCGACGCCCGCCGCCGATCGCGCCGGGCCGCGTTTCGACGCCTACGGATTCGACGAGGACCCGTCGAACGCCGCCGCGCCGCCTCTGCCGCCGCGCGCCGACGACGAGTTCGCGCCGATCCCGCGCGGAGGCGTCAAGAAGCCGTCCAAGAAAAAGAAAAAGCGGTCCTCGGGCGACTCCGCGGACGTGCCCGCGCTCGTCTCGACGGTGTTCCTGCTCGGGACTGCGGCCGTGTGCGTGCTCGCGGTGCTCGCGGGCTTCGCGAGCGGCCACGGATTCGCTTATTTTACGCTCGCGGCGGTCATGCTCTACTTCGTGCTGATGATGGTCGGCGGCTTCTGGACGTGGGGTCTCGCGTTTCGCGAGAGCTTTGTTTGCGGACTGCTGTTTTTCGTGCCGTTCTACTCGTTGTATTACACCTTCACGCGCTACGACGAGGCGAAATATCCGTTTCGACTCGTGTTCACGGCGATCGCCCTGATGATCACGGCCTCGGTGCTGACGAGCACTGGAATGGTGCCAGGCCGGGCGGGACAGATGGTTGCGCAGGTGAGCGGAATCGACCCGAACACGGTCGGGGCGAATCCGCCGTTCATGCCGAATCCGAACGCGGGTCAGCCCAACTTCATGCCCCCGCAAGCTCCGCGCCCGGGCGGTCCAAACCCGACCTTCGGCAATCCAGGGAACATGCCGGCGCGGCCGAATATCCCGGGGCCGCGGTTCGGGATGCGCTTCGGACCC
>JAJYDB010000049.1 GCA_021777845.1 Planctomycetota bacterium
CGTCGGGCTCTCCTGCCGGTAGCGCTCATGCGAACCCTTCGCCATCGCCGCGATCGAACCCATGCCGCGATAAGACTTAAAACTTCGACCTCGATAAATAATCGTGTCGCCGGGGCTTTCCGCCAAACCCGCGAACAACCCGCCAATCATGACCGAATGAGCCCCCGCCGCGAGCGCCTTCGTGATATCACCCGAGTAACGAATCCCGCCGTCGGCGATGATCGGTACCCGCCCGCCGGAAGCCTTCGCCGCGTGTGCAATCGCCGTCATTTGCGGCACCCCGACACCGGTCACGACCCTTGTCGTGCAAATCGAACCCGGGCCGATGCCCACCTTGATCGCATCGGCTCCCGCATCGATCAGGTCCCGCGTCCCCTCCACCGTCGCCACGTTCCCCGCAACCACGTCGATCGCGTGTTCACGCTTAATTCGTCGCACAGTATCCACCACGTTCTTGCTGTGGCCGTGCGCCGAGTCGACGATCAACACGTCGACGTCCGCCTCTAAGAGCGACGCGATCCGCTCGTAATCATGGACCCCAACCGCCGCACCCACCCGCAAACGGCCTCGCGCATCCTTGCACGCGTGCGGATATCGGTGCAACTTGTCGATGTCCTTGATCGTGATCAATCCTTTCAATCGATACTCATCGTCCACCAGGAGCAGTTTCTCCACTTTGTTTCGAGTCAAAATGCGATCCGCCTCTTCCAGGCTGGTGTCGGCGGGGGCGGTGACGAGCTTGTCCTTCGTCATCACCTCCTCGATCGTCATCTCGTTCGACTCGAGAAACCGCAGATCGCGACGCGTAAGAATTCCGCGCAAGTAGCCGTTAACCGTAATCGGCACGCCTGAAATGTTATGACCACGCATAATTTCGCGTGCTTTGCCGACGTTCTCGCTCGGCGGCAGCGTGATCGGGTCGACGATAATCCCGTTTTCCGACCGCTTCACCTTGTCGACCTCGAGCTTCTGATCCTCGATCGACATGTTCTTGTGAATCACGCCCAAGCCGCCCTCTTGCGCCAGCGCAATCGCAAGCTCGGCCTCGGTCACAGTGTCCATCGGCGCCGATAAAATGGGCAAATTAAGCGGAATGCGCTTCGTGAGAAAGGTCTTGGTCTCGACGTGCGACGGCAACACCTCGGAATAGGCGGGCTCGAGCAGAACGTCGTCGAAAGTGATGCCTTGATAGGCGATGCGGTCGAGCATCGTGGAAAAGCTCCATAAGTCGGGCGGCGTCCGCGCAGGGTCCGCGGCGACGGCCGGACAAGTCAGGGGTGCCTTTCCCGTCACATTAGACCCGCGCGCGACGCCGTTGACAAGGTCAAGAGAGCAACACAATCATGATCGTATAACAATATCTCTTGCTTGACCTTGCCGTTCAGCGCTTTCGCGACGGCTTAAAGTCGGGCTCCGCCGTGAGCACGATGACCTCGTCGCGGACCACGACCCGCAGGCCAAGCGGCCTCACAAGCCGTTCGAGCGCCTCACCCAAAGGAATGTCCTTGCCCGTCCCGGCGACGAGCGCGTCCGGGTTGATTTTCCCTTCCAGACCGCCGCGCGGGTCAAGCACGACGTTCTCTCCGCTTGCACCCTCAAAAAACGCCGCGACGTTTCTGAGTGGAGTTTGCTTGAAGTGAAAAGTGGATTTTAGCTCCTTGAGCTTGCCCTCGATCCGCTCGGCGCAAATCTGCTGCCGCTTCGTGAGTGGAGTCGTCGCGTCGGCGCTCGCTTTCGGCTTGCTCGTTACGATATAGCCCTTCGGGCCGATTTTTATCGTGAGGTTGACTGGGTCGAGGAGTAACTCCAACGCACTGCGGAGCGACAGCAACCCCGAGATCGTGAGCGGGACTTTCGACTCTTCGGTGAGGCCGAGCGACCGGAACGCCGCGTGATCGAATCCGTACTCGGCTTTGGTCCATCCTTTGAGATTCTCGAAGGCTTGCTTTAAACTCCAATCGTCGAAAAACACCGAGGCGTTGCGGTCCAACTTGCGCGGCAGGACGACTGCGAGCGGGATCAATTTGAGCTTGGTTTTCAAGAAATCCGCTACGATTTCGCCGACAAGCTTGCCCTCGGGGTTGATGAGTAGAGTCGTCGGGTAATGAGAGACACCGTACTCCTCAATCGTCTTGCCGGTGGAGTCGAGCAGGATCGGGAACGGCAGCGCGCGGCCGCCCCACGTACCTTCAATCACCGAGTGGAGTTTCTCGTCGAGTTCCGGGAAAGTCTTTGCCTGAGTGTCGTGGAAGGCGAGAATGACGAATCGGTCGCGTTCAGACGCGTGGTCGTCCCAAATCTCCATGAAGCGCGGCAAACTGCCGGCGGTGCACGGCCCTCACCAGAATCCCCAGAATTCAAGCGCGACCCACTTGCCTTTGTAATCCGAGAGTTTCACGTCTTTGCTCGCGCCGCGGGCGCCGGTGACCTGGAGCGCGGGGGGCTCCTTTCCCTTCAACTTCGCAAGCGGCGCCGCGGCCAGGTCCACCTCGCCCAGGTCGACGTCGAGCTTGTCGGTGATCAAGGTTAGGTCGCGGCCGATGCCTTTAACGTCCTGACCGCCGTATTCTTGCAGCTTATATTTGCCTGCCGGCAGCAATATCGAGAAATTCAAGGCGTCGTACATGCTTTCTTCGATACGCACATTGGCGGGCATTGCCATCATCATCGTGTTCGTCCAGCCGACCAGCGTGCCGAGTTCCTTGCATGTGTATTTCCCGTGCACATGCACCAGAGGACTCATCGTGAATACGAGCGGCTCGTCGGTCGATTCCGGGCCCACGGTGGCGATCGCGCCGTGTTTGCACCCCGCGTCGAGGGCGAGCCAAGCTTGTGAACGGCCGTAATAGAAGGCCAATTCCACCTTGAATTCACCCTGAGCGTCGGTCTTGGCGACGACGGCGACCGGTCTCAGCCCTTGTTTGCCTTGGCTAATCCAGTGCGACCCGACGTCAACGCCGGCAAGCGGCCTGCCGCCCGCATCGACGACGCGCCCGCGGATCGTTTTGTTGACCGGCACCGGGCCTGGGCTTGCAACACACCCGCCGCCTTGAACAACCCCGCCAGCGCGAGCGAACAAATTCGCGCCCATTTCGATACTGTTTTCATGACGTCCCCTTACTCCACCGCGGGGTGCGGTGAACGCGTTGTTGTTCATCCTTTCAAGCTGCGTATCACACTTTTGCGGAAGCCGGGAACGAGGTCAATCGCGCCGTTACAGCCGACCGCGATGAAAAGGATGCATTTGAGCGAGAAAAGATCGCGGGCCGCGTGGTATGCTCGCGAGAGGATGCGGCGACGATGCCCGGAACGTACCGTCCGGTCTGGTTCGAGGCCGAGCTTTGTTCAATCTCTACGAAATTGAGCCCACGCACAACGACGACGCGGCGCTCGCCGAGCTGGGTCGATTCCTCACCGCGGGTTTCGGCGCGCCGGTCGACTCGCCGTTCGCCTCGATTGACGTCTTGCGCTGGAAGCATTTTGATCCCATCCCCGCGTCGGACGCCCCGCGCAGCTACGTTGCGCGTAAAAATGGAGTCGTCGTCGGTCATCTTGGACTCGCCCGCGGCGCTTTTTTCGGCCCTGAGCTGCCGCCCGAGGGCGTCGAAACTTTGCACATGATCGATTGGCTCGGCTCGAAAAACGCCCCCGGCGTCGGCGCGTCGCTGCTCTTGCGCACGCATCGAGGAATTCCAACGCAGTACGGACTCGGCGGCAGCCGCGACGGCCGCGGGGTCGGCGGCGCGTTCGGCTACACCCTCGTCGGGGAGGTCCCCGTCTATCAACGCATCCTTCGACCCACACGTTGGTTGCGCAACCGAGACTCCGGCCTGACTTGGCCGGGACGTGCCGCGCGGACCGCTCGCGACATCGCCACCCTCCTCACCCATCGCCCTCAAAAACCAAGCCGCCGCCTCGACCTTGTCCGCGTCGAAACCTTCGACGATCGCGACGCCGACGCCTTCAAAAGCTTAACGACCGCTTCGATCGTGAACGACCGGCGCGCCGAGGCGCTAAACCACTTCTTGCGCCACCCACGCGGCTGGATTCACGGATACCGACTCGGCACCCCCGACGGGTCGATTCGCGGTAGCGCTTTAATAAGCTTAGTGGAGCGTCGGGACGGCGCGCGCGTCGGCAAGTTGCTCGACTGGGCTTTTGAGGTGGGCGACATTGCGCTTGAACACGCCGCGGTGGACGCTCTCACGCACCGGCTGGCGGATCTGCGAGCCGATGTCGTTACGGCGTTCGCGAGCACTTCGCGACAGGCGCAAGTGCTTTGTCTTGCGGGATTTACAACATTACATCCGCTTGAATTCCGGCTTCGCGACAAGGGCGGCTTGCTGCCGCGAGACCTTCCCTTTCACTTGACCGCGCTCGACGCCGACTATGCCGCTCTCGAATAAACGCGAACGAATTGCAAACATATTGAGCGCCGCCGGCCTCTTGCGGCTGCTGGAACGGCTCGCGCACAGCCGGCCCGCGCTTTGGGTCGCCACGTATCATCGGATCGGCAACCCCGCGACCGACGCATTTTACGAAGGAGTTTTTTCCGCGTCCCCGGAGAACTTACGTGCCCAGGCGGAACTGTTTGCACAATATTTGCAGGTACTTTCGCTTGAAGATGTGCTGGCTCGACTCGATGGTCCCGACAGGCACGGCGAGTTTCGCTTGCGGCTCGATCGTGCGGCCGTGTTGATTACTTTTGACGACGGCTATCGCGACAATTACGACGTTGCGTTGCCGATTTTGCGTGCCGCGGGGGTGCCGGCGACCTTCTTTCTGACGACCGGTTTTCTCGATCGCCCCGCACTTCCTTGGTGGGATCACGCCGCGTATATCGTGAAGCTTACCGACCGCAAGCGGGTTGAGCTCGACGTCTCCGGGGGTGTCGTTATCGAGATCAACGACGAACACCGACGTCACGCTGCGATTATGACGATCATACAACTGTATCTTGATCGTAAGATTGACGACGAGGCGGTTTTTCGGAAGCATCTCGAGCGGCAAGCGGGCGTGGAGATCTCGACCAACGAAGAGGCTGCGCTGGGTCGAGCCTTATTTCTCGGTTGGGACGAAGCGCGACGTTTCAAGGCCGAGGGCATGTCGATTGGTTCGCACAGCGTCACGCATCCGCAGTTTTCGATGTTGAGCGCCGCGGCTCAGTTGGACGAGTTGGCGGGTTCTCGCGCACGTCTTGAGGAGGAGCTCGCGTGCAAGGTCGAAGCCGTCGCCTATCCCTTCGGTCGACCCGAAACGTGCAATGCGCTTACGCTCGACGCGGCTCGACGCGCCGGCTATCGCGTTGGATTCTCGGCGTCGCGCGGCGTGAATCGAGCGGGATGGATTGACCCCTTCAACCTGCGGCGGATCAACGTCGGTTACGCGGACTCGCCAACCTTGCTGCGCGCGGGGGCAACCCTCAACTTTTTGCTGCGTCGACGGAAATAAGCGTAACGCCTTCGAAGACATTCTAATGTTTTGGAGTCTTTGTCGTACGCGCCGTCGTCTCGCGGATTGGTCCGGCGCCGATACCGCCGGCGTTAGAACCGCGTTGGAGATCCACCGCAACGCAAGGTTGAAGTCGGCCGCAAGTTGCGCCGTTACGCCATAACCGTTCCAACCAACCACATCGAATCTTGGAAGGTCAGACATGGGTTGCGGTTAAGTGATGGAAAAGACGACCCTTGCGTCATAGGATAAAGTATAAGAGAGGAGCATCCGCGCACGCGGAGACGCTCGTAGTCCTCGACCGGCCACTCGATTCGGGCCGCGCTCGCAAGCGCGGCGGAGGCGCGGCAGTGAACGATCGCCATAATAAACGAAGTTCGATCTTGACGAATGCGCCGCGACCCCGATTCCGCGCAGCGTGGACTGCCGGAATCGCCGTCGGATTGACGCTGGTCGCTTGCTTGTCCGTCGGACGCGGCCAGGATCAACCCGCCCCAAAACCTCAGGCTGTACCCAAAGCCAAGGCCGCCGCGCCGGCTAACCCCAATCCGAAAAACGGCGGCTTGCCCGCAAAGCGGGGACCCCTGACGCCGCCTCCCAAAAAAGTTGAAAAAAAGGCGCTCGACCCGCTGCTTAAGGCGGGCGCGGCCAATGATGCGATGTTTCATTACATCTTTAAACTCACGACCCCCGAACGGGTGTCGCTGTCCGCGCATTATTATCCGTCGAGACTCGCCGACAAGGCTCCGGTCGCCTTTTTAATTCACGAAAAAGACCGCTCCGGCCGTGATTTCGAGGAGCCGATCGCCGATTTGAAAGGTCAAACGTTCGCCGAGCACTTGCAGTCGCTGGGATACGCGGTGCTTGTTTTGGACCTGCGCGGACACGGCGCCAACACACGAACTCCACTCACCCCACGCGACTGGGGCGCGATGCTCGGCGACCTCCAATGCGCCTACCGGTTCTTGGTCGAGCGGCACAACCGCGGCGAGCTGAATTTGGCCAAATTAAGCGTAGTCGCGATCGGCGACGGTGCGAATTTGGCGGCCTTCTGGGCGGCCGGCCCCGGCGGGGCCGTCTCAAGCGACGACCGGCCGAGCGACATCGCAGCGCTTGTTTTGATCTCGCCAATGCCGGAATTCGTGCGGTATCGGTTCGAGTCGGCGGCGGCGTCGCTGGCGGCACGGGTACCAATGTTGATCCTCTGCGGCGAGCGCGACAAGGAGTCGTCGAAGCCGGTGCTGGCGGCAAAGCCGCTGGTGGAGCGGTCGCGACTAAGCCGGGTCGAGATGTTCCCTACCTCTTTGCACGGCTTCAAGTTACTGCGACTCGAGCCAAAGGCGGCAACCGCGATCACACGCTACCTTGAGACGAACGCAAAATTACGCCTAGATGAATGGGAGCCGCGTTACAACCTGCTGCCGTCGACCATCTCGGACATCACCACGGCACGGAACGCGAAGGCAAAACCTGTGCCGAAGCCCCCTGCCCCGGCGGTCAAGAAGGAAGCAAAGTAAGCCCGAGGGGTTGGGCTTGATCTCGACGGGCCAAAGTCCGGCGACGTACCGTCGATCCCGGCCGAGGTTCCTGCATGCGCCTGCCGAGATCGTCCTCAAGCCTCTGACGTAGGCGCGCCGCTCATCTGCCGGCGACTATCGACCGGTGTCGTCATAAGTCCAAGTCCTGTCGACTATGAGCGGGCTTTGGCTTCGTTTCGTCAAGTCATCGTTTCTGGCCTCTGGAGGGAGTCCAGACCCCCTTGATTATCCCGTGCGCCAAACGAAGCCAACTTAACAATGGGCAGTTTGGGCAATTTGAGTTCTGGCTACTCCGACGTGCGTTCGCGACTGGAACAGCTTGATTTCCGGTTTGGTCGGACAATTAAGGCGGAACGACCGCACGAGTCGGTCCGATGATCAATTACGAGCGGAAAGACTCGGGTTACCTCCGCGTCCGAGGCAACCGCAACGGGCTAGGCCAGGTGTGGCCAAACACTTGGGGCCAACGAAAGAAAATGCTTGACCGCGGCTCGCCGTGTCGGCAAAATCTGAATTGTGTCGCTTCAAATGACGAGTATTCACTCGCGCCGCGTTGGTTGCTATTCCTTGATACTTCGCGTCGGTTCGTTCTTGCCTTCGAGGCGGAAAACGTGACCGCGACTCGCCCGCTGTGCTGTGCTGTGCTGTGCTGTGCTGTGCTGTGCTGTGCTGTGCGATAATTATGCCCGGCTGCGGTGTGCCGTCGGCTGAGCCGGATCTCGCCGCGATCTTAAGCGATTCCAACGTAAGCGAGCCCAAGTCAAACGATTTCGAGCACGACCTCGGCCCTGTTTTGGCAAGCGGTCAGACGATCCACCACGAATTCACGTTGCGGAATAAGTCCGACCGACCGCTCGCGTTGCTCAAAGGTTCGTCGATGACCCCGTGCTGCTCGGCGGTGGGACCATTGCCAAAGTCGGTACCGCCGCGCGGTGAAGTCCAAATCCCGGTCGTCTTCAAGCCGGGCTATCAAGCGGGCCTGAAGCGCGTCGTCTTCACAGTGGAAACCGACGCTCAGCCTTACGCGTTCAGCATGAGGTCTCGCCTTTTTTCCGCCTACGAAGTGAAGGCGGACGAAGGTTCCGCGTCGTCGCTGCCCATCGGGCGAGCGGGCACGCAAAAATACACAGTCACATGCCGACGCAAAGGTTCGGAGGGGCTGGGCGCGCCGACAAGAGTGGATGTCGCAGCCCCGTTGCAGGCGACGTTCGCCGCACCGGTCGAGACGAAGGAAAACGACGGCCTTCTGGTAACGACGCGACGGGTCGAGGTCTCGCTGCCCGCGTCGAAATCGCCGGGAGCCCAACGCGGCGAGCTCACATTCACCTGGCCCGACGGTCGCGCCGAGACGCTGATGCTCGGATGGGACGTGACGCCCCTGTTGCGTGCGAACCCGTCGGGATTCGTGCTGAAGCCGTTGCCGGATAGAGTTGAGCAATCGATCATTGTCGCATCCGACGACTGGCCGATCCGTATCTTGAAGGTGGAAGGGCTGCTGCTCGCGGAGAGTTTTGAGCCGATACAGGTCGCGCGGACGCATCAAACCCTGCGGCTGACGTTTGACCCGGCACTCGCGAAAACCACGGGAGCGAGCGATATCGTGATCACGACCGACCATCCCGAGCAGCCGACCGTTGTGGTCACGGTCTTGGTCGTACCCGGCGACCCGGAGAAAACCGCGGAGGTAGGACAATGACGCGCCGTACACCAAGCCGGGCCTTTACTCTCATCGAGCTGCTTGTCGTGATCGGGATCGTGAGCATTCTGGCCGGCTTGCTGCTGCCCGCGGTGCAGTCCGCGCGCGAGGCCGCGCGGCGCGCGCAATGTCAGAATAACCTCAGGCAGATTGGAATCGCATTAAACGGTTATCATGGTGTTTATCTCTGTTACCCAATTGGAAACCAATCAGGCAAACCACCCAAACATGGTTTCCCGAGTCACTTTTCATGCTATTCCGTGCATTGTTTTCTGTTGCCCTATTTGGACCGAGTTGACCTGTATCATTCGATCAATTTTTCCCAAAGCACCGCTCCCGTTGACTCTTCGCTTCAAAGTGTTGTCGACCTCACTTCTTGGATTGCGCCGAACATGACGACCAAAGACGTTTGTATCAACACATTTTTGTGCCCGGCTTCCTCGAATTCCTTCTTTACGGCTCGAAATAACTATCGTGCCAATGTCGGCGTTGGACCGTACGCCACTGCCTGGGCAGAGAGTCCCGACAGCGGAAACGGCCTATTTGCGGAGCTTGGGTTTGTTCGGGAATCGTTCGTGGTCGACGGGTTGAGTCATACAGCGGCTTTTGCCGAGCGGTTAGAAGGCTCCGGGATGACTGGTCTTGGGCGGCCTAATCGCGATTTTTGGCAATGGACCGGTTTCGTAAGGACGGCCGACGACATGCTTGCCGCGTGTCAAATTGCCTCAAGGCCAAGCGGCTCTTCATGGAATTCGGCCGGCTACTCTTGGTTTTGGTCGGACCGATATCTTACGTATTACACTCACGCTCAAAGTCCAAACGGACACATTCCTGATTGCATGAATCAATACCCGAGCATTGAAGCAATGTCGACCGCACGGAGCGGGCACCCGCGGGGAGTCAATGTTCTCTTTGGCGATGGGTCAACCCGCTTCGTCAGCGACTCGATTGATCGCCACACTTGGAGGTCGCTCGGTACGCGCAACGGAATGGAGATCGTCGACTAAATGCGATCGCAAGAGTTGGTTTGAGCGTCGTTACCATCCCTGGGCTGTTTTTTTTTCGGAGGACGGGACAATGCGTCGTTTCATAATTCTCCGCGCGTCGAGTCTCTTTGTGTTCGTGATCGCACTGCTCACCGCATTCCGCCTTACTTCATGGGTAGACATCGGCGTCTCAAGGTTCAAGGTTCTCACCGAGCCTGCCCTGATGCGGGTTACCGGCGCAAATCCGATGACCTACGCTCCGTTCAATTGGAGTTGCGGGAGCGCCAATGCCGTCCAGCCTGATGTCGGTGATGTACAATGCGCCGCCAAAGTCTCCGGCGGCCCAGGTCTCATCAACTTGAACAAGACATGCATTCACTGCTCAGTATCGGTTACGACTACATATATCATGCAAGGGGACTTCAGCCAGCCCCCAGGATAGCAATCGACTCAGTCCGTTCAGTGCGGCAACAAAACAAAAGGAAAGTGTGACACCGGGGGAAGTTGTTTTAATCCAACTACTGATCCGAATGATACCTATTGCTCGAATGTTTTGGGACTCACCGAGGAACAACCTGTCTCGCCATGAGAATCTTTGAACTGCCGATGACTTATCGATTCTCTTACGTGTGTTTATCCACGGAGCCTCCTCAATGCTTCAATCTCTTCTTCTCGCCTTCGCGCTCATCGATGGCGATCCAACGGTGGACGGGCCGCAGTTCGATCGCTTGATGAAGAATCGCATGAGCGTAATTCGCGACGTTTCGTTTGTCTTTGAGGGCACTCATCAGTATGTTGGCGCAAAGGGCGTACTCAAGGCCAATCCTGAGGAGTTTCATGAGGTCTTTCAAGGGACTTACGCACGACGAGCGGACGGCGCGACGATGCTTGACGTTTACCATCGGCATCCTGATCACGCGGCCGTCTATGTTCGCGATACTGAAGCATTGCTGAACGGAAGGCTTACGCGCTTGACATGGCTACCTGAGTTGAAGCAGATCAAGCCCGCATCGATCAATGGTGCGCCCGGGGCACTCTTTCACCAGAATTCTGCGGAACGGATTCTCTTTTTCTGGTGTTTTGGAGGCTTTTTGACGGATGCAAGGCTGAAATCCTTTCATTCTCAAGGCTGGGAAACGATCGACGGGCAGCGCTGTCTCCACGTTCGTTTCGACCTATTTCCAGGAATCGGTACGGGGCCGAAAGAGTTCCTCCATTTCTGGGTCGATATGGAGCGCGGAGGACACCCCTTGAAATATGAGACCAGACGTGGCGAAGAGGTTGTCAACCGTACGGATCAGATTGTATTAAAGCGGTTCAGCGCCTCGGGCGCTCCGGACATCTGGCTTCCGGTCTCGGGACGGTATCAGACTTTCACCGCGGGTGAGAAAGTATTCAAGTCCCCTTTTTTTGAGGAAACCTACAGTGTTGTGGGGAAGACGGTCCTCCTGAATTCCGGGCTTAAGGATTTCCAATTTGACGTCTTCCGACAAGAAGGTTTGCCCGCGACGCCTCAGATGAAAATGCTCCGCAAGGAGATTGAAAAACGGCCCACAAAAGCCTCTCGCACAGACCCTCGATCTGTTGCTAAAGATCTTGCGATGCGCCTGGAGGAGGCACAAAGTCAAGCCAAAGGACTTGAAGCGGTTCCTGAATCCAGTCAGGATTCTTTCTGGGTGAACGCGTCTCAATTCGGACTGGTTTTTCTTGGTGTCGCCCTCATCGGCGGCGTCGGATACTACAAGTGGAAGAATAAATGAGTAGATCGAGCTTCCATATTCGGTTACTCTCTTCGATCGCTGTGTACGCGTCAATTTCACTCCTTTTACCCCCTGCGATTCACGCCGACGAGCCTCCCGCCGATCCCGCCCCAAAAGAAGCCTACTCCACCGACGATCTTTAAGACTGCGGTACGATCGCGCTCTACAACCTGCACCACCTCGAACGCGGCTCGGCCGATCTTGACTCGATCGAACGGGCGCTCCCGAAACCGCGGCCGAGCGATTACTCGATGAAAGAGCTGCGCGACGCGTCGCGCACACTCGGGCTGTCGCTGACGGGCGTGCTGCTTAATAAAGAGGAGCGAGCGCTCGACCGGCCGATGCTTGTGTTTCTCAAGAGGTCGAAGCATGGCCATTTCCTTGTGATCCGGCCCGTCGGGCATACCAGCAAGCTGATCCAGGTCATCGATTCCATCCAATCACCTGACGTCATCGACAGGTCAACTCTGCTCGCCTCCTCAGAATGGACCGGCCTCGCGCTGGTTCCGAGTCGTCCGAACTCAATGCTGCGAATCGCGGGCGGCGTGGCGGCGGTGCTTGCGGTCGTTGGATTCATTGCGACCCGCGCATGACGCGACGCGCAGGAATCCCCTCTGGACAAGATTGCAACGCGGGGTTAATGTCCCGCCGCACGTCAGACGCTTCAACTCGGCGGACCGCGGATGCAAACGTTCGTTTCAGAGCCGTAATGGGTGCGGGAGGATCAAGCCGCGCGCTGCGGTCTCTCCGACTTTGCAACCATCGTTTGCCGAGGAGAAGCGGTTACGCTTTTTAAGGCAGATACCACTTTGTTAGGGACGGCGCAGTTGACGCGAGATTGAAAGTCGCAGAGGAGGACGCTGGATGGCGCTCGAAGGCGGGAACAACGGAGCGGTCGCGAGCGGCGGCGGTTGGTCGAGGCTTGCCGACCTTGCCTTGCCGCTGACGTTTATCGGCGCGATTCTCGTGTTCGTCGTCCCGGTGCCGGCCGCAGTTCTTGACCTGCTGTTGTCCGCAAATATCACGCTCGCGGTCATCATTTTATTGACTACGCTCGCGATTCGCGCCCCGAGCGACTTCAGCGCCTTCCCCACGATTTTGCTCGCGACCACGCTCACACGGCTGGTCCTGAACGTTGCGACGGCGCGCCTCATTTTGTCGCGAGGCGGTGAAAACGGGCTCGATGCCGCGGGACATGTGATTCGAGCTTTCGGGGCGTTTGTCGCGGGCGACGACGTCGTGATTGGTGCTATTTTATTCGCGATTTTGGTTGTGATTCAGTTCGTCGTGATCACGCGCGGTGCGACGCGGATCAGCGAAGTGGCAGCGCGGTTCATGCTCGACGGGCTGCCCGGCCGCCAGATGGCGATTGACGCCGACCTGCATGCGGGCCTGATCGACCAGCACGAGGCGAAGCGTCGTCGCGACGCCGTGTATCAGCAGGCCGACTTCTTTGGGGCGATGGACGGAGCGGGGAAGTTCGTCCGCGGCGACGCGGTGGCGGGCGTTGTGATTACGTTTGTAAATATTATTGGTGGTCTTTATCTTGGCGTGGTGAATAACGGGATGAGCTTGGGCGAGGCAGTCGGCGTGTTCACAAAGCTGACGATCGGGGACGGGTTGGTGAGCCAGGTGCCCGCGTTTTTGATCTCGCTCTCGGCGGGGTTGATCGTGACGCGCTCGTCGTCGGACACGGACCTTGGTCGCGACGTGGTGGGACAGCTTTTCGGACGGCCGAGCGTGCTTGCGGTGGCGGCGGTGTTCCTGGTGTTACTCTCCTTCACCGAGTTGCCGAAGTTGCCGCTGTTGACGATTGCGGGGCTGCTCGGCGGCGCTGCGTTTGTGCTCGCGACAAGGGGTCGGGACGAGTCGCGCGGCTTGGAATCGGCGGAAACAGAGCTGGAAACGCTCGCGGCTGCGAGTGCAACATCGGCGAGTTCGACGGTTTCGAGTGGAGTCGGAACCTCGACAAGTGGAGAGTCGGCGGCGGAGCGAATGGAGGAGTTACTCCACGTCGACCCGTTGGAATTGGAGATTGGATACAGGCTGATCGCCTTGGCCGAGCCGACGCGCGGCGACCTGCTCGACCGCTTGCGAACCGTCCGCCAGCGCGTGGCGCGCGAGCTTGGATTGATCGTCCCGCAGGTCCGCATCCGCGATGAAATCGGGCTGGGGCCGCACGAATATCGGATGAAGATCCGCGGCACGGTCGTCGGACAGGGAACTGCGTACGCGGGCCGGCTGCTCGCGGTGCCGCCGACCGAGTTGTCGTCGAGGCCCGACGGCCGCGACGGCGTCGACCCGGTCTCGGGACGTCCCGCGGTTTGGATTCACGCCGAAGGGCGCGAGGTGGCGGAGCTGGCCGGCTGCCGCGTGCTCGAAGCGTCGTCGGTCGTGGCCGGGCATTTCGGCGAAATTGTGCTGGCGCACGCGGAAGAGTTAATGACGCGTGAACAAGTCGGCCGTCTGCTTGAGCGTGTTCGCACATCGTCGCCGGCGCTGGTGGAAGAGGTGGTGCCAGGGTTGTTGCGGGCCGGCGAATTGCAGCAGGTGTTGCAGAATTTATTGCGCGAGCGCGTCAGCATTCTCGACATGGAAACGATTCTCGAAACGTTGGCGATGCATGCCGACCGAACGCGCGACGTCGCGGCATTGACCGAGCACGTTCGTCGCGGGCTCTCCAGGCGGATCATCGAACAGTATCGCGCCGAAGACGGCCGTTTGCGGGTGATTTCGCTGGCGCGCGGGCTCGACGCGCGGATTGCGGCGGCGGGCTTGCAAAGCGATCTGCGCGCCAACGCGGCGCTAGGCGCCGATGCGACGCGCGTGATCGTTCGCGCCGTCGCGACTGCCGTCGAACCCTTGATTGAAGCCAATTTGCCGCCGATCGTGCTGACGTCGGCGGAGACAAGACCCGTTCTGAAAGACCTCACGCGTGCGGATTTGCCGCGGTTGATCGTGCTTAGTCAGCGCGAAATCCCGCGCGATACGCCGGTCGAAACGGTGGGGGTCGTCGCCGAACTTGAACATCCGTCGTTGACGTCGTTTTCAAATGTGGGAGCGGCACTTGTATAATTATGTTCGTGCAATGAGGTACAATTCAAGCCGCCTCGAGCGGCCGGAACGGCCATGAAATTAAAGTCGAACGAGAGAACCTATCAGGCTTCGACGATTAAGGAAGCGCTGGCGACGGTGCGGCGCGACCTGGGCGGCGACGCGTTGATTTTAAGCACGCGGGAGATTCGCCGGCGGTGGTTGTTCGGACTTGGAGCGCGGTCACTGTTTGAGGTGAAGGCGACCGACGCGGCGTCGGCTTCAGGTCGGCGCGCGGAGGGCGCACCGATGTCGCAGGCGGGCCCGCGACCTAAGTTGAAGGAAGGTTTGGACGAGTTGCACGCGGTTGTGGACAAGTTGAGTTCGGCGGGGGGGCTTAACCCCTGGGCGCTCGACATTCCGTCGTCGGCGTTGTCTGTTTACGACGACCTTTTAAGAGCGGACACCCCCGAGGAGACGGCTCGTCGGCTGGCGTTCGAGGTGGCGGATCGGCTTGAAGCCGACCCCGGCTCGCATTACGACCCCAACCGCGCCGGCAAGTATCTGATCGATGCCGTTGCAGGTCTGATCGCAACGTCCACGCCGATCGACGCCGCAACCGGCACCCGCCGAGTCGTCGCGCTTGTCGGACCGACGGGCGTGGGCAAAACAACCACGATCGCCAAGCTCGCGGCGTCCGCCAAGGTGACTCACAGGCTCCGCGTGGGGCTGGTCACGGTGGATACGTATCGGATCGCCGCCGTCGAACAACTGCGAACTTACGCTGATATCATCGACGTCCCGCTCGAAGTCGTCGAGGAGCCCGGCCATATGCGCGCAGCCATCGCCAAGGCGGGCGACGTCGACTTGATCTTGATCGACACGGCGGGTCGAAGTCCTCGCGACGAGATCAAAATACGTGAATTGGCCGCTTTTTTAAACGAAGCCGAACCCGACGAAGTGCACCTGGTTTTGAGCGCCGCGGCCGCGGAACGGACGCTGGTCGTTACCGCGGAACGGTTCGCACCTGCTCGGCCTGATCGGCTTATTTTAACGAAATTGGACGAGGCGGACGGATTAGGCCGATTGTTGGCGGTTCTCGAACGGCCGGGTTTTGCAATCAGTCATCTGACGACCGGCCAAGCGGTCCCCGAGGATTTGGAACGTGCCGAGCCGCGTCGTTTGGCGCGGTTGATCGTGGGTCGCGAAACGCTCGGCGGCGGTCGTCCATAGCTTGAAACGTCGCTTGCGACGAGACGGTGTTTCACGCAAAAAAAGGCTTGAAATCAAGATTGAGACGGGGGCTCGCGATGGCTGACCAGGCCGAGGGTTTACGACGACTGATGAAGGTCGGGGCAGTTGACGAGCCGCGCGGAGTGATGCCGACAGTGCAGACGCGAGGCAGGCCGTCGCCTTCCGAGCCGATGCGTAGCGATCGAACGACGCCGAGTTTGTTTAGTATGGCGATGTCGCGGCTTGGACGTCGCGGCGCCGCGGGCCGTTGAATTGCTCTTGCCGTGCCGATTGTGCTGATTATCGGAAGAATGCCGCTCAAGTCGGCTGGTCCGATGATCCGATATAAACCGAGAATAGTTCCTTGGACCGCGAGGGGTGAGAGTCGGGAAACGCGACGACACCGAAAGCGCCGACGCGACGCATCCGCGACGCGATGGATTGCCTAGGCTCGACGCCGAGCAGGTCGGTTCGGACGCCGGACGCGGTTCCCAGCGACTCTTTACGCACATGGATGTGCTCCCCCCGCCGCCGACACGGAGGTCAGGATGTCAACCAAGCTAGACGTGGACGTGAACGAACTCTGGCGCGAGTTCAAGGAACACCCCACCACGTCTCTGCGGAACATGCTTGTCGAACGCTATTTGCCGCTCGTCAAGTACAACGCCGAGCGCATCTGGCAGCGGCTGCCGGAGGGGGTCGACCTCGACGACCTGATCTCCGCGGGCGTCTTCGGCTTGATGGATGCCATCGATGCGTTTGATCTCACGCGCGGCGTTAAGTTCGAGACCTATTGCGTGCCGCGGATCCGCGGCGCCATGCTCGACGAGCTGCGCACCATGGACTGGGTCCCGCGACTGGTCCGCTCGAAACATACAAAAATGGAAGAGGCGCGCAAGACCCTCGAAGCGCTCCACGGCCGACCGCCCACAGACAGCGAGCTCGCCGAGCACATCGGCGTCCCGCTCGACGAATTCGAAAAAATGGCGCAGGACGCCAACGCCGTCGGCCTCATCAGCCTTAATAAGAAGTGGTACGAGACCGACAGCTACAAGGATGTGCGCGAAATCGACATCCTCGAAGACAAAAAAGGCGAGGACCCCACCCGCCGGCTCCAGCGCAAAGACCTCATGCGTATGGTCACGAAGGGACTCAACCGCAACGAGCGCCTCATCATCATTCTTTATTACTATGAAGAGTTGACGATGAAGGAGATCGGCGCGACGCTCGACCTCAGCGAGTCGCGCGTCTCGCAAATGCACTCGTCGATCATCCAGCGGTTGCAGTCGCAGCTTTCCACGCGCCGGCCCGAGTTTGGAACCTGAGCGCGTTGGACCAATCGACGTCCACGTTCACCAAGATCGCTCAGGCGGCTTGATTTACGTCGGGCCGCCGAGAACACATCGTCCCAAAACATGCTCGCCGCAGCCGGTCCGTAACCAGCGCCGCGGCACATGCGCCGATCACAACGGCCATGCGACCGACGGGAATTCCGCCCGCCGCATCGAGCGCGAATTCAGCGAAACGTTCTCCCCAAGTCGCACGCCGCGCGAGGTCCGGGTCGACGAGCGCGACGTCGTAATAGCCGTTGAACATTTCGTCAACACTGCGTTTGCCGGTGTGAACAAACGCGCCGGGGTCGGGATTTGCGGGATTTTTGGCTGAATTGTCGTACTCCGCGACGCAGCGCAGCCGCGTTCCCGACGGCAAACGCAACGGCTCGGCAAGCTCATAGCGATGCTGCCAATGAAAGTCGTAGCGCGGCACACGCAAAAGAGTTTCGATACGACCGTCGGGATAAATAGCGTCGAACTCAAACGAACGTCCCCGCAGGTGCATATGCGGGAGCATCGCGAACAGCATGACGTCGCGTTCGAGTCGCACTTCTTTCTCGACCCGATGCGAAGGCGTGTGCGGCGGGATGCGCAAGTCCTCCGCCGAGATTAGACGCGTCGCAACCTCGCGGACTACGCTTGAAGCCTCGGCAAAAAAAAGGCCGACGCGAGTTTGGTCGGTCACCGCCTTGCCTTGAGTGGAGTAATGGACCACGAGGACGAGTCTCCAACCCGCCGGGACAAGCTTCGCCGTCCCGAAGGGGAGGGTGAACGGCTTGCAACCAGGCGTGTAGAGGACGAGATATCCCGATTCCAGCTCGCCTTCGGCCGTCCGCTCACGAGTCTCCGGCGGCCGCAAAAAAACCGTGGCGTGATGCACGGCGCCTCGGCAACCCGGCAAGATTTCCGCCGCTCGGATCCAGCGGTTCTCGGTAAACCCGGGGTCGAGTTCGAACTCTTGGTATGGGACCTCGCCTTCGGCCGGGATGCGGAACGGCGCGGGCATTGACAGCACCAAGTCCGGCTCAACAATTGACCAACCAGGCGCAACCTGTTGTCTCTCATTAATTTGCGGTAAAGCTTCGCCGACTCCCTCTGGAGAGCCGGCGTCGATCCAAGCGAAGAGCGTCGCGCGCTCGGCGTCGCTCAAACGCGGGTCGTTCGCAAAGCGTCCGTAACGCGGGTCCGCGTGCCAAGGGGGCATTCGCCCGTCGTCAACGGCGTCGCGAATTGCCCGCGACCACCGCTTCACTTGCCGGTAGGAGTCGAGTCGGAACGGCGCGACTTGGCCGGGCTGGTGGCAAATCACGCAACGTCGAGCCAAAATCGACGCGACCGCTCCGCGGTAACCGACGTCCGTTTGCGTCGCCGGCCGACTCGGAACGCGCAGCCGCTCGTCGATAGGACAACCAACCGTTGGAGTTTCAGGCACCGAGATCGAGCGGTTGTGGAGTAATTCTTCAATCGCTTCCACAAGGTCGGCGCGCGTCGGCTGCGCGCGTCGGTATCTCAACGTAACCTCGTCGTCGATCCGCCCTCGATAGCGGATCACGCGGTGATCGTCGAGCAGAACCACCGCGGGCGTTGTGAAAACGCCCATCGAGGCGGCACCCGAGCCGTCGTCGCGCGCGATCGGAAATCCCATGGCATGGGCCGCGAGAAATTGGTGGAGTTCATCGTCGGCGTCGAGTGGATTAGAGTCAATCGCCAAAAAGCGCACGCCGTGAGGAGAGTATCTGCGTTCGATCTCCACGATGCGGTCCGCGTATGCGCGCGCAAGCGGGCACTCAACCGCGAAAAAGAAAGCGACGACGGGTCCCTTGCCGGCGAGGTCGTCGAACGTCCGTGGTTTGCCTTGAACGTCGCGCAGCTTAATATTGACGATGCGCGCGGTCGTGTTCGGCGCGTCGTCAATAAGCGTTGCGGTCGCGAGCGTCAGACAGATCAACGCCGTGGTCGCCGTCATCCGAGAGTCGTCCTCACCGGTGCGCAAGCGACTTCGACACCGCGTCGGCGGCTGCGCAATCGCCTCTCGACTTCTTGAGAAGTCTAGGTCACGTCGCGAGTGCCGAACGCGCCGCGGGAGGACTTTTCAACGATCTGGTTTCACTTTTTGTCGATGCCCGAGCCGCTTCGCGCCGCGGGGCGAACGCTTGCCTGCCGCGGATTCGTGCCCCGCCAGAGCGCCGCGGCGAGCAACAAGGCGACAATCAGGCCAAGGACGATGAGCAAGCCTTTACCCCATGCCGGCATGGGAGCGGCGGGAGTTTCACGCAGATATTCTGGGAAAGGCTTGAGCGCGGGTGCGGCGTCGGTGCGCGGCGCGTCGAAGAGTTCGCGTTTGCGCGCCTTGATCGACTGTTCCTCGGTCTCGCGAGGGGCGTGTGACGGGAGGTCGAAAGCCACGGCAAGCTCCTTCGGGCGAACGTCGACGGCCTTCAAGGACGCGCCGTGAACGACCAATCCCAACTCGGCGGGTGGTCGTCGAAATCGTCGCCGACATCAAGGCACTCTGACCAAGGATAGAGCACCTGGTCAAGCTCGACGTCGCGAAAACCCGCTTTCTTTAAGCGATAACGGACCTCGAAAGGCTGCCAGAATTTTTGACGCAACCCCTGGAACATGAACCGCCCAAAGGCGAATTCATATTCGTGATGTTCTGCCTCCAGTGCGGCGCGGTGCTCGGCTTCCGCGGGCGACAGACCTTCATCGAGCGCCCGATCCATCAGCAACATGGTGTGATAATGGATCGAGTCGATCGACGGCACAACGCCTAGAAAAAGGCCGCCGGGGCGCAGGGATTGGTGAATCGCGCGCAGCGAGCGGTCGATCTCGCGCGTATCAGGCATGACCAACGAACTGACCGCCACGGCGACGTCAACCTGACCCGCGAAATCGTCGAGGTCGCTCATCGGACGCGTCAGCAGCGTCACGCGCCCTTGGTCTTCCTCGCTTAAGCCGGCCGTCTCGATCCTTTTTTTTGCGCGCGCGATCATTTTCGGCGCGAAGTCGAGCCCGATCACGCGTCCGAATCGCCTCGCGAGCATCGGCAGGAGCACGCCTGGTCCGCAACCAAGGTCGGCGACCGTCTTCGAGCGCGAGTCCTGGAGCGCCTCGAAGGCGCGCCAGGCGGGGTTTTCCACGCGGGGATCGAACGCGTTTAAAAATACTCGTTCGTAACGCGCCGCGTGTCGACTCCACGCCGCGTCTTGGTCTTCAGAATCGAGTCCGGCGAGCGGTTTCAGGTCCGACACGGAGGTAGCTCATTCCAAACAGATTGCCGACAACGCGGGCCGAGCCGAAAACGCAACGCGGCCCCGACCTGTCGCTGCTTTCTAAGTCGCAATCGATTTCCGATCAACGACGGCGACATTTTACCCGCCCCCAGCCGTATCTTTGTTCGACGCCGATGCTTCAGGCGATACATTCACGAACCGCAAGACGTCGACGGCGACGCCGTACTGAGCGCCGAGGACGTTCCGTCGGTACATTTTCGGGTACCCCAACTCAGGGTCGGGCTGAAACCTGAGGATAACCTTCGTGCCCTTGGGCATCCCGAACGGAGCCGGCTGATCAAGCTGCGCAAGGTCGTCGGCCACAACGAGAAAGAGGCCGTCGACGCCGTAATACTTCGGGTCGCCGGGGTGGACCTCGATGTAACGGTCTTGCCGGAGCATCTCCACCTTGCGGACGCGGCCGTCGCGCACTTGGGCTCGATAGCGCGAGGCGGAGCTGGTCATGCTGGACCATTCGATGTCGTAGTCGCGAACCGCCGCTTTGGCCCAGAGCGCCTTTGCGCGCGCCAGCGACGCTCGCGTAACTTCCTCGCCGCCGCCGCAGCCCGAGCAAACCGCAAACACGGCAGCGATATAACCTGCATATATCTTCACGATCACGTTCACAACACGGTTTGATCGAGAGGCGCCGCGGATCTCGGGGAACAGTTCCGAAGCCTTAGAGCTTCAATCTTACGCGGTCGATGCGTCGGACCGCAATCCGCCGCGACCCGCGGATCGAACTTGCGTTGTCGTCGGATCCGGGGCGCGGCGGCGCGAGGTTTAGGCGTGCGGTTTGTCCGGGTCGTCACGATGCGAAGGTGGAACTTGTTCGTCGGGGTTGGTCACAGGAGCAGACGGCGATCCTCGAAAACGCGAGTACGAGCGATATTTTGCCTGTTTTCGCATACGGTCGCCGCGATGTTCCTCCAGATCCAACATCATCCGAGAAAGGTGGGTGAGTTCGTCGTTCACTTCGGGCGAAGAGCTGTATCGCGCGGCCACGGCGGCGGCGTCTTCAAGCGTTCGACGGGTCGACACGAAGTCGCCGGTGTCATAGAACGTCGTCGCCTCGTTTTGAGCGCGCGCGAGCATCAGCAAGGCAACGTGCTGTTCGACGGCGGGGTCGGCGGGCAGAAGGTCCCAGTCGGCTTTCGGAATCGACTCTTGAACGCGCAAGGTCGCGTGCAGGACTCGGCGGTCATTGCCGTCGAGGGTATCCCACGCGAGGCGGACCGAGATCAAATCGGTACCCGCGGCGCGCGGCGGCACGTGCAGCCTGACGACCAACTGGATCGGCTGTCCGAAGACGAGGTTCGGCAACTTGAGACGGCCTGTCTCCGTGCCTTCGAGCTTGTTCAGCATCTCCAACGTGTGGAGATCCGCGACGGGGTCGAGTCCAATGCTGACCTTTTGGCCGAACGTCGCGACGAGACCCTGCAGCTCGGTCTGAAAAATATCCGTCAGTTGGACCGGGTCTTGAATGTAGTAATAGTTGCCGTCGCCCGTTTTTGCCATGGCCTCCATGAGATCTTCGTTGTAATCGTCGCCGACGCCGAGCGTTGTGGTGCTCACGCCTTGATCGGCGAGCTCGCGGGCCTTCAACGCGATCGCTTTCGAGTCGGTGACGCCGTGATTCGCCAGGCCGTCGGAAAGCAAGAGCACGCGGTTCATGCCGCCGTCGATCAAGCCGGAGGCTGCCTGACGCGACCCCTCGAGCCAGCCGTCGTACAGCGCCGTCGACCCGCGAGGCAGTACGCTTTGAATCGACTCCGTAATGGCTGTTTTGTCGAGCGCCGGCGCGTTCCGAACAAGCGTGTCGACGTGTTCGTCAAAGACCGTTACGCTCACGCGATCGGTCTCGTGCAACTGCCAGACCGCGAAGGCGGCGGCCTCTTGCGCGTAATGCATTTTGCCGCGGCCGGCCATCGACCCCGACCGGTCGAGCACCAACGCCAAGTTCAAGGGCGAGCGCTCAACCGAAGTCGCAGGCGGAGGAGGCGCGATCCGAATTAAAACGTCCAGCGTGATCGCGGCGTCGACGCACAACGCGGTTTTGCTCGGAATCAACTCGATCTTCGGGTCCGACATGGTGGTTATTCCATTCTTTGAGCTGCAATCGAACGTGTCCGTAACTTGCGCGCAGTGTACCCCACTCCACGGCGCGCCGATTACTCTACTCCATTGTCCGCCCCTTCGCTTGATGGGCGGTTTTGCGGTCAAATCAGCCCTCGGCCGTACTCTTCGCCCCCCCGCTTTTGCAAGACGGGTTCACGAAAATCCAACCTGATTCATTCACCGGTACAACGAGGCAGAGGCCGAATGAAGCCTTTTTTTGAGGGGGCTCGACGGACCGCGCACCGAAGTTGACCGGGTCGAATTCTGCTGATTAAGAAGTGAGCATTCCAAGCGAATTCTCGCTCTTCAGACCACATACGCCCGCCGACGCCGCGCGTGACGCCGGGCCGTTCTGAAATTTCGATGCGACGACCGAGGTCGGAATGTTAGGGGCGACGGATTTCGACGGTTGCGTCGAGCTGCGCGCCGGGAATCGTGTAGTTGGCGACGATGACGGTGACATTATCCTTCCCGCCGCCCGCAAGAGCGGCGTCGATCAGCGCTTCACAGGCGTCCACAGCGCCGGCGTTGCCTTTGAGGATGCGTGCGATGGTCGCGTCGTCGACCATCTCGGTCAGGCCGTCGGTGCAGACCAGGAGGCTGTCGCCGCTGCAAAGGCGGATTACGGTCACTTCGGGCTCGATCCCGCGTCGCGGTCCGCCCGCGAAGTTGGTCAAAACATGTCGTCGCGCGTGTGTGGCAACCTCTTCGGGGGCGATCCGGCCGGCGTCGGCGAGTTCCTGCGCAAACGTGTGGTCGCGGGTGAGTCGCCGGAGCGCGCCGTGGCGAAATAGATAGGCCCGCGAGTCGCCTGCATGCACGATGAAGGCGTCGCGGCCGATCGTGTAAACCGCCGTCAACGTCGTTCCCATGCCCGCCAAGTCGCTGCTCGTGTTCGCGCAGTCGATCAGCGCCTGGTCAACCTTCCGAAAATACCCCCGCAGCCGCTCCTTCAGTTCGCGCGCTTCGTTCTCGTCGATGAT
>JAJYDB010000309.1 GCA_021777845.1 Planctomycetota bacterium
AGCCGCCGCGACCACCACCGCCGCCGCCCCGACTGCCGCCGCCGCCGCCGCCGCCGCCGCCGCCGCGATCCTCACGCGGACGAGCCTCGTTCACCGTCAAATTACGGCCGCGGTAATCTTGACCGTTGAGAGCGGTCGCCGCCTCGTCCGCACCGTTCGCCATCTCGACGAAGCCGAACCCCTTCGAACGGTTCGTCTCGCGGTCGTGGATGATCTGCGCGGAAAGGACCTCGCCGTACTCGCCGAACAGCTCCACCAAGTTGTCCTCGGTGGTATCATACGTCAAATTGCCGACATAAAGCTTCTTAGCCACTGTCTCATTCCTTCAAAGAACCTGAGCGTTCTGGCGAGGCTAGCGTCCGAACTCGGCTCACTAATACAAACCCGCGCAGATCGGCATGGTCAGAATAACGTGTTTGAAGAAATTGAAAAGAGGAATCGACCGCTTTTTTGATTTTTTTCAATTTTTTCCGCGGGGTCCGCATCAAGACGTCCGAACCCATTGTGCGCGGTGCATATGACCCCGTCGGGCCGACGCCGCCAGCAGCGCGATCGCGGGGACGATCGGCGCCCTCATTCGGACGTCGGTCCAATAGAACATGTGCACGATGGTCAGTCCAACGATCATTCCCGCGGCGACCGCGCGCGGAGCCTGTCGCGTACGCGAGTCGAGCAGTCCCAGCACGAGGGCAAGCCAGATCGGTGTCGTCCAGACCGCCACGACAACGCGAACAGAGCGCGCATAGACCGCGGCGTCGGGTGCGAGGCTCCAAAATCGCGACAGCCTGGCGACCGCGGCCCGGACCGCGTCGCGCGGGCGTTTTTCCATCGTCCTAAGAGCCTCGTTGCGGAGGCGACGGTCCGCTTCGATCTCGTCGACGCCTGCCAGTTCGCAATTGACCCGGTCGAACCACGCGAACTGCCCGGGGCCGGTCCAGACCGCGCCTTCGGGGCGATTCAGCACGTCGTCATAATAAGCGTCATTATTGGCCAGGGCCAGCGTGTAGCCTCCGTGAGTGGTCGTCCAAACCGGCCCCCCCAAAGCCCACGCATTCCGCGCCGCCCAGGGAGACATCACGACCACCGCCGCAACCACCAGCAGGGCCCCGTTTCGTAGTCCGACGCGCGCCGACCGCGAGCCGTATGCCGTCTCGGCGAGTGCCGCCATGACGAGACAGGCGAGCATGCTTGGCCTCGACAAGGACGCCAATCCGAAGCAGACTCCCGCCCAAAGTGCATTGCGAGCCAGAAGTTCCGACGCATTCGCCGAAGGATCGCCAGTTGGCGGAGGTGCGGGGCGGGCCAAAGCCGCGAGAGCGCATGCGATCATCGCGACGGCCAAGTTCTCAGTCATCACTCCGCGCGACTCGGCCAGTAAAACGGGGTCGAATGCGACAATGACCGCCGCGACCAACGCTCGCCGAGGGCCAAGGCCCCAACGCCTGGCAGCCCAGGTCGTTGCGCCGACAGCCAGAGATCCCAACACGCCATGCCAGACCGCAACTCCCCAATCCGCGCGTGGTCCCAGCATCGCGACGATCGGAACGAGCGTAAGTGGATACAAAGGAGGACGATACGCCGTGGGGCGTCCTTTCCAAACAAATCCCTCGCCCCCCGCCATCGACCGTGCCAACGTCAGGTAGTTGTCGGGGTCCTCGACCGCGCCGACGCGGCTAGCGACCAACCCGAACCTCAGCAACCCCGCGGCGAGCAGGATCGCGACCAAGGTCCAGCGTGCGAATCGATCCCCGGATCCCGATGCCGCCTGACTCATGCCTGCCGCGCCCTCCCCCACGAACAAAACCCGCACCCATGCACTTTTCGGCGACGACCCCACTTGTTTTACAGAGCGGTGCTCAAGGTGTCGAGTCGGCATCAATCTTGCACTTAACTCCAAGTTAATTCAAGCTTTAACCTCGATTGGCTTCGTTTCGTCAAAAAGCGTGATTGCGCCGCGCCGTACGCCATAAAGTCGACCTAACCTGTTGTTATAAAGAACTTTAACCTCGATTGGCTTCGTTTTCGGCGTCCCGTCCGACCTAGCCCGCTTGGGTCGCCCCTGGATCATCAACAACAGGGCGAGGAGCCCCCGATGGCGCGAGCGAGCATGCGTGCGTGCTGTAGCCGGTATCGCGTTCAACTCAAGGCGCGGCTGCATTCTATGTCCGCGCTCGGGGGTTGTGATAGCATGGAAACGGCGCGCGGGGGTCCGCGTCGCAGAATTCCCATCAGGCTTTACGATTCGAGAACGGCACATGGATCAGCGTCCGATAATCCTTTCGATGACGACGATGTTCGACGCCGGCATGGACATGCTGCGGGCGGCGGGCGAGGTGCGGATGGCGAGTTCGCTTGAGCCGGCGACGCTGCGTCGCGAAATCGTCGACGCCGACGCCCTCGTGATTCGCACCGGCGGGGTCGTCGACGCGGCGCTTTTGGACGCGGGCCGGAAGCTTAAGGTCGTTGGTCGGCACGGGGTTGGTTACGACCAGATCGACATCGACGCCGCGACCGAGCGCGGCATCCAGGTGATCTACACCCCCGGAGCGAACACCGAGAGCGTTTGCGAACACGCGTTCGCGATGATGATCGGCGTCTCGAAGCACTTCCCGCAAATGTCGGCGGCGATTCGTGCTTACGATTATCATGGACGCACACGTTTTGTCGGTCGGGACTTGTTGGGCCGGACGATTGGGATCATCGGCTTCGGCAAGATCGGCCGGCGGGTGGGCGAGGTTGCGCACGCGGCGTTTAATATGAGGGTGGTCTATAACGACATCGTCGCTGCGCCGGCGGAGGTCGAGGCCCGCGCGGGGGCGCGTCGCGTCGAACTCGACGAGCTGCTTTCCACATGCGAGTATATCACGCTGCACGTGCCGCTCGACGCCTCGACGCGGCGGATGATCGACCGCGCCGCACTCGCGAAAATGCGTCCCGACGCGATTCTCGTGAACACTTGCCGAGGTCCCGTTGTTGACGAGGCCGCAGTCGCAGAGGCACTCGAAGCGGGGCGGCTTTTCGGGTACGCGGCCGACGTTTTCGAGGTGGAGCCGCCGCAGCCCGGTCACCCGCTCATCGGCCGGCCCGACGTCCTCTTGACCCCGCACAGCGCGGCGCAGACGGTCGAGGGGCTGACGAATATGGCGGTTGGCGTCGCGACCGACGTGCTCCGCGTCTTGAACGGCGAGGAGCCGCTCAACCCGGTCAACGACCCGGCCCTGGTGCGGAAAAATCGGGCGGCGCGGTTGAACTGACGCGTGGCTCAGTGCGTGACGCCGATGCGTGCTTGAAAGGATCGAGCGCTCTCGGGTTGGGCGTCGTTGCTCGTGACCTTCGCGGCGGTCGGAGTCTTTGCGAGCGTGCTTTTGAGAAACGCGAGGAAGACGGGCGGCTCGACGTAACCGCCCTTGCGGCCGAGCAGCGTGCCGTCGGCGCTGATCACGACGTAAAACGGGTTCGTATTGTCGTTCGCGAGTTTGAGCAAGCGTTGCTGGTTTTTGAGCGCGAGCTCTTCGCGCTGGTCCTGCGTGATCGACGGCAGGGGCACGAAGTCGGTGAAAAGCTGCACGGTGACGAACTCGCGGAGCAATCCGACGACGTCGGGGCGCGGCAGGACGCTCGCCTCCATGAGGCGGCAGTTGGCGCAATTGACGCCGGTGAAGTCGATCAGAATCGGCTTGTTTTCGGCTCGAGCACGCTCCTGCGCGGCTTCGAGGCTGAACCCCCAGGCGACGCCGTGGAACGAGCGCTGTTCGCGCTCGGCGACGTTGGGGTCGGTCGATGTCGACTTGACTTCCTCTTCGGCCGAGCCGGCCCGCGCGAGCGCGACGCCTCGGGAAAGTTCGCCGGAGTCGGGAGGCAGCAGTCCGACCACGAGCCGGTTCCAGATCATGCTGTGCGGCGGGTTGCCGAAGAGCGCCGGGGCGAGATAAAGCGCGAGCACGAGGAACATCGAGCCGCTCAAGATGCGGCCGGGGCCGACTTTAGGCTCGTCGTAGTCGTGGTCGGTGCGGAAAAAGCCGAGCAGATAGAAGCCGCAAACGGCCGCGAGCACGACCCAGATCGAGAGCACGACCTGCGCGTCGAACCAGGCGTTTTCGGGGACGGCGCCGAGGCCGATTTCGGCGGTATTGATGAACTTGAACGCCGCCGCGATCTCAACCAGTCCGCCGACGACCTTGACCGTGTTCATCCAGTCGCCGCTTTTCGGCATCTTCGCAAGCAGCCCGGGCGCGAGCGCGAGCAAAAAGAAAGGCGCGGCGAGCACCGTCGCGAAGGTCGCGAGGCCAACGATCGGATAGAAGAAGCTGCCGCCGGCCGCCATCACGAGCAAGCCGCCGACGACCGGAAAGGTGCACGTGAACGAGGTGATCGTGAGCGTGAGCGCCATGAACATCACGCCGACGAGGCCGCCGCGCGACTCGCCCGCGGCCGACGCGTTCGCCAAGAAATTCGGCAATCTGAGCTCGAATAGGCCAAGCAAGCTCAGGCCAAAGAGGAGGAAAATCGCCGCGACCGTCAGGTTCAGCCAACCGTTGTTCGCGAGGTTTTGCAAGAACGCAGCCGAAAGGAAATACGAGAATCCGACGCCGACCGCGGTGAAGATCGCGACAATCGAGAGCGCGTACACCACAGCGAGTTTGGTCGCGCCCTTGCCGCCGTTGGCCTGGCCTTGTTTAACGAAGAAGTTGACCGTTACCGGCACCATCGGCCAAACGCACGGCATCGCGAGAGCGATGAGGCCGCCGAAGGCCGAGAAGAGGATGAAGGCCAACAACCCTTGCGACGCCTTTTCCTCGGCCTCGCTACGCGCTTTCGCGGGGGATTCCGTCGCGGACGTCGGCGCCTCGCCCGTCACCGAGGCAACGCTCGCCGGGGCCTCGATCTTGAGCGCCGCGGCGTCGGATTTGGGCGTCGCGGTTGCGACGACGGCGGGCTTCTTCGAGTCGGGCGCGGCGGTCGGCGCGGGTTTCGTCGCGGCGACGGCGGGC
>JAJYDB010000050.1 GCA_021777845.1 Planctomycetota bacterium
GAAACGCGGGTCGCCGGCGGTCGGAGTCGTGCGCGCGCGTTCGGCGTCGAACCTCTCGCGGCCGATCCGGTACCAAGTCCAGCCGCAAATCATCACGACCGCGAGGTAAAGGAAGCCGAAACGGGGCTTTTGCGTCGCGGGGAGGTAGAGTCCGACCAGGAGCGCGAGCGCGAGGCAGGCCGCGCCCGGCTCCAACCGCGGGGCGAATCCAGAGTCTGGGCGCGCGTCGGGGAGTTCGCCCGCGACGGTCGCGTTGCGTCCGCAAAAGTAGTATGCCGCGCCCGCGAGCACGAGCGCGCCGAAGTAGAGGTTGCCCCAGCCGCCGAGCCACTCGCGCAGGACGAGCCCGAGCGACCACGTCACGCCGAGATAGATCAGCAGCCCCTCGAAATTGGGACCGGCGAGCGAGACCCGCGCCGCGATCGCGGCCCGCTCGCGCTCCGACATCGGCCGATTCACGAGAAAGTACGCGACGCCGAGCGCGACGCCGATGCTGATTCCGCCCGACGACTCCCAGCAGCGCCAGTAGTTGAAGTCGCCCTTCGGCCAGACCAGCGGCGCCCACTTCCACGCCTGGCAGAGCGCCCAGCCGGCCCCGTTCACGACGCCCACCGTCGCGATCAAGACCACGTTTTTCCAATCGCGGCGCACGATCTCGAAGAGCAGGAAGCCAAGATAAAGCCCGAGGTGGATCATCGCCTCGTCGCCGTCGCGAATCACCTTGCGCAAGGCGGAGTTCGCGGCGAGGTTGTGATAGAGATCCTCGTACTGTCGATACGCCGGCAGGAAGAACGCGGGATAAGCGTAGAACAACGCTTGCAGGAGCGCCGCGCCGCCGACTCCGCACGCGACCCGCACCCCCCAGTCGCGCGGACGCAACCCGCGCGACGACCCGCACCACGCCACCAGGCACGCGCCCAGCCCCGCCCACGGCACGCCCGCGAGGAACATCCAGACGAATCCGTAAATCTTTGGGATCGCCACATACGTGCCTGTGTGTTCGTTCGTGAGCATGTGGCCGAGGAAGAAGTGCGGCCACTGCATCCAGCCGCGCGCGCCCGCCATGCCGACGCCGATCACGAGCGCGGGCACGACCCATCCCGAGGCGTAGCGGCGTCGCGGCGGACCGGACGGCTCGCGCGCGAGGAACCACCAGGCGGTCCCCCACATCACTCCCGCGAAGACGCAGCCGGAGACCGTCCCGTAGCCCGAGCAGCCGCGCACGGCCCACGTCATGCCGCCGAGCGCCGCGAACAGAAGCGTCGGCAAAAACAGGTCGTGCGCCCAGTCGACGCGAGTCGTTTTCGTCATGAGGGTGTAGTCGCGCGGGTTGAAGGCGGGTGGAACCAAAGCGAGCGGGAACGGCGAGTCCGCATCGAAGCGTGCTTCAGCGCAAGGGGGGCCACGCGACGGGCAGGCCGTTGGTATCGAGGATCTGGAAGTGATGGATGCCGGGCGACTTCGGGTCGCGGTGCGTCCAGACGATCCGCTTCGCGGGCGTCACCTCGAAGAGTTTGACGTCGTTGCCCGGCGCCTGGTAGCTCGTGACGACGGTGTTGCCGTTCGGCAGCCGCTGGACCCCGCAGGCGTCGCGGATCGGCTTGCCGGGGAGGTCGTCGTTGGTCAAGGTCCAGACGATCTCGCGCGCGGGATTCGCCTCGATCACGAGGTTGCCGAGCGTGCAGCCGACGAGCGTGTTGCCGTTCTCGAGGCGAATCGCGGTGAACGGCATGTTCGGCGTCTTCAACTCCCAGACGACCGCGCCGCGCGGGGTGTATTCGCGGACGACTTTGTCGAGAAGCTGCGGGACGAGGTAATTGCCGTTCGGCAACTTGCGCGCCATCCGCGTTTGCAGGTGATGGTCCTTCGTCTGCGCCTGGAGCGGCACCTCGACCGCGATTTTGCCGTCGAGATCCACTTCGAGCAGCCGCGGCCGGTCGCCCGCCTCGGTGAGCATGATCCGGCCGTTCTCGAGCCGCTGCGACGTGTTCACCTCCGACTGCGTTCCTTGGTACTTGAAGTGGACCTTGCCCGCGCGATCGACCAGCACGACCCCGCCGCCGGGATACTCCGCGCTCTTCGTGAGCGTGAGCAAAAGCCGGCCTTCGGGCAGGAGCCAGCCGTCGCGCGTGCCCGCGGGATAAGTCCAGACCGTCTTGCCCGCGCCGTCGCGGATGTACGTCGTTGCCCCCGTCGCGAAAAACGCGTGCGTGATCTCCGCCTGCGGTTCGTCGGCCCGCGTCGCGAGGGGCGCGGCGCACGCCGAGATCACTCCGAGAATCAGGCTGAACGACGACGCGATTCGAAGCTTGCCGCGAGAGCTCATGCCGGCTTTCTCTCAATCTTGGGACGCGCAACGGCGCGGGACGAAGGCCACAACGTCTACGAGCGTCACTTCACGAGCGGTCGGACCTCGATCTTCCGAAAGATGATCTCGGCGCCCTCGGATTGGATCAAGATCTTGCCTGCGGTCAGGCTCGACTTCGTGCCGACGTTGACGACGTATCCGTTCACGATGTTCGTGATCGCGTCGCCGTCGCAGACGACTTCCATTCGGTTCCACTCGCCGGCGGGTTTTTCGACGTCGCGCGGGCCTCGGTAGCCCAGGACGTCCTTCCAGGCGGGGTCGCGGCCCCACCAGTTGAAGCGCATCGCCTTGCCGACGATCTCCTCGCCCCCTTTTTCGTAGTAGCGTTGTTTGTCCGGGCCGAGACGCGTCGCGCAGGTCAATTGCGGCTGCCCCAGTCCGCCGACCATGATGAAGTCGCCGCAGCCGCCTTCGATGATCTGGCACTCGATCGACTCCATCCACTGCCCGCCCGCCGCGCCGTCGGGTCCGACGCAGTGCAACAGAATCCCCGAGTCGCGCGCCGCCTTCGCCCGCGATCCCCATGTCTTCGCGCCCCACTTCCACTCGACGACGAGGTGATAGTCGCGATAATTCGCCCGCGTGATCACGCCGCCGTAATCTTCGCCCGAGATCCGCAACTGACCGTCGACGACGCTGAAGACGTGCTTCGGATCGTCGAACTTGCCGCCTTTGGTGTACGTGTAGAAGCCGGTCAGATCTTTGCCGTTGAACGCGAGGACGGGCTTGCCCTCGCGAATCGCGGGGACTTCCAGCGCGAACGACGGCGGCTGCGCGGCGGCCTGCTCGGTCGTCGCGAACAACCCTCCGGCGAGTGCGAACAGCGCGGCGGGCAAGGCGAGTCGTGCGGTCATTGGGGGCGGTCCTGCCGGGTGTGTCGGGAAAGCGGCCGCTCGACCTGCTTCGGGCGGCGGGGAGGGACGCGCGGAGTCGACCTTGGACCCCGCGCGTTCCGTACACAATAACACCCGCGCCGCGCGATCCCAAATGATTTCGCCGACGCGCGGTCGCGCTCAGTAAGCGTCGGCGCTGAGGATCTCGCCGGCGTTGCGCGTGCTCAGGCCGCGCCAGACGTTGAAGTTGATCGAGTCCTTGATGAACCGTACCGAGCCGTCGCCGAGCAGGATGTTGACGCCGCCGGGGTGCAGGCTCGACGGCGGCAGTTGCACGGCCATGTTCACCATCATGCCGCTCATCGTCATCGAGCTGTCCATCGCGGCGCAGGTGCGCGTGTTCGGCGTCGAGACGTGGTTGTAGGTCGTGCAGGTCATGTCGCCGATCACCCACGCGGCGTTCATCAGGCTCGTGAGCTGCATCGACGTCGCGGGGTTGAGCGACGCGCAGTTGTTGTACGTCTGCGTGACCGAGCTTGCGTCGCCCATCTGAAACATGTCGGTGCGCGGGTTCGGATTGCCGTTGCCGCGGCGGCGCTCGCTGAAAAAAGCGGTCTGGCTGGTGCCGTCGGTCATGCTCGCGAGCCGTACGCTGCTCATATTGTAGAACGGCCCGCGCGGCAATTCGCCGGGCATCATCGTGCTCGGCGTCGCCTCGCAGGCGTCGCACAGCCACGAGCCTTCGTTGCCGACGTAGCTGTTGTAACCGGGCGAGACGCCGCTCGTCGTCGCGTCCGACGGGCAGAGGAACGCCGCGACCATCAGGTTGCTCGCCGTCATGTTTTGACGCTGAGGGTTCTGATACGCCGGCATGAAGCCCATCCCCGCCGCGCCGAGGTTCGGCGTCTCCGGCGCGAACGCGAAGTTGATGCTGTTGAAGAGCGGCCCCTGCTCGATCTGCGGCAAGATTTGGCTGTGCGTCGACCAACGCGCGTACATCGGCGCGTTCATGTCGGTCTTCATGTAGTTCGCGCCCTTGCCGAACGGCAGGACCGAGAACACGTCGTTGTAATTGTGCAGCGCAAGCCCGAGCTGCTTCAGGTTGTTCACGCACTGGGCGCGGCGCGCGGCCTCGCGGGCGGATTGCACCGCCGGCAGCAAAAGCGCCACCAGCACCGCGATGATCGCAATCACCACGAGCAGCTCAATCAACGTAAAGCCGGTTCGTTTCCGCAGCATGTTCGATGTCCTTGGGTGTGTCGCCTGGAGATCGTCTCGATCGACTCGTCCGCGCGCACGCCGAACGCCGGCGGACGCCGTCGCGTCGCCTGATCCTCAATCGATTTGAGTCGTGAACCCTATGCTCAGCGGGCGCGACGTCGCGCGGTCTTCGCGACCGCCTTCGAGCCCTTGTTGTCGCCCATGTTGATCAGCGTTTGATAATCCTCGTCGCGATAGACCATTACCGGGTCGTTGCCGATGACCCGATAGCGGACCTCGTGCGCGACGGGCGGTTTCCCCTCCGAGAGCCGCACGAGGAACGTGCGCTCGGTCTCGCCTTCCTCGTCGTTCAGAATCTCGAACGACTCCAGCTTTTGGCCGTTTTGCCAGGGGGTGTCGACGACGGTGATCGCGGGCTTGCCGTCGCCGATCGCGCCCGGCTTGCCTCCCGCTTTCCACGCGTCCAAGGACTGCTCGAGCGCCGCTTTCGCGACGTCCGAAGCAGGCAGCGCCCCCCCGCCGGACTCTCCGCAGCCGAGACACGCCGGCGCGATCGCCGACGCGATCAGCCACATTGCACACGACAATCTCATTCGAAACGCTCCTCGCGCGTTGGAGATCAATACGAGTCGGCGCTGATCGCCTCGCCGCCGTTGCGGGTGCCGAGGGCGCGCCATGTGATCAGGTTCACGGAATCCTTGATGAACCGCGCCGAGCCGTCGCCCATCATCATGTTCACGCCGCCGGGATGTCGGCTCGAAGGGGGCACCTGCATCGGCATGTTGGCCATCGAGCCGGTGAAGCCCGTCCCCGCGCACGTGGTCGTGTCGGGCGTCGAAACATGGTTGTACGACGTGCAGCACATCTCGCCCATCACCCAGCTCATCCCCTGACGGAGGGTCAGCCGCGTCGAGGTGAGCGGATTCATCGACGAACAGGTTTGATAGGTCGCGAGCAGGCTCGTGACGGGGCTCATGATCAACGAGTCCGAGTGCGCGTTGCCGTCGCGGGTGCCCGTGCCGCGGATCTTCTCGCTGAAGAAGGCGGTGTTGCTCGTGCCGTCGGTGATCGCGGCGATCGAAACGTGGCTGAGAAAATAAAAGATCCCCTGCGGCAGCTCGCCGGGCGAGACCACCGAAGGGTTCGCCTCGCTGAGGTCGCACGCCCAGGTTTGCAGGTTGCCGAGGTAGTTCGTGCCGCCGGGCCAGCCCGAAATCGTCGGGCCGTCGGACGGGCACAGGAAAGCGTTGACCTGAATCAGACACGACGTCGAGTTTTCGCGATTCGGGTTCTGATACGGGGGCATGAACGGGACGTCGCCCGCCATGCCGGGGGTCTCCGGCGGCAGCATGAAGTTGATGCTGTTAAAAAGGTTGCCCTGCTCGATGAACATCAGGAGCTGGCTCAGGCACGACCACCGCGCATAGGGCGCGGCGGAGGGGAGGACGGGGTTGTAGTTCGGTCCCTTGCCGAACGGCAGCACCTGAAACGACGTCAGGTAATTGTGGCACGCGAGGCCGATCTGTTTCAGGTTGTTGATGCATTGCGCGCGGCGGGCGGCTTCGCGCGCCGACTGCACCGCCGGAAGCAAAAGAGCAATCAAAACCGCGATGATGGCAATCACGACGAGCAGCTCAATGAGCGTGAACCCGCCGCGACGTGAATGTCGCATGATCATGTCAATCTCCGAGACAAAAAACGAAGGAATGATGCGGAAAACTCTGATTCGGACGACAAAGGCGTGATTGCAACCGACGTTGGGCGCGGTCGCGCGGGCCTTCGAGCCGGTGCGCGCGACACGAGAAGGTCGAGTTGAAGCAACGCGGCGAGGGCGCGGAGCCGGTCGGCTTCGGTCCGGCGTTGCGGTCGAACGCCGCGGCGGCGGAGTCCCAACGAGCGCGACGCGGCGAGCCCGATGCCCGGTCATGAATGACGACGAGGTCGCACGCGTGCTCCAGCCGCCGGGATCAGACGCGCGGCGGACGGTCGAGCGTGGAAGCGTCGGGGTTGACGTATGCGCTCGCGGAGGATCGGTGGAAGCGAATCGATTGCGTCGTCGACCGGCCGGCCTGTTCGATCAGACACGGCCATTCGTCGTTCGCGGACGAGAGCGACGGGGGCGGGGTTTGCGGCAGCGTGTCGGATTGATCACGCGCGCAGACCCCGCCCGGGCAGCGCGGCGGCTGCGCGGGCGTTTCCTGAGCGACCCACGAAGCTCGCGGGGCGGCTGAGCCCTCCACGAGCAAGCTGCGCAGATCGTCCTGACCGGCCGCGACGACCGGCAGGGGCGGGAAGTGCGATCCGCATCCCGCGCGGGCTTTCGTCGGCGCGTCGACGCACAGCGCGAAAGCGCCGAGCAGGGCGATTGCGAGCACTCGTCGAGGCCGGAAGGTGGAAGGCCCGTCGATCATCCCGAAAACCTGATTGATTCACCGTTAGGGGCACACTTGATAGGAAGCGACCTAATCCAATCTTACACTTTGACTTGGACTTGCACAAGCGGCGCCGCGCGGTCGTAATGGAATGTGTTGCGTAAAAGCGGCGCGACGCGTCTCGACGGCCGGGGCGGCGGCTCGCGACATCCCAACCGGCAACGGCCCCAATGAGAGTTCGAGCGGAAAGTCGAGGCGGTCGCGCCCGTCGGCGAGCGGCGTCGGCGGCGCTTGCGTGCGTGCTCGCGACGGGCTGCGGCGGTCGCGGCCCCGCGGACGACCCAAACGTCGTCCTACCGACACCCGAGGCTGCGCGCGCGGCGGTCGCAACGGTGCTTGAAGCGTGGCGGGGCGGGCAATGGAGCGGCGCGATCAAGGCCCCGACCGCGGCCGTCGAACTCGTCGACACCGAGCGCAAGGCCGACCGCCCGCTGACCTCGTTCGAGATCCTCGGCGCGTTCGAGGCCGACCGCTTTCGGGGTTTTCACGTCAAGCTGACGGTCGAAAACCCGCGCGAGGAGCAGGTGGTGCGCTACCTCGTCGTCGGCAACGACCCGCTCTGGGTCTTCCGGCAGGAGGATTTCGACCGCTTCTCGCATTGGGAGCATAAAATGGACGACGACGACGCGGATCCCGCACCCAAACCCGCGATCGACGCACACGCAACCGAGCATAAGCATGCACCCGCCAATTGAACACTCGACGATCGACGCGTCGCGACCGCCCGCGCTTGGATTTCGGGGCGCGTTGTGGTGGACGTGGCGCGTGGTCTCGTTGCGGCTGCGGTTTTTGATACTGATAGGGTTGGCGTTCGGCGTGGTGGTCGAGTGGGACGCGCTCGCGAACCGTTTCGAGCGTCTCACGCGCGGCGCGGCGGGCCTCGACTCGACGCGACAGGCGGTGTCGTCCGACACCGAGTATTTCTGCCCGATGGATCCCGGCGTGTTGTCGGACTGGCCGGGCAAGTGCGGCATCTGCAACATGGCGCTTGTCCGCCGCAAGCGGGGCGACGTCGCGCCGCTGCCCGAAGGGGTCGTCGCGCGTATGCAATTCACGCCGTACAGGCTGCAGCTCGCGGGCATCCGCACGAGCGTGGTCGGCTATCGGCCGCTGGTCCGCGAAGTCGAGGGCCCCGGCCTTTTGCGCGAGGAACCCGCCGATCCCGCCGCGAACGCGTCCGACCGAGAACACAGAACGGTCGACGTCGCGCTGTTCGCGAACGACCTCGCGGAGGTCGCGCTCGGACAAGCGGCCGAGGTGCGGACGGGAACGTCCGAGCCGCTGCGCGGCGTCCTGCGCGGGATCCGCAAGACCTTCGGGCCAGGCGCACACGGCGCGGTCGGTCTGATCGACGTGATCGACCCGCGCCGCGCGCTGCGGCCGGGCGAGAATCTGTCGGTGCGGATTCAGGTGCCGATCGCGACGCTCGAGCCGTTCCGGTCGATGCCGACGCAAGCGCCCGCGCCGCGTCCCGGCGAGCCGAGGCGCGTGTACGCTTGCGGCGAGCATCGCGACGTCGTCAGCCTGGCGCCGGGGGCGTGCCCGCGCGATCGGACGCCGCTCGCGCGCGAAAATCTCGCGGCGAACCAGCGCGTCCGGTGGTGGTGCCCGATGCATCCCGACGTGACCGCCGACCTCGACGGCGCGACGTGCCAGGCGTGCGGCGGGATGAAGCTGGTGCCGAGGGTCGTCGCGTACAACCCGCCCGGCGAGATCCTCGCCGTGCCCGAGAGCGCGGTCGTTGACGGCGGCGTGCGCGCGGTCGTCTTCGTCGAGCGGATGCCGGGCATGTTCGAGGGGCGCGAAGTCGTGCTCGGACCGCGCTGCGGCGACGCCTATCCCGTCGTCCGCGGCCTCGAAGCCGGGATGCGCGTCGTGACCTCGGGCGCGTTTTTGGTCGATGCCGAAACGCGTCTGAACGCGGGGGCCTCGGCGGCGTATTTCGGAGCGTCGGTCGCCTCGAAGGGCGCGGCGCAAGCGAGCCCGGCGAGCGTCGCGACCGCGCGCGACGAGCCGCGGGATCCGCTCACGCCCGCGGATCGCGCCGCGATCGCGCGGCAGAAGATTTGTCCGGTCACGCGCGAGCCGCTCGGGTCGATGGGCGACCCCGTCCGCATCGCGATCGGCGGCCGGACGATCTATCTGTGCTGCTCGGGGTGCACGGCGGCGATCAAGAAAAACCCGTCGAAATACCTCGGCAACCTCGGACCCGAGGCGCGGCTCTGACCCCATGATCGACCGCATCATCGAGCTCTCGATCCGCCGGCGCGGGTGGGTGATCGCGGCGGGCGTGCTGCTCGCGGCGTGGGGTCTGTTCGCGGTCTCGAGGACGCCCGTGGACGCGATCCCGGACCTCTCCGAGGAGCAGGTGATCGTCTCGGCGGAGTGGCCGGGGCACAGCCCGCGCGAGCTTGACGATCAGGTGACGTATCCGCTTTCGGTCGAGCTGCGGGGGCTGCGCGGCGTGCGCGTGGTGCGGGCGTCGAGCGACGTCGGCTACGCGTGGCTGGCGGTCATTTTGGACGACGGCGTCGACTTCGATGCGACCCGCCGCGCGCTCGCGGAGCGGGTCGCGAGCGCCGCGTTGCCCGAGGGAGTCGTCCCGCGGCTCGCGCCCGACGTCGCGGCGACCGGCCAGATCTTTTGGTACACCGTCGAGTCGCGCGACGGCGCGCTCGACCTCGGACAGTTGCGGGCCTTGCAGGACTATTACGTGAAACCGCGGCTGGCGGCGGTGCCGGGCGTCGCCGAAGTGGCGAGCGTCGGCGGCGCGGCGGTCGAGTATCAGGTCAACCTCGACCCGATCCGTCTGCGCGCGTTTCAGATCGGGTCCGACGCCGTCGCGCGGGCCGTCGCCGCTGCGAACTCGACCGCCGGCGCGCACGTGATCCACAAGGGGAACGCCGAATTCATCGTGCGCGGCGTCGGCGCGCTCGGCGCGCGCGCGGGGAACGACGGCGCGGTCGAGCCGAACGACGTCCTCCGCGACCTCGAGCGCGCGCCGATTGCGCTGCCGGGCGGCGGTGTCGCGCGCGTGGGCGAAGTCGCGAAGGTCGCGCTCGGCGCCGGCCCGCGTCGCGGCGTTTTGGAAAAGGACGGCGCGGAAGTGACCGGCGGCGTCGTCCTGATGTCGCGCGGCGAGAACCCGCGCGCGGTCACGCTGCGGATCAAGGCGCAAATCCAGGCGCTGCAAGCGGGGCTGCCCGCGGGGGTGCGGATCCTGCCGTTCTACGACCGCACGCCGCTCATCGACGCCGCGGTCGGCACCGTCGCCGGCACGCTGCTCGAAGCGATCGTGGTCGCGACGATCTGCGTCTGGCTGATCCTGCTGCACTTGCGCGTCTCGTTGATCATCGCGATCACGCTGCCGCCCGCGGCCTTGGCGGCGTTCGCGGCGATTTGGCTTGCGCGCGCGCTCGGCCTCGCCGACGTCGAGACGAACATCATGTCGCTCGCGGGGATCGCGATTTCGATCGGCGTCTTGACCGACTCGTCGATCGTGATGGCCGAGAACGTCATGCACGCGCTCCGCGAACACTTCGGCCACGAGCCTGTCCGCGGCGACGTCCGCGCGCTCGTCCTGCCCGCGTGCCGCGAGGTCGGCCGGCCGATTTTCTTCTCGGTCGCGATCATGCTGCTCTCGTTTTTGCCGGTGTTCGCGCTCGGCGGGATGGAGGGGAAGATGTTCCGCCCGCTCGCGTTCACGAAGTGCTGCGCGCTCGTCGCCGTCGCCGTGTTGTCGATCACGCTCGTGCCCGCCTTGTGCACGATCTTCATCAAGGGCCGGCTCCGCGACGAGCGCGACAGCCCGATCGTCCGCGGCGTCGTCGACGTCTATCGGCCCGTGCTCGACGTCCTCCTGCGACGTCCCGCCCCTTTGTTTTGGCTGGTCGCGGCGACGTTCGTGGTCGGGACCGCGCCCGTGGGAAGCCGCGCGCTCTGGCTCGGCACGCTCTGGCTCGCGCTCGTCGTCGTCGGACTGACCGCGCGCGGCGTCGTCGGGAAGTCGGTCGCGGTCGCGGCGCTGCTGCTCGTCGCGATCGTCGCCGACCGCGCGATCACCCCGCTCGAACGCGAATTCATGACGCCGCTCGACGAGGGGATGGTCATGGATATGCCGATCACGGTGCCGCGCGCTTCGATCACCGAGTCGCGCGACGACCTGTTCGCCCGCGACATGATCCTCTGCCGCTTCCCCGAGGTTGACATGGTCGTGGGCAAGGCCGGCCGCGCGGAGACGCCGACCGACCCCGCGCCGCTCGACATGATCGAAACCATGGTCAACTTCCGCCCGCGCGAGCTCTGGCCCAAACGCAAGCTCATGCCCGCCGACGCCGCGCGTCAGACCGCCGCCGTCTGCGACGCGCTCGTCGCGCGCGGCTTGATCGCGCCGCCCGCCGACGCCGACGCCCGCGCGCGGCTCCTCGACGACGCGAACGCCGCCGCCGTCGCGATCAACGACGCCTTGATCCGCGAGTACGCCTATCAGCGCAACCAGGAGTTCGCGCGGGGGCTCGCCGCCGACCCCGCGCGGGTCGCGCTCGCGGGCTACAACGACGCCGAGCGCGCACGCTGGTCCGCGCACGTCGCCGCGCTCGACGGCGAGCTGATCGATCGCGCGGCGCACACGTTCACGCGCGTTGCGATCGAAGAGCTGCTCGCGCGTGCAAGCGTCCTCGACCCCTCGCTCGTCGCTTATCTCGACGAGCTGAGGCGGCTCCGCGGCGACAACGACCCGACGCGGCATCATCACGCGGGCGGCGCGATGGACGGCGCGATGTCGCGCGTCGCGCAGGTGCCGGCGAGCCTCCCGCCGCGGCCCGACCTCGACGAGATTCAGGCCGAGCTCTCCGCGCGGTTCGCGCGCGGGCTCATGCTCTGGAAAAAGGAGCGCGCCGACCTCGTCGGCTTCGGCGGCGACCTCGACCGCGCCGTCCCGATGCCGGGCTGGACCAACGTCTGGACGATGCCGATCCAGAACCGCGTCGACATGCTCGCGACCGGCGTCAATACGATGCTCGGCGTCCGCGTGATCGGCCGCTCGCTCAACGACGTCGTCGACGCCTCGGAGGCCGTCGCCGCGGTCCTGAAGCGGATTCCGGGCGCGGCCGACGTCGTCGCCGACCCGATTCGCGGCAAGGGTTACGTCGAGGTGCGCATCGATCGCGACCGCGCCGCGCGGCTCGGCGTCAGCGCCCGCACGCTCAACGACGCGCTCGAGACCGCGATCGCGGGCCAAGTCGCCGCGACGTCGGTCGAGGGCCGCGCGCGACGCCCCGTGCGCGTCCGCTACGCGCGCGACTTCCGCGAGGACGACGCCTCGATCCGCGCCGTCCTCGTCCCCGCGACCGCCGACGCCCCTCCCGGCCGGACCCGGCTCGTGCCGCTGTCCGAGCTCGCCGAAGTGCGCGTCGTCGAAGGGCCGGCGACGATCAAAAGCGAGAACGGACTCTTGCGCAACTACGTCCGACTGAACGTCCGCGGCCGCGGCGCGAGCGACTTCGTCGACGAAGCGCGGCGGGTCGTCGAGGCCGGCGTCCGGCTCCCCGACGGGTCGTACCTCGAGTGGACCGGCCAGTTCGAGCACGAGGCCCGCGCGCGACGCACCTTGCGCGTGATCGTCCCGGTCGTCGTCCTGCTCGTCTTCCTCATCCTCTACGCGACCTACCGCGACTTCGCCGACGCCGCGCTCATGCTCTGCGCCGTGCCGGGCGCGGTCGCGGGGGGCGTCTTCCTGCAATGGCTGCTGGGCTATCGGTTTTCGGTGACGGTCTGGGTCGGCTACATCGCGTGCATCGGCATGGCGACGTCGACGGGCATCATCATGCTCGTCTACCTGCGCGGAGCGGTCGCGCGCGCGGGAGGGATCGAGAATCTGAGCGCCGAGGGATTGCGACGCGCGGTCCTCGACGGCGCGGCGCACCGACTGCGCCCGAAGCTGCTCACCGAAGGCGTGACGATCCTCGGCCTCGCACCCCTGCTCTGGGCGACCGGCGTCGGCGCGGAAGTCCTCAAGCCGATGGCCGCCCCGGTCATCGGCGGACTGCTCGTCGCCGACGAGGTCATCGACCTGCTGCTCCCCGTCCTCTTCTTCCAAGTCCGCCGACGCAGACTCGAACGCCTCGAATCTCGTCGCGAATCCATCGATCTCTCCTCGGTCGCGCTGCCCGCTCCACGCAAGCCTGATTAAAAACTCGACCGCGCGCGACTCGCGGCAATCCCCCCGCCCAGCCGACGCTTTCGACGCGGGCCGATGATCTCTGACTTAAACATCTCGCCAAATCGCTGTACTTTGAAACAACATTCTTGACAGTGATCCTGCACGCAAGCACCATAGGTTCATTGCGAGGGCGGTTCGCGGCGACCGCCGCCGGCCATGAATACCAAGGAGGCACAAGCACGCCGCAATTGCGTCGGTCGTCGGGCCGTCGCGTCGCGGCGCGCGCTCGAACTCGCGGCCGTCCCGGCCGCATCGGCGCTCAATCCGGTTTCTTCAACGTACTGAATCGCGCGGCGCCGCCCGGCCTCGCGCACGGGGTCGGAGCAAGGTCCGCGACGATATCGGCTTGATCGATCGCGCTTTCGTGAAAATTCGCGACGTGCCTTGGCAAGATTGACGCGTGTCTCGCGCGTCGGCAGGGCGACGTCGAACGTGCGCGCGCGTCGGCTGCCGCACGAACAAGAAACGCGAAGGAATGACATTGAAAGGCTGAGCATGACGAACGCGCGAGGTTTGGATCCGGCGGAGTACCCGAGGAGCTTCGACGACCTGCAATTCAACGTCGGATCGAACCGGATTCCGCTTTATCCCGAGGACGGGTGGGAGATCGTCGTCGAGCCGCCGCTCGCGCTTGCCGCCTGGTTCGACGACCGCGTGCACGAGCACGTTCTCAACGGACGTCCGCTCCCGTCCGATTTCGGGTTCCTCGAGGATTTCCCCTGGGATCGTTACACGAAACGGGCGCTTGGCTGGTCGCAGTGGGATCTCGATTCGTTCCGCGACGGCTTCGCGTCGCAGAATTCGACGGCGTTCGGGCAGTGGTGTCTGAGGTCTGTCGCCCGCGTGCCGTTGTCGTTCGTGCGTCGCCGTTGCCTCGACGCGATCGAGCGCGGCGCGAGCTTTCGACGTCTCGGCGCGTCGGTCGCGGTGTTGCTCCAGAGCGAGCGGAGAGAGCGGCTATGCGACGAGGACTCGCCGAAAGGCGACGCAGACGACGGCGCAAGCGTTCACTTGCCGTGGCAGCATTGGTTCTTGTTCCAGTGGACGGCGAGCGAATCGTAACGGCGCGCGCCTACGCGCCGCGTTGCGCGGCGACCGACGTCGACTCGTAGAGCGTCGAGCACTTCGCGACCGCACGCGCTGCCTGACCGCGCGTTGCGTGTTCTCAAGATCTGACCAATTACGTTCACTTTATGCCTGAGCGGTTCGATTGCTTGCGCACAAGATTGACATATAGACTGCATGCGTCTAACATTAATCCGCTTCAGCTTCTTGATGGGGCAAGGCCGACAAATAGCATCTATGAACCGACGAATCGCCTGCGAGAGGACGACGACGGAATGGACGCGAGAAAGACGCGGAATCACATGCCGACGGCGCGCGCGGTCACGGTGCAAGCTCGGATCGAGTCGCAGGTGCGGCGGGCGCCGACCGCGACGGCGATTGAGTTTGAAGGGCGGACGATCAGCTATGAGGATCTCGACTTGCAGGCGGAGTGCCTGGCGCGTCGCCTGCGGCGGTTGGGGGTGGGTCCGGACGTGATCGTGGGGTTGTGCGCGACGCGTTCGATCGAGATGGTGGTGGGGATGCTGGGGATTCTGAAGGCGGGCGGGGCGTATCTGCCGCTCGACCCCGGCTTTCCGGACGACCGACTGAGTTATATGGTCGAGGATTCGGCCGCGCCGGTCTTGTTGACGAACGCCGCAACGCGGGAAATGCTGCGCGAGTCGCGCGCGGTGCGGGTTGATCTTGATGAGCTGCGCGCGTCGGCGTCGTGGGACGAGCCGGTTGAAGCGAGCGCGGAGTGCGCGGCGAGTTCGCTGGCGGTGGTGATTTACACGTCGGGGTCGACGGGCCGGCCAAAGGGGGTGATGATCTCGCACGGGGCGATGGTCAACTTCCTGACGTCGATGGCGGTCGAGCCGGGGATGCGGGCCGACGACGTCGCGGCGGCGATCACGACGTTGTCGTTCGACATCGCGGCGTTCGAGCTGCTGCTGCCGCTGACGGTCGGTGCGCGGATCGCCCTGATCAGTCGCGAGGTGGTGATCGACGCGGAGCGTTTGCGGCGGGCGTTGGTCGACACAAAGGCGACCGTGGTCCAGGCCACGCCTTCGACGTGGCGGATGCTGTTGGCGGCGGGCTGGACCGACGCGCCGCGGCCTCGGCTGGCGATCACCGGGGGGGAGCCGCTCACGCGCGCGCTGGCCGACTCGCTGCTGCCGCGCGTCGGCGCGCTCTGGAATCTTTACGGTCCGACCGAAACGACGGTGTGGTCGACGCAGATGCGGATCGAAGCCGGCGACGGGCCGATCTCGATCGGACTGCCGATCGCGAACACGACGACGCGGATTGTCGACGACCAGCTCCGGCCGGTCGTCGACGGCGAGGCGGGCGAGCTGCTGATCGGCGGCGACGGCTTGGCGCGCGGCTATCTGAATCGACCCGAGCTGACCGCGGAAAAGTTCATTCATTTCGAGTCGAACGAACTCGGCGCACCCCCCGAGCGGCTCTACCGAACCGGCGACCTCGCGCGGCTGCTGCCCGACGGCAGGCTGGAATGCCTGGGCCGGATCGACCATCAGGTCAAGATCCGCGGTTTTCGGATCGAGTTGGGCGAAATCGAGACGGCGCTCGTCGCGATTCCGAATATTCGCGAAGCGGTGGTGGTCGCGCGCGACGACGCGGGCGACGGCCAGAAACGGCTCGTGGCGTATGTGATCGCGCACCAGTCGCCGGCTCCGAACGTGAGCGAGCTGCGTCGGCTGCTGGATGCGCAGCTGCCGGATTACATGGTGCCTTCGTCGTTCGCCGAGGTGTCGGAGTGGCCGCTGACCCCGAACGGTAAAATCGACCGCAAGGCGCTGCCGCCGCCGCCGGACGCGCGGCCGAACCTCGAAGTCCCCTTCGTCCCTCCGTGCGACGCCGTCGAGTTGCGACTGCAAAGGATCTGGCAGGACGTCCTCGCCGTCCACCCGATCGGCACGCACGACAATTTCTTCGACCTCGGCGGCGACTCGGTCTCCGCGGTCGATCTTCAGGTCCGCATGGAACGGGAATTCGGCCGGCCGGTCGCCACCGCGGTGCTCGTGGAGCACGGCACGATGCGCGCGGTCGCGGAGTTTCTCCGCACCGAGAACGATTCGAGCTGTACCGACCTGATCGTCACCCTGCAACACGAGGGCTCGAAAGCCCCCCTCTTCCTGATCCACGCCCTCGGCGGGATGGTGCCGCTCTATTCCGGCTTCGCGCGCCGATTCGCCCCGGATCGCCCCGTCCACGGCATTCAAGCCGTCGGCCTGCAGGATGGTTGCAAGCCGCTCGCCACCATCGAGGACATGGCGCGGCGGTACGTCGCCGAGATCCGCGCACGACAGCCGTTCGGACCCTATTTCATCGGCGGCTGGTCATTCGGCGCTCTCGTCGCGGTCGAGCTCGCCCGCCAGTTGACCGAACTGGGCGAGCGGGTCGCATTCCTCGCAATCTTGGACGAAGAAGCGCCGGGCGTGCTTGCGTACACCTGGCGGAACCCCGCGGTGTTCGCCGTCTCGACCGCGCGCGGCGTCTTCTGGATCTTGACCGCGCCCTTCGCGGGACGAGGACGAGAGGCCGCGACCATGATCGTCTCCAAACTGCGCGCCGCCCGACGCGCGCTCCTCGGCCTTGTTCAGAAGGACGTCGTCGTCGCGTACGAGGCCAAGTATTACTCCGAACGTTTCAGCGAATTCATGGAGGTGGGCGACTCGATGCGCACCCTCCTCGATGCCCACGTCCGCGCCTCGCACGCGTACAAACCCGCCCGCTCGAATGCTTCCGCGTTCGTGTATCGAACGAGGTTGCAACGGCTCTTCCGCCCCGACCGCGCCGACCACGGCTGGAGCACCTACTTCAAGGGCAAAGTCAAAACCCGCTACGTGCACGGCGATCACACTTCGATGTTCGAAGAGGAGCACGTCGATTCGTTGGCGACGCAGGTGCGCAAAGACATCGATGCGGTCGAGGCCGCGCTGCGCCGGTCTCCCCAAATACACTCGACCTAACGCCGCAGCGGCCCGCGCCTTGCTTTCCCTTGGTGCGGCGGCCGCGCCGCGGGCGCGCGGTTCAGACCGCGGCGGCGGTGTAGAGCGGCGCGATGGGCTCGCCGGTGCAGAGCCGCAAGGGACGGTTGAGGCGGTCGCGGAGCTCGGTCGCGGTATCAACGCCGAGCGCGTTGTAGATCGTGGCGGCGAGGTCGGGCGGGCCGAAGGTTCTCGAAATCGCGTGCGCGGCGATCCGGTCCGACTTGCCGATGAGCTGTCCGCCGACGACGCCGCCCCCCGCGAACACCGCCGGAAACACCGCCGGCCAGTGGTCGCGACCCGGCACCGCGCCCGGGGTCAGAGGTGCGATCCGCGGCGTCCGTCCAAACTCGCCGAGCATCACGACCAGCGTGTCGTCGAGCCGGCCGCGCGCCTCGAGGTCGTCGAGCAGCGCCGAGACGGCGCGATCGAGCGGCGGCAGCAGATTGTCGCGGAGCCTGGGGAAGTTGCCGACGTGCGTGTCCCAGGTTTGCACGATGCCCATCGACGCCTGCACGATCGGCACGCCGGCCTCGACGAGCCTGCGCGCCAGCAGCAGCGAGCGTCCGAACAAGTGCCGGCCGTAGCGGTCGAGCAGGCGCGGGTCCTCGCGGTCGAGGTTGAGCGCGCGGCCGACGCGGCCGTCGCACAGCAGCGCGATCGCGGCCTCTTGTTGTCCCGAGAAGTCGTCGCCGAGGCCGGGCGTCGGAGTGGCGAACTGTCCCAACAGGTGGCGGCGACGATGCAAACGATCGGCGTCGAGCCCCGCGGGCAAGGCAAGGCTGTCGTCGCGGGCCTCGGGCTGGTTCGGATCCAAACGGAGCTGCCAGGGGTCGTGCCGAGGGCCCAAAAAGCCGGCGTCCTGGCCGGGCCAGGTGAGCGGTCCCTCGACGAGCCGCAACGGCAGCGCGACCGCGTTCGGGATGCCGTCGTTGCGCGGGCGGACACGGTCGAGCGCCGCGCCGTAGCACGGAAAGTCGTTCCGCGAGGCGACGCGGTCGAGATCGCTCGCGCCGCGCGGCGCGGACACCTGGCCCGTCAACACCCGATGCACCGCGAGCAAGTGGTTGCCCTCGGGATGCGACATCGAACGGACGATCGCCAGCTTGCCCGCCCGCGACGCCAGCCCCGGCAAATGCTCGCACATCCTGATCCCGGCGACCGCGGTGTCGATCGGCTTGAACTCGCCGCGGATCCCCTCGGGCGCTTCCGGCTTCATGTCGAACGAGTCGTGCTGGCCCAGGCCGCCGCTGAGCAAAATCACGATCACCGACTTCGCGCGGCCGGCCTTCGCGCCCGCGACGTGCCCGATCGCGCCGGCCTTGATGCCGGTGCGCGCCGCGACCTCGGCCTCCGCCGCGCGCGCCCGCGCCGCCAGCAGCGCGGGCAGCCCCACGCCGACCAGCCCCGAATAGCCGATCTGCAATAGTCCGCGACGCGTCAGCGTCGCAATGCGCGGATCACTCGGATCGGTCGGAACCATCGGGCGTGCTCCCAAAACGGCGGGGGGCGACGTCGTCGCCGACGTCGGCTCAACCAATGCTAAACAATCGCGATGCAACCGTCCAGAGCGGTCCGGCGCCGTCTCGGCACGCCGCGCGCAACATCGAGCGCACGCCGCGCGCGACCCGGGGCTTGCGGACGGGGGCCATTGCGCGTACTCTATCCTCAGAGGCTATTGGGACACTTTTGGTATCAATGATACCATACGTGAGCATACCAGTCTGCGTTTCGCACGGAGCGGCGTGACGGAATGGACGCATCGGCGGGGACATCGAGAGCCGTCCCGGAACGCGCAGTCGCCACCGGGGCGGCACTCGAGGACGACCTCGAGCGACTGAGCGCGGCGATCGAGCACGCGGCGCATTTCTTGCCCGCGCAGGGTCCGATCACGACGTTCATACATCACAATACGCTGCATGCGTTCGAGCATTTGCCGTTCGAGACGGCGGTGTTGCGCGGCCGCGAGACGCTGGGGGGCGAGCCGTACTTGAGCGAGGCGCGGCAGCGCGAGGCGTTGCGTCGCGGACGGATACGCATCGACGAATTGCGTCGCGTGCTCGAGCACGACCTGGGGACGCGCGCTTACGAGCGGGGTTCGAGTCTGGGGACGCGGATCGAGGTACGGCTGGCGATGTTGCAGCACCCGCCGCGGGTGGGGCCGACCGACGAGCTGCGTTGGCACGTGGCGGAGACCGACGCGTTGCGGCGGATTCGTCCCGAGGCGTCGTCGGCGACGCGCGAGGGGTTGGTCGCGGAGACGCGGCACTGGGCGTTGCGCGACCTCCGGGGCGGCGTGGGTCGCGACGGCGATCCGTCGGGCGCATCGGCGCTCTTGATCGAGGCGGCGGGCCCGACCGCGGAGTGGAGCGGCGAGGACGGTCTCGAACAATGGAGCGACGCCGACTGGGAGCGGTTCACGCTCCGCGTGCTGTGGCGGGTTTGTCGCGACGGAGCCCGCGCCGCGGCGGTGCAGGCGTCGCCGGCGCGCGCGCCGATCCGGCATCGCGACGCGCTCTTGGCCGCGACCGGCGTCGACGCCGACACCTTGGTTCACGACATTTTGATTCGATTCTGCGGGGTCTGGCTCGATCAAGGGCTGGCGCGGCGTGCTCTGCCGGGCCGCGCGTTGGGATTCCTGGCGTCGTTCACGCGCGTGTACGGTCGATCGCGCGGGTGGTTGGACGGTCGCCTGCGGGGTCTGAAGCGCGAGCTGCGGCGGCTCGAATCGGAGCGGATCGGGGCCTTGGAATCGATCCGCGAGTCGCTTGCGACGCTGGGTGTCGAGGGGTCCGAGCGCGGCGAGTTTCTGACCGCGACGTTGCTCGCGTTGCGCGGCTGGGGGGGGATGATTCGGCAGCTCGAGGCGCGCGGCGCGGGGACGTCGCGCGGCGTTCCGGCGGGGAGTTTGGTCGAGTTTCTCGCGATCAGGCTGCTGCTCGACCGGCTTGCGTGGGCGGATCTGGCGCGTCGCGAACGGGGCGGCGCGGGGTCGCTCGCGACGTTGCGGAGCGCGGCGCGGGGCGTGGTCGCGGCGAGCGTCGAACAGCGTGCGTTTCAGGTGTTCGAGCTGTCGCAGGTGCTCGGGATCGCGCCGCGGGTGTTGTTTGAGCTGTCGGCGGCGGGGTGGGCGTCGGTGCTCGGCGAGATCGAGTCGTTTCCGAGCCTCGAACGCCGGCGGATCTTCCACCTCGCGTACGAAAAGCGGCTCTACACGCAGACGCTCGACGCGCTCGCGCTGCACGCGCAGGACGTCGCGCAGCCCGCTGCGTCGACGCGCCGGCGTCCGAGCTTTCAGTGGATCTGCTGCCTCGACGAGCGCGAGGAGTCGATGCGTCGGCATTTGGAGGAGCTCGCGCCCGAGGCGGAGACGTTCGGCGTCGCGGGATTTTTCAACGTCGCGATGCTCTATCGAGGTGCGGCGGGCGGGGAGTTCGTCGCGCAGTGTCCGGTCGCGATCAAGCCCGATCGGCGCGTGGTCGAGGAGACGACGGCGGCTCCGGTCGCGGCGCGTCGGAGCGTGATCGCGGCGTCGTGGAGCGCGTGGGCGCGTCGCGAGGCGGCGTCGGTCGGACTGGTGACGAGCGTCGTCTTTCCGCGCGCGACCGAGTGGGCGGCGCGACGGCTCGCACGGCCGCATCCGCCCGCCGCGACGACGCGTTTGCGGCTCGAGCGCGACGGCGACGACGTCGGCTTCACGCTCGACGAGCGGGTCGCGATCGCCGAGCGGTTGCTCCGCGACATGGGTTTGGTCGACAACCTCGCGCGGCTGGCGATCTTCGCGGGGCACGGGTCGACGAGCCTGAACAACCCGCACGTCTCGGCGTACAACTGCGGCGCGTGCGGCGGCTATTCGGGCGCGCCGAACGCGCGCGCGGCCGCGCTGATGCTCAACGACCCGCGCGTCCGCGCGGGGCTGGCGGCGCGCGCGCTGACGATCCCGGACGACACCTGGTTCGCCGCCGTCGAGCACGAAACCTGCACCGACGCGATCACCGCGCTCGACGCCGACCTCGTCCCCGAGTCGCACCGCGGCGCATACGAGACCGCGCTGGCGCTCGTCGTCCGCGCCGCCGCGCGAAACGCGCGCGAGCGCTGCCGACGCTTCCTCTCGGCGCCGCTCGACCTCGACTCGAAGGCCGCGCGGGCGCACGTCGCGCACCGAGCGCTCGACCTCTCGCAGGTCCGACCCGAGCTGGGTCACGCGACGAACGCGCTCTGCGTCGTGGGGCGTCGCGCGTGCACGCGCGGTCTGTTTCTCGACCGCCGCGCGTTCTTGACGTCGTACGACCCCGCGCGCGACGACGACCTCGCGATCCTGACGCGGACGCTGCGCGCGGTCTTCCCGGTCTGCGCGGGGATCAACCTCGAGTATTACTTCTCGACCGTGGACAACCTCGTGTACGGCTGCGGGACGAAGCTGCCGCACAACATCGCGTCGCTGCTGGGCGTGATGGACGGCGCCGCGGGCGACCTCCGCACCGGGCTCCCTTGGCAGATGGTCGAGATCCACGAGCCGGCGCGACTCCTGTTCGTGATCGAGACGTCGCGCGAGTCGATGGCGAAGATCCTCGAGCGCGAGGCCGACATCGGCGGCATGTGCCGTCGCGGCTGGGTGAACCTGGCGACGCTCGACCCCGCGACGCGCGCCGTGCACGTGTATCAAGGCGGCGAGTTTCGACGCTATCACGCCTCCGCCGCGGTGCTGCCGCGCGCGGAGACGTCGCACGCGTGGTATCGGGGCCGACGCGATCACCTCGAATTCGCGGCGATCGGGCGGGCCTGAAAACGGAGTGCCGATGACGACGCGGGGCGAGTTGGCGTGGCTGTCGGGTTTCGCGGTGATCGCATCGCCGTGCGGGCTGGCGTTCGTCCTGGGCGCGGGGTCGCTGGTGGGGGCGCGGCTCTCGGAGTCGACGATCGCGCGGCTCGTGAAGTGGTCGACGCTCGCCGGCCTGGGAGCCACCTTGCTCGTGCTCGCGATCATGCTCGGCACCGGCGAGCGCCGCGTCGTCGTCGACCTCGGCGATTGGGTCACGATCTCGCGGGATTATCACTTCGCGCTGAAATTCGTGTTTGATCGCCTGTCGGTGCCGTTCGCGCTGTTGGCGTACACGCTGGCGGGGGCGATCGCGGCGTTCGCGCGCCGTTACCTGCATCGCGAGCCGGGATTCAACCGCTTCTTCACGCTCTACGCTCTGTTTTTGCTGGGGATGACGACGACGTCGCTGGCGGGGACGATCGAGACGTTGTTCGCGGGCTGGGAGCTGGTGGGGTTGTCGTCGGCGTTGTTGGTGGGGTTTTCGCACGAGCGGGCGGCTCCGGCGCGGAGCGCGCTGTGGGTATGGTGCGTGTATCGCGTGTCGGACGCGGCGCTGGTGTTGGCGGCGGCGGCGTTGCACCACTCCGCGGGCGGCGGCGACTTCGACGAGCTGCTCGGCTCGGGATTATGGCCGCACGCGCGGGCCTTGCCGCCGCTCGACCAGGCGCACGCCGTGGGCGCGCTGCTGCTGATCGCGGCGGCGGGGAAGTCGGCGTTGATCCCGTTTTCAGGCTGGCTGCCGCGCGCGATGGAAGGCCCGACACCTTCGAGCGCCGTCTTTTACGGCGCGCTGTCGGTGCATCTCGGCGTGTTCCTCCTGTTGCGCGTCAGTCCGATTTTGGACGCCTCGCCCGCACTGTGCGCGGCGACGGTCGCGCTCGGCCTGGCGACGGCTCTGTTCGCGCATCTGGCGCGCGGGGTGCAGACCGACGTCAAGTCGGCGCTGTCGTTCGCGTCGCTGACGCAGGTCGGGCTGATCACCGCCGAGGTGGGGCTCGGTTGCCGATACGTCGCGCTCGTCCATTTGCTGGCGCACGCCGCGCTGCGCGCGATGCAGTTCCTGCGCGCGCCGTCGATGCTCCGCGAGGCCGCCCCGCGACCCGTCGCGACCGACCTGGCGCGGCTTGCGCGGTCGCGCTCGAGCCTGTACCGGTTCTTGATGGAGCGCGGTTATCTCGACTTGTTTCTGCTTGAGCTGTTCGTGCGTCCGTTTTTGGCGGCCGCGCGCGGTTGCGACGCGCTCGAGCGGCGCTGGACGTCGTGGCTCGCGGGAGCCGTCGCGACCTCCGACGCCGCCGCCGCTTCGATCGAGGAGTTCACGTGAACGAGGCGTTTCCGTCCTGGCTGGAAGCGGCGATCCTGACGGCGTGCCTGGGCGCGGTCGGTGCGAGCACGGCG
>JAJYDB010000051.1 GCA_021777845.1 Planctomycetota bacterium
GGAGCGTCGCGTCAAGCTGTTTCAGGCGAGGCATCGTCGCCGCGAGCGGAACCTAGAAGTGCGTCAGGGAACCTTGCCATTGGAAAGGGTGGAGGCTGTTTCTTAATTCCGGGGGTCGATTGTGCCACTTCGATTGAAACGCTACACGATAGATGTCGGGTTGGAACCGGGTCGCTGGGTTGTTTCCACTGTACCAGCCTGATAGCCCCCAATATCCACCGTGATTTTTCCTGGGCCTGGCGCGACGTCAATGACCGAACGGTCAACGGCGCTCGGCATCGTGGCGCTAACATTGCCTTTGGCGATAATGTGCGCATCGACTAGATGGTTATCGTTCAAGACCTTAAGCGATCCTGTCACTAATGGATTGCTCTGCGATCTATCGTCGGCTTGCCTTGCTTTGAACTCCGGACTGCCGACATCTTTTCCATCCACCTCAAATCGACTTACTCTGTCGTACCCAGAGGCAGTAATGGTCACCTCAAGTTTTGAGGGAATTGGCTTTTGCGCATTTGCTAATTCCGAGTTAGCTTCAGCCATCCCGGCAGCTGCACTTGCGGCCTTATTCAGAATCTCAGAAGGAATCTCCATAGGATGCTCCGTTTTATCGCGTTTGTCATATGCGTCATGATAGGCAGTCCGCGATTGCTAGAATCGCCTCCAGTAACTCGTATCCCCTTTAACATTACTTCGTTTAACATATCACATACAACTTAAGTATTAGTTACTACGAAGGTGCATGGGATATGGATGTGCGGTTGTATTCCCTAGAGTTCATCGACCGCGGCACCGCCTCTCGGCCGCGACCCTGTATCTGCGCGACATCCTGCGAGCACGCCGATAAGCCGAATAAGGTGGAACGGCTTAACACTTCTATCGACTGGTCTTGATGCGTATGGCCGTCGTCCTCAGGTTGCCTTCGCCGATCAATTCGCCGTGAATCTGCCCGCCGAATTGGTTCCTGCCTTCGTAGGATTTTCCGTTCTTCGCAAGGTCGCACGTGTCCACCCATACCCCGGTCTCGGATGCCGGAGTATACCAACACATGACAAAACGGGTGCCGCTAAACCTCCATGTATTCATACCATCCGGTGACTGGATGCGGCCGTTCGAATAGAATTCAACGGGTGCCGGCGGCCGGTCGCCAGCTTGATGGTTGAGAGTTGCGAGCAGTTTGACCTCTTCCTCGACTTTCTTGTCCTTACCGTTGGTATTCCGCAGCGTTCTGTCGAAGAATTTTTCCACCTGCCGCAGGCTCTCCGGTTCGCTGAACGTTTCGTGGCCTTTGCCGGGAAGGATCTTGAATTCAACCTGGGTGCCTGCTTTCTTCAGCGCGCTGGCCAGCAACTCGCTCTGTGAAACCGGGACCAGGCGGTCCCTGTCGCCGTGCATGATCAGAAACGGCGGCTCGTCTCCCGAGATAAACGTGATCGGATTCGCTTTCCGGGCCGGTTCCCGAATTTTTTCGATGCTGCCCCCAAAAAGCCTGGCGATGCACTGGCTGGGATAGTCGGCAGGCAGGCCGGGAAATGCTGCTTGGAACTCCGTCCATTTCTCCACGTCGGTGGGGCCGCACCAATCAACCACCGCCTGAACCCGGCTGCTCCGCACGGCGCGACTGCCCGCAGGGCCTGGCCGGTCGTCAACTTCGCTCGACGTGCCCAGCAGCGCAGCCAGGTGACCACCAGCCGATTCACCCCAAACCCCGATATGGTCTGGGTCGAGATGGTATTTCCTCGCTACCCGGTTGCTGCGCAACCAGCGGACGGCAGCCCTGCAATCAAGGATCTGTGCGGGGAACTTCGCTTCACCGCTCAGGCGGTAGTTGATGCTGGCCACGGCAAACCCCTTGTCAACCATGCTGATGCCCGGCCAGATGCCTTTGCTTCCAAACTCCCACCCGCCGCCGTGAATCCAGACTATGACAGGCACCGTCCTTTGTCTGTTCGGAGGCAAATACAGGTCGAGGAGATTGGCGGGGTCGTTTCTCCCATATGCTTCGCGAACGACCTGCACGCCTGGCGGAAGGTCCTGCGCGGACGCGGCCGTGACGAGGCTCGAAATGGCAAGCAACAGGGTGATGAAGCGGAGTGGCATCGAATGCGTGAGACAGCGGTCATGAATGCGGATGATCATGGAGAAGGACTCCAGCGTGCAACGGCACGGCAGCCGCGATCAGTGTCGCCACACGCGAACGAGTAAGTGTGCGTTGACAAAAGGCATTATCAGCGCTATCCGGGGGGTGGATTTCGGAGAGAGCGGAGATGCACGGTGACATGCTGCCAGCCGTTATCGAGCCTGCCGGCAAGCGGGACGGAATGCCGTCACTGGTGGCGAGCGCGGGCGGTAACGCCCGTTTTGCCTGGGACGAGTGGTTCTCAGCCGAGATACGGAATCCCCATACGCGGCGGGCTTACGCCCACGCCGTGAGGCAGTTCCTCGACTGGTGCGAGTCACATATGCTGGCGCTCCGGGATATCACACCCGGCTCAGTGGGCGAATACTACGACGGGCTCCCTGCCAGCATCTCAACGAAGAAGCAGCATCTTTCGGCCTTGCGCTCTTTCTTCGACCGCATGGTGCTCCGGCATGCGATGGGCCTGAACCCCGCCGCTTCTGTGAGGGGTGAACGTTATACCCTCACCGAGGGCAGGACGCCGCAGATCACGGTGGACCAGGAGAAGGCACTGCTCGCCTCAATCCAAACCGACGATATCGTCGGCCTGCGCGACCGGGCGATCGTTGCCGTTCTCGTCTACACCGCCGCGAGAATCGGCGCTGTGGCCGGGCTTACCGTTGGTAGCTTCGCTATCGCCGATAGCCAGCCCATTCTCCGGTTCCTTGAGAAAGGCGGCAAGGTCCGCGAGATTCCGGCACGATCTGATCTGGCAGCCTATCTTGCGTCGTACGTGGATGCAGCTTGCCTGCGTGAAGTCCCGGCTGACAGCCCGCTGTTCCGCCGGCTCTCCCGCAAGCGTAATGCCCTGACCGAACACGCCATGACGGCAGATGGCATGGGCCGCATGCTCAAGCACCGTATGGCCGGCATCGGCCTGCCCGGCGAGCTTTCCCCGCATTCGTTTCGCGTTGGTGCGATCACGGATTTGCTGAGTCAGGGCGTGCCGCTGGAGGACGTTCAGAATCTGGCAGGGCACGCAGACCCCAGGACCACGAGGCTTTACGACCGGAGGCAGAAGAAAGTGATGCGCAGCGTGGTGGAGAAGATCTCGGTCTGACGGCCGGGCTTCAGCGCCCCATGACGTTGTCGAAACAGAAACGTCCTTTTACTGCCTCCAGGCCACCATGCAATCGTCGATTGTTTCCCTGATAATGCCTTTTATCGGTGTTGCCGGTTGAGAGCGAAGTGTCCAGAGGGTGGTCAGCCGGTTCTAAAGGATTGGACGAGGCTTAGGTCCGTTTTTCATCGTTTGAACTGCAGATAGATTACCCATTCGACTTGGTTGCTCGATGGGGACAGGGCCGAGTTCTACTCAGCGAAGCGATGTGTGTCGGAAGTTCAGAAGGTCGCATCACTAGCGAGTGCGAGGCTTCGGTGAAATGCTCAAAGCGTAATCCAAAGCGTCTATGATTGATCCGGCCGTACCCTTCAGGGTGTTGCTGTCACTTCCGACGCCGAGGTCTTCCAGCATCTTGCCGAAGCGTTCCACCTTGAGTGCATTCCCACTCGGGGGCACCTCAAAGCGTAAAGAATTATCCTCCAGTTCCTCTCCGTTGTAAACCGACGCAACGAAGTCGGACGGCTTGAGCCCCCGCCTCTCGGCAAGCTCATTGACTTTGGTGAGGATCGCGACGTCGATATTGTCAATCATATGAAGACATACGGTGTTAGCATATCCTTAGCCATTTAGATTTTTAGCACGTCGTTAATCTTCGAACAAGAATTACCGCGTCATCCGAACTCAAAGAGCGTGAGGCTCCCATTTGTGGGCAGCGTACATTATCTCAACAATACACTTCAATCACCGCAAGCGAAGGTTCGGGGAAAGCTGGGCTGGATTTGGAATTCGATGAGCTTCGGCCGCGCCCCCGTGTTCCAGGGACGGCACCAGCACAGAGAGTCTGGCCTCGCCGCACGGCGAATCCCCCCCACGCTTAGGTGCTCCGTCGCGAGCGTGTTGAACGCATCAGGCAATTCGTCGGCAATCAAATCGATGTCGATCAGGTTGCCGTCATTGTCTGGAGCCAGGAAGCGGAAGGTGGTCTTCACCGGAGTTCTCCGGCGGCACTAGTCCGCTAATGGCTCGCTCGCGGAGAGCGTGTACTTGTGCCATCACATCGGAAGGCGTAGTGAGCGGCTCAAAGAAGTTGCTGGCGTCGGTCTGATAAACCTCCGCCAACCTGAGCATGACCAGTTCGGGGGGATTCTTGCCTTCGCCGGAAGCAATTACCTCGCCGAATTGCGTGAAGTCGTACAGGTTGAGCCTTCCCGCGTGTTGAGTGTGGAGGAAGTTCTGGTACTGGCTTGGCTTGACTGAAACAAAGCACCAGAAAGGGGCCTTTGTGTCCAGCGTGCCATGTATAAGCACGATGACGCGCCCAAATTCATCCAGATAGTAGGCGGCGGCAGCTTCGGGGGGCATCCATCGTCCATGACACTGGAATTGGCCTGCTTCCTCGCCATTTCGCGTTACGGCAATCCTCTCGCCAATGGCGTGTCGGGGCTTCTGAGAAATCCGAATGTCAACTCCGCAGCGAAGCAAGGTCTCAAGGGCCTGCATAAAGTCGCCCTTAACCTCATCGCTCCAGAAGTCAAAATATTCGGCAATGCTAAGATCAACATCAAATGGGAATTCTCTAAAGGTGGGCGGCTGAGCGGAAATCCTGCCCTTTGCGATCGGCTTTTGGGCCTCACGAATGCACTCGGTGAGTAGTGAGGCATAAGCGACGTTCATTGCACTGGCAATAAGGTGGATTGTGTTGATATCGACAGGTTTGCCTCGCTCAACGTTCGTTAACGAACGCGTCGTAACTCCTACCATGGCGGCGAATTTCTCTTGGGTTAACCCATTTGCCTTGCGCCATGCCAGGATCGCTCGCCCGTTTGGTGTGACCGATCTTGAGTTATCGGGCTTGCCCATGGGCACATCGCAGCTTTCAGGAACTTGCAGAAAGTTGCGCTTAACTTTCTGGGACAAGGAAGGGGCCAGCTATCGAAAATGGACCGAGATCAGTCGTCGCAATCCGTCAGATTATCTCTGGCAGGTCAGCGGCGGTCAACTCATCCGACCGAGGGCAACATGGAACCCGTAAGCCGTAACCCGCAGCCCGATCCCCGCACTGACTTTCGAATCGTTGAAGTCGATGCCACCCATGTCCATTCCCCGCCTGGCAACCGCATCGTCACGCTGGAATCCCTCTCCGACCTGATGCCGAGCCTGGATTCGGACGGGCAACTTGTCCCTGCCATCCTCTATGAGCATCCGGAGATCACGGGCCACTTCATGGCCGCCGATGGCAACCGCCGGGCGATGGCCATGCGTGTGCTTGGACGAAAGTTGAAGGCGGTCATTCTGCCTAAAGCCCCGACGGAATCGGAGCTGATCCGTCTCCGCATCGCCGCCAACTTCCACCGCAAGAACGCGTCGGCTTACGAACTCGCCGCCGACATTCAGCGCTGGATGGAGCTGGAGGGGGCTAATCAGCGCCAGGCCGCCGAGGCGCACGGAATCTCCGCGAGTCAGCTTTCCAAGGTGCTCGCCAAGGCACAGACCGTGCGTGCTGCCGTGCGCGAGGCCGAAGAAGCGAAGCGGATTTGCCCGGATGTTGCCCGGCTGATTTCCACGCTCCCCAAGGAGGAGATGCAGCGCGAGGCACTCCAGCAGGCCATTAGCCGCGATCTGAAGCGGGACACGGTGGAGAACATCGTCACGCGCATGAAGGGCGCGAAACGGCCCCGGACAGCGAAACCGGTCAAGGCCAAGGCAGATGGCGTGACGCTGGTGGCTCCGGGGGATTGGACCTGGAATCACGTCAAGGAATTGGCCGAACGGCTCAAGGGTGCTGCCGCGCGTGGGGAAAAGCTGGACGCGCCGCTCTCACTCCTGCCCAGCCTGCTGAAGGGGGTCTGAGCATGTGGTACCCCAGGCGAAAGCAGAAACGAATAAGGGAGCCTCCCCTCCTCCCCCTCACCCCGTGGGATGACCTTTCGCTTGCCCAGTTGTTTGAAGGCGTCCTCGCGATGGGGGCAACCGGGTCGGGCAAGTCATCCACGCTGCTCCACCTGATGCTCGCGTTGATGCGTCTGGGCGTTGGGATGCTTTTCCTCACCAGTAAGCGGGATGACTACGATACGATCGCGCGCATGGCGAAGCTCGCCAAAAGGGAATCCGCGCTCGTTCGATTCTCGACGGACGGGCCATATCGCTTCGATTTCCTCAATTACGAGCTCGCCGCACCCGGGGGAAACCTGATCACTGCAGGGCAGTTGATGCAGGACCTGGTGGATATTTCGACCCGCACGAGCAGCCAGAACAGCAGCGAGCCGTTCTGGATGATCGCCGCCTGCCGCAAGATACGCATGGCGATGACGCTGGTCTATCGCGCCACGGGGCAATGCTCCGTGGAGGATCTGTATCGCTGCTCCACCTCCATGCCAAATACGCAGGATCAGCGCGACTCGCCGGAGTTCAGGGAAACCGATTGTTACCTCGCCCTGAACGCGGCTGTCCACAAGTATCCGGATGACTACGAGGTCGGCCTCGCTGTCGATTACGTCCTGCACGAATGGCCCCGGATGAGTGATCGCACAGCCGGGTCGATCGATGCCCATGTCATCAACGTCCTTGAAAAACTCATGAGCGGAAGCGTCCGTGAGCTGATCGCCAGCGGAGCGACGAACTGCTCTCCCGCCCTGCTCGATGACGGCAAGCTGATCGTGATCGATACGCCGATTCTCACGCATCGGGAGCCTGGTCAGCTAGTCCAGGCAGCCTGGAAACTGTCAACGCAGCGTCACGCCTTGCGGCGCGAAAGCAAGCGGCCAATCGCGATCTATGCAGACGAGGCTCAGTGCCACGCGATTCCTTCCGTAGACAGCATGGTGCAGGCGGTGGCGAGATCACATAAACTGATCAATATTTCAATTACACAAAATATCCCGCTTTTGGAGTCTGTCCTGAAGCGCCGCGAAGACGTCCTGGCGTGGATTTCAAATCTCCAGACCAAGTTCATCTTCGCCAACAGCGACAAGGACACGAATGAATATTTCTCCTCCATGTTCGGCCAGAGCAAGCAGTTGATGGGGGGCACGAGCACACGCCCCGGCCAGGTTGATCCGCTGCAGGACTGGTTCGGCGGCCAGCGGCAGGATGCGAATTACAGCCTGAATGAAAACTGGCTGCCGGACGTGAGGCCGGAGGAGTTTTCGCGCCTTCGCAAGGGCGGGCACGAAAACAACTGCGTGGTGGATTTCTACTGCTTCCAGGGGGGCAGGCGATTCAGCAACGGAAAGACATGGATCAAGACCAGCTTCATGCAAATGACGGAGTGATGTATGCAGGATCAAACGCGCGATCCGGTGAAAGACACATTCGACACGCTGTACACAGGCGTGGGCCTGGCGCAAGCCTTCGCCATGCCGGTGCACGCCTGGTGGACGCGGCTCGGCACGGCCGGGGAGATGTACCTTGGGGGCCGCCTCTCGGTCCTGGGATGGCTGATGCTGCCGGTCTGGCCGCTCGCCGTCCAGCCGTGCGATTACCGGGCCATGTACTGGTTCTGGGGCGCAACTACGCTGCTGCTGGTCTGCCACCGCGTTCGCCATTTGTGGCTTCGCCGGAAGGGGTTTCGGCCCCACAGCATGTTCATGGGCCTGAGCAGGCTTGACCGGCTCGGCAACGGGCTTGCCCGGCGGGTGCTGGAACCGGTCCTGACGGCTGCGCTGGGCTTCCTGCTGATGCATTGGGATCGGGCCTTCGGCCTTTACCTGGTTTGGGCCGGCATGGCGCTCGTGGTGTCCACGGGCTACGTCAACGCGATCGAAGCAAGCACCGTGCGCCAGATGTTTGACGCGCGGTGGGAGCAGGAGTGGATGGCGGAACGAATGAAGGAGGGATGATCGTGGCAAAGAACGCGTTGGAGAAGTTCACCGAGGTGATGGACGCAGCAAAGGCCAATGTCAGGGAGGCGGCGGATTTCCAGAAGGGGATGGCAACCCTCGGGGGGTATGCGCGCGGCGGGTTGAAAGACCTGCAAAGCTTCGTGGTGCACGCCTTTCCCGATTCGATGAAGCAGCATGAGGCGCTCGGCATGGCCGCCTCGCCCACGCCGCAACAGGTGTACGAAGGGCTGACCGGCAAGGATTCGCCGGCCAGCGGGAAAAACATCGAAATGGATTTGGACCGTTGACCAATCGGAGGTCAGTGCAATGTCCTGGCTCAAGTTCGCCGTTCCGTTCGGGCTCGCCTTTATCGAGGGCTTCAGGAAGGAATACAACACCCCGCCCCGTGCTTCTGCCGCTCGTGGTGTCGGCTTCAGCTTCACCATCGTCGCTTCCGGCGAAGCGATGAACTGGCACTGGGTGGCCGTGCCGAACGGCCAGGGTCGCGCCTTCAAGGCCGCGCATCCCGAGTATGGAGACATGATGAATTTTCTCAAGGTTATGGACAAGACGCGCCGCCAGCGGCCCGCAGACCTTCAATCCATCAAGCCTCTGGTCGAGGAGGTGTATCACGCGGTGGAGGCTCACATCGACGACTGCGATATGTTCATCTGCAGGAACGGGCAATGATCGGCCAAGCCATCACGGGAGGGCGAGCGTGGAAAATGCGCGCATCTACGACTGGTCGGCCAAGGTCACCGCCGAAATCCTGAACCTGCATCTGGACTGCGGGGAGTGCAAGGCCGTCCAGTTCCAACGAATCGTCAAGCTGGTCTACACCGTCATGATGCTCGCGGAAATTGAGGCCCGTGAGCTGATGCTTCAGCCATCGGAGAATTGAGGGGCGACAATGCGCGTGCGCGAGGTGGCGGAACGGCTGGAGGTATCAGTTGCGACGGTCTATGCCCTCGTCGCGTGCGGCAAGCTGCGCTGTTACCGGGTGGGCACGGGGCGGGGCTGCATCCGGGTATCAGATGACCAGCTGCGCGCCTATCTGGATGGTGCGGAGCCGAACGCATCCGTGCCTCCAGCCCCTCCCCGGCATCCCAAACTCAAGCATTTGCGGCTTTGAGCTTGGAATGGAGAAACTCGGGATTCCGCTGGAGGTGGGCATAAACCCGCGCCAGCGTTGCCCCGTCCTTGTGGCCGAGCAATTCCGAAACGACCAGCGCGTCTACCCCCGCCAGCAGCATGCGCGTGGCGAACGTATGCCGGATGTGGTAGAGGCAGAGCTTCCGCCCCAGGGCCTTCTTCTTGCGGTGGAACCGCCTGTTGATCGCGTTCTTATCCCACGGCTCGCCATCGGCGTTCCTGAACAGCGGCCCGGACGGGTGAGCCTCGCAAAGCCGCCGGGTGATTTCCGCCGCGCGGTCGGTCAGGTAAACAATGCGGGTGAATTTCTTCCCCTTCGATTCCTTGACCTTGAACACCCACCGGTTGTTGGCGAGGTCAACGTGCCGCGCCTCCACCTTCATCATCTCTTGCGGCCTGCAGCCGGTTTCCCAGCACGTGATCAGCACGTCGCGGAATTCCTGATCGGGGAAGCGTGCCAGCAGGTCGTCAAACTCTTCCGGTGTGATGACAAGCTCACGGCTCTCGCGGGCGGGCTTCGGCACCTTCGGGATCGGTGTGGCGGTGATCAGCCCCTGTTCTGCCGCCCAGCGCATGCCGCGCTGGACGGAACGGGCAAAGCCGTTCTTCGTGCTGTTTGACCACGTATCCCGGGCATCCATGATGCGGGTGACGTGGTAGGGCTTCAGCTCGGTGACGGTCAAGCCCTTCGGGATGCCGGAGACGAAATTCTGGATGTGGTCGCGATGCCAGCGATAGGTCTTCGGCGCCTGGTTGGTTTTGGTCCACTCAAGGAAGGCATCGAGGATTTCCACGACGAGGGCACTCGGCCCTGCGGGGATGGTCGGCTGCCTCACTTCGGGAGGCTGGCTCATGAGGTGGTGGTATTGCCGCCAGGCCTATTCCCGGTCGGCGGAAAGGCGGTGCTGCTTCTTGCCGATCTGGACGTAATAGCAGTTCATCTGCTTCCGCCAGTACGGCTCGGGTCGCAACTTCGGCATGGCTCACCGTGTCTATTCTCGGCATTCTTTCTCGGCACGAGGCACACGGTGATATTATACGGTTGACGTAAGTCATTATCCAGTATGAGTAGGCGATGAGGGACTCGAACCCCCGACATCCTGCGTGTAAAGCAGGCGCTCTACCAACTGAGCTAATCGCCCGGCGGATGGATCAGGACGTGGCGCATTTTAGGGTGTCGCGGTTCGCGGAGCAACCGAGGCGCGGTCGAACGCGGCGCGGGCGTCGTGCGACGATCGGTGCGAGCGCGGTGGACGAAGCTCGTCGGGCTATGCCTTCTTAGGCGGGTTTACTTCACCGTGGTTGGCTCGTCGAGGGCGCCTTCGACGCGCGTGGTGGCGAGCGACTCGTCGGGGTCGGTACGATGCCACGAGAGTCGAGGGCCGTCGTTGCCGGGCGTGCTGCGGACGATGCGCGGTGCTCGGGGCGAGCGGACGACGATCGAGGGCTCGTTCGTTTGGACGACGACTCCACCGGCGGCGGGCTGCGGGTCGGCCGAGCAGACGGTGGCGCAGGGGTCGCTCGCGGCGGTGGGTGCCGTGCTGTAAACCGGGACTGGGTAATAGGTTGTGCAGCCGATGGCGGTCGTGGTCAGGAGTGTGCCGAGACTGAGCGCCAGGCTTCCGCGGAGGGTGTACGGATTTTGCATGACTCGAAACTCCCGGTCCGCGTCCAGTCGCGCCGATTCGACGCAAAGGACGATCTGGTTGAAGGTTGTGCTGGATTAGTGGAAGGGTGCGGGAGTCGAGGTGTCGGCTGCGGACAGGGCGGACTTTAATCAAACGGCTTGAATTGTCCAGTCGAAAATTTCGGTCAGGCGTGCGAGGCGAGCGGGGGCGTTGGGTGGTGGTGTCGGGGTGTGTGCGGCGGAGGGTAGAGGCGCGGAGCCGGTGTCGCGGTGGAGGTGTGCGGAGGCGGTGCGGTGGGCTTCGAGCATGCGGTCGCGGATGAGGGTCGAGAGGGCTTCGGGGGTGAGGCCGGCGTATTCGTCGGGCATGATCGGCGGGCCGAAGTGGATGCGGACGGGGTGCGGGATTGGCCAGAGGCGTCCGCGCGGGAAGGCTTCGAAGGTGCCGGCGATCCCGGTGGGGACGATCGGCACGCGGGTTCGTGAGACGAGCGCGGAGATGCCTGGTTTGAGGGGGCCGAGGAGTCCGTCGAAGCTGCGCGAGCCCTCGGGGAAAAGGACGACGAGCGAGCCGTTGCGGAGCCGGCGCAGGGTTTCTTTGACTCCTTGCGCACCCAAACCGTCGCGTTGGATGGGGAAGCCGCCGACCGAACGGATGAAGGCGCCGAGCGGGCGGAAGAAGAGCGTCGAGCGTGCGACGTAATTGAGTGGACGCGGCTGGAGTTGGCCGAGGACGAAGACGTCGAGGTGGCTGAGGTGGTTCGCGACGAGCAATGCGCCCCCCTCGGCGGGGATATGGCGGCGACCGGTGGCGCGCAGGCCGGCGAGGGCGGTCCAGGCGGTGCCGGTGACGACCTGGACGAGCCGATACCAGGCCATCAGGAGTTGCGAGCGGTCGCGGTTGCCGTGGTTGGGAGCGGGTCGAGTGCGTTCGGGGCGGTCGCGGTTGGTCACGGACGGGCCTCCGGGGTCGCGTGGGGAGTCTCGAGCACGCACCGCGCGAGGTTCGCGACGACGACATCGAGTTCGACTCCGGTGGTATCGACGATGAGGGCGTCGTCGGCGGGCCGCATGGGCGCGATCGCGCGGGCGGCGTCGTGGGCGTCGCGACGTTTGATGTCGGCGGCGACGTCGTCGAGGGTGACGCTTTCGCCGCGGGCGGCGAATTCGGCGAAGCGGCGGCGGGCGCGCTCGGCGTCGGTCGCGGTCATATAAAACTTGCGGAATGCGTCGGGAAAAACGACGGTGCCTTGGTCGCGCCCCTCGGTGACGGTATCGGTTGCGCGGGCGCACTCGCGCTGGCGTTCGACGAGGACCCGGCGCACGCCTGGGCTGTCGGCGAGGTGGCGCGAGGCGCGCGTGACTTCGACGCCTCGAATCAAGCCCGAGACGTCCTCGCCGTCGAGCACGACACCGCCGCCGTGCGGCAGCTCGATCCGCACGCCCGCCGCGAGCGCGCTCAACTCCAGGTCGCTCTCGAGGTCAACCCCGGCGCGCAGAGCCGCCAAGGTGACCGCGCGATACATGGCGCCGGTGTCGAGGAGCCGCCACTCGAGCCGCGCCGCCAATAGCCGCGCCACCGTGCTCTTGCCCGCGCCCGCCGGTCCGTCGATCGTCACCACGCGCATGCCGAAATTGTTCCCGCGAACCGTACCCGTCGTGGACTTCAATTGCCGCCGCGGCTCGACAGCGCGGCGATCGGCGAGCTGATTGGCTGACGACCCGCGAAGCCGTCGTTCACCTCATGCCAATGCTCGACGGCGGGCTCGCCCAGCCGCCAGCACAGGTAGACCTCGCGTCCGTCCATCATGCTCGGGAAGTCGCACAAGCCCTCAAGGCTCTTTAACTCGACGCCGAGCTTGTTCAACTCGTCGATGTAGTTTCCGAGCTTCTCCTCTTCGGATTCCAGCTCGCCCAGACTGTGCGCCAACTCTTCGGTATACGGGTCGTTTTGCGGACGCGGGCGCGGTTCGCGACGCGGGTCGGATTCACGCTCCGATTGCACGCCGGCGAGCCGCTCGCGCAGACGATGCACCGACTCGAATTGTTTGACGACGTCGCTCACGATCGCCTTTACCAGCGGCAAGGCCTTATTGGCCTCTTCCAGGGTAAAGAACTTCTTTTTCACCTCGACCGGATTCGATCTCGCCATGAGCCGTCGTCCTTCGCACCGAGGGTATGAGTGCGCCCGCCGGGACCGGCCGCGTCGCGATCCATTCGAAACGCGAAACGCCTGTCCTTAACAAGCTGTAAATCGAGGAGCAGGAGGAAAATACATTGCAGGTGAGCGTTCGAGAATCGCAACCGAGGCCGCGCTTCGCGTCCGACCACGAATTCCTCACAATGGATTATAGGGCGGCGGAGACGTCCCGCAAGGGGAGCCGCCGCAAAATACCTGAACATCCGTAGGGAGGGGGGGTGTCGCGTCGATCGTCACTCGGCGCGGCTTTTGAGTTTTGCGAGCGCGGCGGTCACGCGTTTAAGCGTCGCGGTATTGAAGACGTCGGCAGCCGTTAATCCGGCCCTGCGTGCGGTATTCACGCCGAATTCGAGGTCGGCAAGGCCCGTGGTCGAGTGTGCGTCGGGGTTGATCACGATGCCGACGCCTCGCTTCCGCGCGCGGCGGACGTGGGTCGCGTCGAGGTCGAGCCGGTGCGGATTGGCGTTGATTTCAATCAACGCGCCCGACACGGCGGCGGCCTCGATGACGGCGTCGAGGTCGACGGCGTACCCGTCGCGCGCCAGCAGGAGCCGTCCGGTCGGGTGGCCGAGCATCGTGACGCGCGGGTTTCGAACGGCGCGGACGATGCGCGCGGTCATGGCGTCGCGCGGCAGAGTGAAACTCGAATGGACGCTCGCGACGACGTAGTCGAAGCCGTCGAGGACGTCGTCGGGATAGTCGAGCGAGCCGTCGGGCAGGATGTCGCACTCGGTCCCTTTGAAGAGCCGGAAGCGGTCGTCGGCGTGCCGATCGTTCCAGAGGTCGACCGCTTCTTGCTGCGCGCGGGCGCGCTCGATGCTCAGCCCGCCCGCGTAGGCCGCGGCGCGCGAGTGGTCGGCGATCCCCAAATAGTGGAGTCCCAGCGCACGCGCCGCCGCCGCCATTTCCTCCAACGTCGCGCCGCCGTCACTCCAATCGGTATGACAGTGGAATGTCCCCGTGAGATCGGCGGTCTCGATCAACTTCGGCAGCGGCCCGCGTTCGGCGGCCTCGAATTCACCGGTGTCCTCGCGCAATTCCGGCGGTATATACGCCAGTCCCAGCGCCTGGAACAACTCCGCTTCGTCGTGACACGGAACTCGACCGTCGGGACCGGTGAGCGCGTATTCGTTGAGCGTCGCCCCGCGCGCCAGCGCCCGACGCCGCATCGCGATGTTGTGCGCCTTCGATCCAGTAAAGTAATGCAGAGCGAACGGAAACTGCTCGTCGCTCACGCCGCGGAGGTCGCACTGCACTCCTTCCGCGAGCAGCACGCTTGCCTTCGTCGGGCCGTGCGCCAGCACCTTCGCGACCATCGGCAGCGCGACGAACGCGTCGAGCACCGGCGCGGGGTCGTCGGCGCTGATCAACAGGTCGAGGTCGCCGATCGTCTCCGCGCGACGCCGCAGGCTCCCGCAAATCTCGGCGCGAATTACCCCCGGCCGCGACTTGATCGCCTCGAAGATCGGCCGCGCGAGCCGCTGGGCGTCGCTCTGCAAAATCCGGTCGCCGACCGACTCGATGAAGCCGATCCCCTCCAAGATCTTCTGCTGCGTCTTCGCGCCGAAGCCCTTCAAACCGGCGATTTTGCCCTGCTCGGCCGCGGAGCGGAGGTCGGCCATCCCCTCGATCGCCAGCGCCTCGCGCAGCGCCTTGATCTTTTTCGGACCCAACCCCGGCACGCGCAACAGGTCGAGCAGACCCGGCGGCGTCTCGCGACGCAACGCGTCGTACGACTCGAGCCGCCCCGACGTCGCGAGCTGCGCCACCTTCTCGAAGATCGTCTTGCCGATCCCCGGCACGTCCGCGAGCGAACCGTCGTCGATCATCGCGCCGAGGTCGTCGGGCAAACCCCTCAACGCATCCGCCGCGTTGTGATAAGCCCGGCAACGAAACGGATTCTCCCCGCGCAACTCGAGGAGAGTCCCCATTTCGTCCAGGATTTTCGCGATCCGCGGCGCGTCCATAAGTCACGTCACGTTGTTACTTAACTCAGTTGTCCAGGATAACGCTGTTTTAATGCCGTCGTCAGCGCCGTCAAGCCGCGACGCGTCGCCAAGGCGTAGAGCGCGCCGAGGTGGTCGTCGATCGACACCCCCGCGAGCGACCCCGATCGATGGATTTCGATCGCCTCGAGCATCGCGTCGAGACCGATCTTCGGGTCGGGCTTGCCGTCGGCCCCCTTGATCGTGTTGATCGCCGATCCGGCCAAAAACAAGACGTTCGGCGTGATTCCCCGCGCCTCGATGTCCTGCAAATTCAAAACGATGTTGCCTTGATCCAGCGCGCCGGCGCGGGTGATCATCGTCGGCTTGATGCCCGGCAGCGGACGCGTCAGCGCGTGCTCGGAGGCCTCCCACTCGTCGCCCCAGGGACGAATCATCGGCGCGCCCGGACGCACAGGCCCCGTCTGCCGGAAGTCGATCCCGTCGAGACGCGCGAGCAAGTCGATCACTTCGCGCCAAATCGCGTGCGACTTCACCCCCATCCCCGCGTTGTGCCCGTAGATCAAGGGCTCGACGTCCCGCCCGCGGAACGCCTCGCGCACCATCCGCACCGTCCCGCCCGCGTACGTCTCGCTGAACATCAAACCCGTCGCCCCCGCGTCGACGCACGCCTCCGCCAACTCCAAAATCTGGTGCGGCGCCGCCGTAATATGCGGCGCGAAGATCAACCCCAGACCGCCGCGCGACCCGCGCACCCGCTCGATCGCCGCCAACGCCCGCTCTGTACGCGCACGCACCGGCGAGTAGTCGAGATCGGGATACAAGTCCTCGTCTTCTTTAATGAACATCAAAAGCTGCGAGCCCGCGATGTCGCCGACGAGCCGCTCGACGTCGTCGGGGGTGATCCCGGCCGTCGGCTTCAGAATCGTCCCGAACGCGGGCTGATCGAGCGCGAACCCCGCCAGCTTCCGCGCCCCGATCGGCCCGTGCGCCGGCCCCGGGAACGTCTTCAAGACGTCGTCGGGCATCGTGATCGCGATCAAGCGCGCGTCTTGATTCTCGTAAAAGTCGAAGATGATCGCCCCGGCAAGCGTGTGCAAAAGGTCGCACGAGGTGAGCGTGCCGTCGGGATGCCGCATCATCTTCAAAGGAAAGGCCACGTGCAGCAGCCCAATCCTGCCCGAGGCGTCGAACGCGTCGACCCCGGCCGCGCGCGCCGAGCACGCCTCGAGCAACGAGCCTTGCGGCGGATGCTTAATCCCGCTGGTGGCGTGGTAGCTGATCTCCTCGACCGCGTGCGCCAGCGTCTGGGTTCGAAACGCGAAGAAATATGTCGCGACGACGTGGTCGGGTACGACCGGGATCGGCCGCGCGGCCAAGCGGTCGGCCACGATCCGCCGCAGCAGCATTTCGCGGGCGTCGAAGTCGTGCCAAAGCGTCAGCAACGAGGCGGCGTCGATCGAATTCATCACGGGATTCTCAACAAATACTCGAGACAACGGGGCAGGGGCCGGTCGGACGCGTTCCTCAACGCGCACCTCCGCGACGCATCTTAGCAACGAATCACGACGCCTGCCGGCCCCTCGGCTCGACCTCGATCCCTCGCAAAAAATCGACCCGACGCGCTTTCTAATGTTCAGCGCGCTTCGACCCCGACCTCACGCACACTCCGCCGCGCAATGGTGATCGCGTGCGTGGTGCGTTGGGTTGATCGCAAGGTCGCCCAAACGCTTTCGGCCGGCGGTAATTGTCCATCTGCGCGATTCGCCTCACGGGATTTCCTGATCGTCGCAGATTGCCCGAATTAAAGTCGGCTTCGTTCCGTCCGCAGTGTTTTGGGGTTTTCGAGAGACGGGTAGGGTGGTTTTAGGAGGACGTCGAAAAAAGGGAAAAAGAGAGATTGACCGGGCTGGACGTTTGGCTTATCGTTCCGGCCGTTGCGGCTGGGCTTGATGTTCCGAGGAGGGACGAGCCGGTCGCGACGGAAGTTGCGGACCGGCGGGGCCGGCCGCGTGTTTGCGAACGGAGTTGGCAAACAGACCGTTGGAACGGATTCCGAGCGGACCCAGTCCTCTCGGACGATCACTCCGACCGATTGACACCTGTTGACTTGCACCGGTCAGGTTCGACATTCGCGACGGCGCGGCAGCGCGTTCGGAACGAGTCGAGCCGGGTGCGATCATCCGCTTTTGATGTGCTCGCCGCTTGATTTCAGGCCGGATTTTCGAGCACGCCCGCGGTTGGTTGCATCTGTGTTTGGACGACGCGGACAGCAGGATTTCCTTCGAGTCGCCGTGGCTTGTCACCTCGCCGAAATCGGGCGTTCCCGCGCGGTCGCGCGGCAGCTCGGTGGAGGCGAATCCTGAGGAAAGGGTTCCCCATGCACCGGATGCGCCGCCCCATCGCCTTATTAAGCTTTGCTCTCCTTTGGTCCGGCCTGACCGCGCATGCCGCGCGAGCCGACCTCTTGCCGTCGCCCGGCGGGCAGTCGTACCCCGACATCGCCGGCGGAGTCGGCGGCACGCAATCCTACGTCTTTGACCCCGTCACGCAGATGGGGACGTTTCAGGTGACGTCGTCGCCGTTCGTCTTCATGACCGGGCCGAACGCGAACCAAGAGTTCTTGATCAGCCCGACCTCGGGCGGCGACCGCTCGCAAACGCTGAGTTTATCGCTCGACAGCGCGGGGCACTTGGTTTCCGGCGGGTCGAACACGTTCTCGATTTACGGCTCGACGAACGTGAACGGTACGAGCTTCAGCGGTCTGCTGTTGCAGGCGACGGCGACGTCGTTCGGCGCGCAGGGGGGGACCGACGCCTCGTTCAACGTCGGCATGACGGTGACCGGCGGGGCGCTCCAGTCGCAATTTGGGCCGGTTGCGTTCCTGGAGATGCACACGCTGCCGACCGCGTCGTTCAACGGCACTTTCAACCAGAGCTTCTCGTCGTCGCTGATCTGCTCGAACATCGTCGGGTACGACTCGATCAGCCCGACGCCGGCGCCCGAGGCCTCGCCGATCGTGCTGCTGCTCACCGCGGGCGGGTTTTGGTTCGCGAGCCGCGCACGACGCAAGATCGCCGCCCGCTTCGGCCGCGAAAGCTGACCGTTCGCCGCGGAAATGCGCCGCGCTCCGACTCGCGACGCGGCTTTCCGCATTAATAAGGTTGAGGGGAACGTCGGCCGGAGTGGAGTCGAAGCCGCGTCGTTGGAGTATCTCTTCGAACCCGCGACGTCGCGCGGCTCCTCGGTGGAGTAACCATCGTCGCGGCACGGCGTCGACGTCCGCCCGCCCTCAATCCGCGAGAAACACCGCCGAGAGCTTGCCGAGCGCTTCATTCTCGATTTGACGGACGCGTTCACGCGTCAATCCGAGCGACTCGCCGATTTCTTTGAGCGTCTTCGGCGGCGCGTCGTTGAGGCCGAAGCGCATCCGCAGGACGGTGGCTTCGCGCTTGTCCATTTCGTCGAGCCTGTGCATCACGAGCTTGAGGTTGTCGGCCTCGACCATCTCCACGTCCGGGGCGCGGGTCCGCTCGTCCATGAGCATTTCGCCGAGGCTCCAGCCGTTCTCGGACTGGTCGGTCTGCGGGACGAGGTTATAGACTTTGATGGCTTTCTTGACGATCGCGAGCTTCTTTTTCGGAAGCTCGAGCACGCGGGCGATTTCCTCGACGGTGGGCGTGCGGCCGAAGGTTTCTTGGAGTTCGGCGGCGGCGCGTCGCCACTTGCAAAGCAGCTCGACCATGTAAGCCGGGATGCGGATCGGCTTCGCGGTATTCACGAGCGCGCGCTTGATCGACTGCTTAATCCAATAACTGGCATAGGTGCTGAAGCGCGTCCCGACCGTGGGGTCGAAGCCTTGGACGGCCCTGAGCAACCCGAGGTTGCCCTCTTCGATCAGGTCCTGGAGCGCGAGCCCCTTGCCGACATAGCCGCGAGCGATGTTGACGACGAGCCTGAGGTTTGCGCGGACCATCCGTTCGCGCGCCTGCTTGTCGCCGCCGGCGATGCGTCGCGCCAACATCTTTTCCTCGTCGGCGGTGAGCAGGGCGGTTTCGTTGATCTCGCGCAGGTACGTCTCGAGGGGAGTCTGTACCGTGTCGCGGCGGTGTCGGCGAATCCGGGCCATGTAGGTCCTCGTCAAAGTCTCTTCGTGAGTCGTTGGACTGGCCGCGTCGACGCTTGCCGCGCCCACGCCACGGGGGATTGGCTGAGGGTTCGGAATGCAAACCAAAAAACGCGGCGCGCACGCGACACCTCCGCGCACGTCCGCCTTCGCGCCGACACCCGGCCGCGGTCGTCTCGCATCCTTGCTTCGGACGCGTGAAGCTCCGCAGTCGGTCGCATCCCAGCCCGTCAACGCCCGTCCCTCGAGCTCGAGGAACGTCCCGATTCCCGACCGCTCCCGTTCTTAACTTAGGTATCGGAGTCCCGCTTTGTGAACTTAAGCGGTCCTGGAAGTTTAGGAGGTTTTGGTGAAATATGGAAGATGAGCGTAGTGAGAATTGGCAAACTGGTAGGGATTGGAGGGTTTGGGTGGTTTGAGCGTGACCTGCGCGGGGGAGGGTCCGCGTCCCCGAGAGGCGGCGCGAGGGCTCCCAAAACACCCGCGGCCCGACGCCTTCAGGGAAGACGCACGGGCCGCGGTGTTTGTCGCAATACTAGAAAAGAACAAGGCTTACGACCGAGTTGCGGTCACTCGCCCGCGTTCTCGGCTTCGGGCTCGGGTTCGGGCGTCGTCGTGGTCCCACCCATGCTGAAGAGGGGGCCGCCGCCGCCGAGTCCGCCCTTGAGCTCCTTGCCTTCCTTCGACAGCGTGGGCTCGGGCTTGGCCTCGAGCTGCGGCTCGTCGCCGTCTTCCTCGCCGGGCTTGCCGGTGGAGGCTTTCTTGCGCGAGAGGCCGATCTTGCGGTCGGAGCGGTCGACGCGGAGGATCTTGACCTCGATCTCGTCGCCGACTTTGACGACTTCCTCGGGGCTGTCGACCTTATGGTCGGCCAACTCGGAGATGTGCAGCAGGCCCTCGAGCCCCGGCTCCAGCTCGACGAAGACGCCGAAGTTGGTGAGCTTCGTGACCTTGCCCTTCACGACGTCGTTCGGGTTGTAGCGGCCGGGGATGTCGGTCTCCCAGGGGTCGTCGCGCAACTGCTTGAGTCCCAAGGCGATGCGCTTGCGATCCTGGTCGACGTTGAGGACCTGGCAGCGCACCCGCTGGCCCTTTTCGAGGAGCTCGTTGGGGTGGCCGATCTTACGGGTCCAGCTCATGTCGGAGATGTGCAGAAGGCCGTCGATGCCCTCTTCGATCTCGATGAACGCCCCGTAGTTGGTGAGGTTGCGGACGGTCCCTTCGATCATGGTGCCGGGCGGATACTTGCCCGCGACCTGATCCCAAGGGTTCGCCTGCGTCTGCTTCATGCCGAGCGAGATTTCGTGCTTGTCCTTGTCGATCTTGAGGACGACGATCTCGACCTTGTCGGCGACCTGGACCAGCTCGCTGGGGTGATTGATGCGCTTCGTCCAGCTCATTTCGGAGATGTGGACGAGCCCTTCGATCCCCTCTTCGAGTTTGACGAAGGCCCCGTAGCTCATAACGTTGACGACGTCGCCCATGACGCGGGCGCCGACGGGGTACTTCTCGGCGACGTTTTCCCAGGGACTGGCGCTCTTTTGCTTCAGTCCGAGCGCGATCTTCTCGCGGTCCTTGTCGACGTGGAGGACTTTCACCTCGATCTGGTCGTCGATGCGGACGAGGTCGCTCGGGTGGTTGATCCGGCCCCAGCTCATGTCGGTGATGTGCAGCAGGCCGTCGATGCCGCCGAGGTCGACGAACGCGCCGAAGTCGGCGATGTTCTTGACCGTGCCGGTGCGCAACTGGCCTTCCTGAATCTCCGAAAGCAGCGACCGCTTCTGTTGTTCGCGGGTGATCTCGATGAGTTTGCGACGGCTGACGACGATGTTCCGCCGCGCCTCGTCGATCTTCAGGATCATGCACTCGACTTCTTGCCCGACGTAATCCTGCACGTCGGACGGACGGCGGATATCCACCTGACTGCCCGGCAAGAAGACGTTGACGCCGATGTCGACGAGCAGGCCGCCCTTGATCTTGCGGGTCACGCGGCCCTTGACGACGTCGCCCTCGTGATACTTCGAGATGACGGTTTCCCAGGCGCGCATCCGGTGCGCCTTCTTGCGCGACAGGACCACCTCGCCGGTGTCGTCGTCCATCCCCTCGAGCAGGACCTCAACGACGTCGCCCGCCTGCGGGGCGGGTTCGTCTTCCCACTCGTGCGTCGAAACGACGCCGTCGGACTTGTAGCCGATGTCAATATGCACCTGGTCGCCGATAATCTTGACGACCTTGCCGGGAACGATCCCGCCGATCTCGAAGCTCTGTCCCTCGCCGAGCGCGCGCTCGATTTCGTCGATGCCCTCGCCGCTCTGGTCGACAACCAAGCTCCACTCTTCGTCGCTGACCTCGAACTCGCGCAGCAGGTTACGATCTACCATGTTGGTCCGTGTGATCCTGGAAAGCCCCTCGCGCAGCGGCGAAGGGAACGCGGACAAGGCCCCGGCCCCGGCGCGGACGCGTCTGATCCGTACGCCCGAACTCAGTTGCCGCGACGTCTCGAAAACAACGCGGCCAAGCCTTGCAAGACGTCTTTGGGGAAACGATCAAAAGCCGCAATCCGCTCCCCCACGCGGAGAGCGAATCGACGCAACAATGCACTATAGAGGGTGTCCGGCCGTCACGCAACACCGATGCCGGCATTTCTCGCGGAGTGCCGTCGATCGGTTGCGCGGCGGGTCTTGGGTTGATCAAACCTCGTGCGTCGGGACTCTCACTCGTCGAAGGAGTCGGGGACGTTTTCGAGCTCGGCGTGCGCGGGCGGGTTGGCGTCGTCGCCCGCGGCCGACTCGGTTGGAGCGGCGGTCGAGGCGGGCGCGCCGCGGAGCGTGCCGTCCATCTCGGTGGAGAGCCGCACGGCTTTGATTTTCTTGATGGTTTGATCTTGCTTTTTGTCGGCGGAGAGGCGGAACGACTTCTTCTTCGCCTCGGGTTTGCCTGAATTCGCGGGGATATAATGCGCGACGTCGGCGAAGGCGAGGTTGCAGCCAGGGCAGGCGTGAATCGCCACGATCGTCTTATCGGGCCTCGGCTCGATTTCCGGCGGCGTTTGCTTCCAGCCGGCGAGCGTGCTCCACTCGTCGGCGCGCAGCGCCTGTGTGACGTGGTCGACGAGCGCGCCGGGCCAGGTCGAAACGCCCGCCGGCACGCACCACGCTTGGCAATCCTCACAGAACGGCTCCGACGCCGCCGCCCAGCCCATCGAGGCCGCGATCAACGCCACCGCGAGCGCCTCGAGACCCCAGAGCACGTAGACTCCGACGCCTGTGACGTTGGTGTTCCCGCGGCCGAGCGTCACCCCTTGGCGGGCACGCAGAGCCAGCGAACCCAAGATTCCGCCGTGACCGGTCTCGTCCCTCATCACCGCGTCGACGACGGCCGCGGGGTTGGTCTCGAGCGCCGCGAGCACCTGGTCGCGGACCTCGGGCTTGATTTCCTGATCCTGCCGCACCTGCTCGGCGATCGACGAGGCCGCCTCGCCGACCAGTTTCAGGTGATGGCCGTAATGCACCAGGCCGATGCTGAGCAGTCCGCAGAGCAGGCCGACCGTCGCGGCCACCAGGCGGTTGCGCAGCTTGATCCGTCGAAACAGCAGCGCGAGCACCCACCCCACCGCCGCGCCTTGGATCAGCGGCGTGACGATTAAGAGCGTCGGGATCGGGCTGATTTCCCAGGCCCAAACCACCCCGGCGACGACCAACGCCGCAACCACGCCCAGAATCGTCGCCTGAAAGGTCCCCACGACTTCGAAGGCGCCCGTGGGCTTATACGTCTCGCCGACCGGGGTCATGATCAAGCCCCTCAACGATGTATCTATGTCGTCGACCGATAGGCAACGGCACGAGGCTAGCCTGCCCGCGCTTCGTTTGCAAGCGGGGCCGCGGACGAGAGGCGCGATCGCTCGGAAAGTCTCGCGTTGCGCGGCGTTTAACCGACCTCAAAGCGGACCTCGACGGCGAGCGTCGGCGGCGCTATGACAAAGCCCATGTCGTCGGCGTCGGCGACGCCGGTCCGATTTATTTTAGGAGATCTTGGAGCGCATGCACGTCGAGCGGTCCGCCGCGGACGCGTTCGAGAGCCGCGACGAGGGCGCGCGCTCCGGCGATCGTCGTGATGCACGGCAAGCCGTGGCTGACCGCCGCCGCGCGGATC
>JAJYDB010000052.1 GCA_021777845.1 Planctomycetota bacterium
TGTAGTCGAGCACCGCCTCGAGGCCGCTCGACTGGACGTCGGCCAGAATCCGATCCACGACCTGTCGAGGCGTCAACGCGGCTCCAAACGCGGCCACGGTGCGCGCCCGGCCGCGCGGACTCACGATGTCGCCGTTCGGACTGAGCTGCGCACGCAACGCCTCAATCGCGCCGCGAGCGTCCGACTCGCCGCAGTCGATCCGACGGAGATTCAAGGTCTTGATCATCGAAACGAAAACGTCTCCGGAGGCCGTTGGAAATCGCGGGACCGTTCTCTATTCTAGACATCGCGGCGCTCGTCCGCCGCATCCCTCCCGCACGGTTTTTCAAGGTCGGCGCGGCGCGACCGTTAAACCAGACGCGGAACGTCACAAAAAGGCGCTCGTGCTCTTTACAAAGCCGGAGCGCGCGGCGAACCTGGCTCTGGACCGTGGATGCGAGCGTCCGACGATCCATTTACATTTGCGGCGGCGGGAGTGACGACGTAAACTAACTGTTGTTGGGCGGCGCGATCGATGCGCGATACGCCCGCGCGACGCGGCCGTATGCTTGCTTCGGCCGACCTGCGCGGCCTCCACCTCGGGATTGTTCAACCTTTATGAGCAGCGCCGCCGATCCTCCGAAAACGAGCGGGACCGAGCCGACCGGAGTCTGGTCCGCGGTCGAACAGCCTCTGTGGCGCGACCTCACCGGCGCGACGCTCGGCGATTTCTTCATCGAGCGGATTCTCGGCCGGGGGGGTATGGGCGACGTTTACCTGGCGCGCCAAGTCAGCCTCAATCGACCGGTCGCGATCAAAGTCCTCCGCCCCGAGCTGAGCGCGAAGCCGACGTATCTCGGCCGCTTCGAGACCGAGGCCGCCGCGATCGCCAAGCTGAACCACCCGAACATCGTCCACGTCTACATGTTAGGGCAATCGGAGGAAATCCGGTTCATCGCGATGGAATACGTGCAGGGCATGAACCTGCGCGAGTACATCACGCGGAAAGGGTCGGTCGACCTGCCGCTCGCGATGTCGATCATGAAGCAGGCGGGCATGGCCATCGCCGCCGCGGGCGAAGTCGGCCTGATCCACCGCGACATCAAGCCCGAAAACCTGCTCCTCACCAAAAAAGGTCAGGTGAAGGTCGCCGACTTCGGCCTCTGTCGACCCAGCGAGGCCGACAATATGCACCTGACGCTCCCCGGCACCACCATGGGTACGCCGCTCTACATGAGCCCCGAGCAGGCGCAAGGCCACACGCTCGACCATCGCAGCGACCTCTATTCGCTCGGAGTCACGTTTTACCACATGCTCGCCGGCGAGCCGCCTTTTAAGGCCGACAACCCGCTCGCGATCGCGCTCAAACACGTGCGCGACAAGCCCGTCAGCCTCGCCGTGCATCGGCCCGACCTCCCCGCCGACCTCGTCGCGCTGGTGATGAAGCTGATCGAAAAGAAGCCCGCGGACCGCTATCAATCGGCGGGCGAGATGTTGCGCGACCTCGCGAAGGTGCGAGACTCGATGCAGACCGCCGCGCTCGCGATCCCCGGCCACACCGGCGCGACCGGCGTCGGCCCCGCGCTCGCCGCGACCGAAATCCCCGCCGCTCCCGGACCGGCCGAGCCCGTCTCGACCCGCGGTACTCAGTCGATCAGCACCGTCGCGCGCACCGCCGCGCACTTCACCCATCGGATCACAGGCGCGCGCGTGCCGATCGCGCTCCGCGTCGCCCTCGTCGTCCTCTGCGCGGCAAGCGGCGTCCTCGCCGCCGTCGTCACCCGACCCGACGACCTCCTCCGCGCTCGTTCCGACGCCCCCAACCCGATCCCGGCACTCTGGATGAGGCCCGATTGGTCGCGCGCCGTGTCTAAAAAAGCGAACGTCGAGGCTCAATACACCGAGGCGCTCTTGCGGGTGAACGTCGACGACCAAGACGCCGCCTGGCTCGCCGTCCCTGGATATTTCCCCGACGCGCGCGAGTGGGCCGGACGCGCCTACGTGCAATTCGCACGCCGGCTGCTCAGGCGTCGCGATGCCGAGCGGCTCCAGGCGCTCGCCGATGAAGTCGCCGTCTGGCAGCCCGACCACACCCACGAAAAAGAACTCGTCGCGCTCTGCCGAATCGCCGTCAAGGCGCTCCGCGGCGACCGCGAAGGGGTGATCGAGGACTTTCGACCCCCCGCCGTCGACGTCACCGCCTTTCTCGACCGCTCGCTGCTCGAATTCGGACTCGAAATCATCGAGTCCTCCAGCCGTTCCCCCGACGCCGCCCCGACCGACCGCGAAATCTCGAATCCCAAGCTGATCCAGATTCGCCAACGACTCGCACAGGCGATCATTCGACACGACCAAACCGGGTTCCGACGGGCCGGCGGCGCCTTCCCCGGCGCTCTCCTCAAGAAAGCCGCCGGCGAGACCGGAGCGAACGTCAAAAGCCAGAATCGCGTCAAAGCCAAGGCAAAGGTCGGACTCGACCCGTTTTGATTTTCCCCCGACCGCGCCGGCCTCCACTTGCAAACTTCGTCGCAAAAAAACAGTTGATCTCGCGTCGGTGAGGGACTCCGGAAGGGAGCGCGTGCGAATGGCGATCTTACAACAAGTCTCGGGCAGCACGGCCGGACAGTTCATCGAACTTAAGGTTGAAGTCGTCGACATCGGACGCTCGCCCGACTGCAAAATCGTGCTCGAGCCGAACGGCGTCAGTCGACGTCACGCCGAAATTAGACGCTCCGGCGACGGTCACACCATCGTCGACCTGACCTCGCGCAATAAAACCAAGGTCAACAACGTCGAACTCGTCCCCGACAAGCCCCAACGCCTCCGCCCCGGCGACAAAATCAACATCTGCGACGTCGAATTTATCTACTACACCCAAGCCCCGAAGCCGGCCGCCCCCAAATCGCGCGGCAACGAGTTGATCGTCACCGAGGAAGCGTCCGACGAAGCCAATATCCAAACCATCGACGCCTCGCGATCAAGCGCCGTCACCAGCGTCGTCAGACCCGAAGTGAAGCTGAAGGCAATCCTCGAAATCGCGCGCAACCTCTCCACCGAACTCAAGATCGATACGCTCGCGCCCAAGATTCTCGAGTCGCTGATGCAACTGTTCCCGCAGGCCGAGCGACTCTTCCTCATCCTCAAAGACCCCGACTCCGGCAAGCTCGTCCGCAAAGCTTTTAAGCACCGTCCGACCCGCCGTTCCGGCTTATTTAAGGCGCAGGAAGACGAGGCTCCGATCAGCATCAGCCGGACGATCGTGAACCACGTCCTCGGTCAAAAGAAGGCCCTGCTGAGCCAGGACGCCGGCAACGACGCGAACCTGCCCACGACGTCGTCGATCGCGGACCTCAAGATCCGCTCGGTGATGTGCGTCCCGCTGCTCACGCCCGACGGCCAAGCGCTCGGCATCATTCAGCTTGATACCAGCGACTCGCGGCAGTTCAATCAGGACGACCTCGACCTGCTCGCCGCCGTCGCCGGCCAAGCTGCCATCGCCGTCCAAAACGCTTCGCTGCACGAGAGTTTGATCGAGCGCGAACGCATCGAGCGCGACCTCCGACTCGCCGAGCAGGTGCAAAAACGCTTCCTGCCGAAGTCGACGCCGGTCGTCCCCGGCTATCAGTTCTTCGCGCATTACGACCCCGCCTACGAGGTCGGCGGCGACTACTACCTGTTCGTCGAATTGCCCGGCGACCGCGTCGCGATCGCGCTCGGCGACGTCTCGGGGAAGGGAGTCGCGGCCGCGCTGATGATGGCCAAGTTCAGCGGCGAAACCCGCTACGCGATCCTCACCGAACCCACCCCCTCCGCCGCCGCGAACAAGCTTAATAAACTACTCTACGAGGCCGACATCGAGGAAAAATTCATCACGCTCAGCCTCTCGGTCCTCGACCCCGCGCTCCGCACACTCACCGTCTGCTCCGCAGGCCACCTGCCGATTCTGATTCGCCGCGCGAGCGGACGCGTCGAGGAGTGCGGCGAAGAACTCGGCGGACTTCCCCTCGGCATCCTCCCCGAATCCGACTACCAACAGACCGTGATCCCGCTCGAACCCGGCGACGTCGTCGTCATCAACTCCGACGGCGTCACAGACGCCCGCAGCGTGAACGAGGAAATCTACGAAAAGGTCGACAACCGCCGCCTGCTCAAGCGCGTCGCCGCGGTCGCCGGCGGAGCCGAAGTCGTCGGCCGCGCCATCCTCCAGGACGTCCGCGAATTCTCCGCCGGCCACGCGCAGGCCGACGACATCACCCTCATTTGCTTCGGGCCCAGTCCGGAGTAACTCCACTCCAATCGCGCCAAGCCGCCCCGCGCCGGAACCCGTCGGAGTTACTCCACTCAAGCCCCCGCCGCGCGGCTCAAGGCCGCGCGGACGGCGGCACGCGGTCGGTGTAAAGCGTGTTCAGACTGCGCCTATAGTGCCATTTTTGGCGATCGAGACCAAGCGACTCCACCCGCGCGCTCCACGAACGCGCCACTTCCTCAAGCACTTTCAACGCCGGCTCGCCCCCCGCGGCGCGACCCCGCGCCCGCGAGAGCTCGGCCATGTACGCTTCCGCTCGCGGAATCCGGAGCCCGACCGCAACCCGTTCCGATCCAAAGGTTTTCGCGATCGACTCCGACCAAGAACGCGTCTCGACGCCGAGCGCCGCGCGGGTGTCGGGCAGCCCCGAACCCATCAGCGAGGCACGCACCGGCAACATCGGAAACGACGGCTCGGAACGGACTCGGTTCGCGACGTCGGCACTTGCTAAATATTTCACGAAGTCGATCGCGGCTTCGAGTTTGGTCCCGGTCGCCGTCTTGGTGACCGCCGCGATCCAGCCGCCGCCGCGCGGCAACCAGGCGGGTCGATTCGTCCGCCGAGGCGTCTCCCACGCTTTCCGGCCGGGGTCGAACACGCGGTCGGAACCGGGGAGTGGAGCGGTCGTGATCGCCGCCGTCTTGCCGGTTCCTCCACTCCACTTGGTCGCGAGCTCCGCGCGGTCGATCAACATCGCGACCTTGCCCGTTCGGAATGCCTTGCGCGCGGCTTCGGCGTCAAAACGCTCGATCCCCGGCGGACCACTCGCCTTCAGTGCGACGGTCTTCGTCAGCGACTCCACAAACGGCGGCAAGGCCACCCGCGGCGACATCGTGTCGGCATCGAAGAGGAACGAAAACTGGTCGGGGTGCAGCCCCATCGCGAGCGCCCTCGCCAAAAAAACGTCGTCGCCGACCCCTTCGGGATCCGCGCCGAGCGCCAACGCGACTCCGTGATCGACCGCGCCGTCGCCGTCCCAGTCGCGACCCTCGAAAAACTTCGCCAAGGCGTCAAACTTCTCCCAGGTGTCGGGCGGCTCGAGCGTGAGGCCCGCCTTTTTGGCCGCGGCGCGGTTCGACGGGTCGTCGAAGGCCACGCGTCGATAGGCCAAGACGAGCGCCGTCCCGCCGTACGGCAGGCCGATCCGATCTTCGCCGTATTTGCACACCTGGTCGCGATACGCCGACAGAATGTCGTCGAAGCGGAACGTGTCGGAGGCCTTGGCGGCGCTCTCGGCGGCCGCGCGCACGGACGGGTCGGACTCGTCGGGGTCGACCTGAATCGCCGGCCGGACGGCGCTCTCGGGGATCGTCGCAAGCGCGTCGACGTCGATCAAATCGCCCAGTCGGTCGCCGCGAAACAAGACGACGTCGACCCCTTCGAGGGCCTTCGGCGCAACCGCTTCCGGCCGCGTCTCAATCGCCCCGCCGCGACTCGCCATCCACTCGCCTCGTTGCGCGCCGAGACCCACCAGGATCTTCGGATCTCCCAACGCGCCAACGACTAACGTCACGCCGGGAAACTTGCGGGCAGGCTCCGCGCGCGCACCCGGGACGTCGTTCGGACCCGAGCCGCAGCCCGCGATCGCACCCCAAGCCAACCACGCCGTCAACACGCGCCCGACGCCTCGTCGCCGCGCCGCAATCGCTCGCACCGCCTCGCCCACGGAATGGATCTCCCAAAACGACTTGATTCAGGCCCGCGCAGCTCGCCGCGACGCGGCCGAGTAGCATCGTACGCCACCCCGGCTCGGCCGGTCAAACTAAGGTCGCGTCGCCGTGAATTCGGAATCCCAAAGCCGGCCAAGTCATGCCGGCTCGCGGTCGCGGCGGCCGGCCGCTCTGTGCCGGCTCGCCTTGACTACCGGCTCGATTCGAGGTAAACCCCGATGTTAGTCCCAAATGGAGTTGGGGAAAGACGACCGCCTTCCGCGGACGTCCTCAAGGACGAGGAGCAGTCGGCCATGTCGCGTCTTGATCGTCGGGTTGCCGCACGCCGCCGCGCGTGGGGTCATGGTCCCATGATCTTGCGGTTCGAGCCGCTCGAAGAGCGTCAGTTGCTGGCTGCCCGGGCCGCTTTGCCGGACCTGGTGAACTCGCTGCTCAGCACGCCGTCGTCGCTCTATTGGGGCAACACCTTCGACGCGGTCGGCCAGGTGAAGAATCAGGGGACCGCCCCTGTTACGCAATCCTTTAATGTGGAACTCTTTGCGTCGAGCACACCCACGATTGGCCCGACCTCCGTTCCGCTTGGCATGGTGACGATTCCCGGCGGTTTGGCGGCGGGGCAATCAACCACGTACGACCAGACGGTCGCGCTGCCGCAGACGCCGATCCCGGGATTTGATGCAACCACGAACCAAGCGATCTACATCAATGCGTGGGTGGATCCGAATCGCGTGATTCCCGAGAGCAATCGGAACAACAACTACGACCTCGGCGGGGGTCTCGACACGACGGCGATTACGATCACGCCGCCGCAACCCTCACTGCTGCAAGGAACTTCGTTCGCGGTCTCCTCGAACACTGCGCAGTGGGGCGGGCCGATCAGCGTGACGGCGCAGGTCCAGAACAATGCGCAGGGGAACGCTCCGGCAACGACGGCGAGTGTCATCCTCACTCCCGCGGGAAGCCTGCCCGGCGGGCCGAACGACCTCACCATCGGGACGATCTCGGTTCCGGCCATCGCCGCCTGGCAAAACGTGAATTTACAGCAGACGTTCATCCTGCCGAGCGCCCCTCCGCCGCAGTTCAACGGCGTCTCGGCCTACACCATATCCATGATCCAGGACTCGACTTACGTCACGAACGACCTCTATCCGCACCTGCCTTCGCAGGGGCTTGGCCTGGATCAGGCGTCGGTCACGATCACGCCGGGCTTGAACACGACCACGGCCGTCCCCGCGCTGCCCGACCTCGCGGCGTCGACGGTCACGGTACCGACTCAGTTGATCGCCTGGGGCCAGAGCTTCCAAACGCAGACCGTCGTGCAAAACCTGGGAGCGGCCGCGGCTGGTCCTTTCCAGGTGGCGTTCGTCCTGACCGGCCCGCAAGGTCTCCAGACGAGCGGGCTGTGGCTCGGCGAAACCACCGTCGCGGGCTTGCAGCCGGGGGCTTCGCAGACGATCAACCAAATGCTCCAGCTCCCCGGCCTGGTGCCGGCGGGAGTCTCGTTGAGCAGCACGAGCGTCGGACGCATCGCCGTCATTATCGACCCCAGCAACCTCGTCACCGAGCCGATTAAGACGAATAATACGGCGCTTTCCGGCCCGCTGTCGATTTACGTCCCGGGCACCAACGGCAACGGCACCGTCCCCACGCTGCCCGCCGTCACCGTCACCCCAACCGCGACAGTCACTCCCGCAAGCCCGGTCATCCTAAGACCTTACGCCGCGAGACTCGCCCAGCAACGCGCCGCGCTCCGGCAAGCACGCGCCGCGCGGCTGGCCGCGCTCCACCAGGCGCACCCCATGCCGCTCCACCGCGCCCCGCGCAAGGGGAACTCAACCACACAGAACCTCGTCAACGACCTCAAGATCTTTCCCTCGAAGGTCAGCAAGGCGTATCACGACCTCCTCGGCCTGAAACTCTAACCACGCATCCAGTCACGCATGATCGCAACATGTTGCCTTTCGACCATTTGGGAGGGCGGCTTACAGCCGTCGCAAATTACGTAATCCGCGAGGTTTCCGTCGACTGGCCGGCTTTTCGGTCGAGTTCGTCAAAAACTTGAGCCGAAACCAAAATTAAATGGGGGTTTTGTTGAAGCCCGGCAAATTACTGGCTATGCTTTGCGTCGGATGCAGCACGTCAAAGCTCTCGCTTCGACGTCAGTGAGTCTCCGAGCTCGGTCGGGCCACTAAGCCAAGATCGCACACTCGCGCATGCAACGTAGGAGCTTCGTGGATGACGGACGAGCGGCCGAAATTGATGCCTGTCGACCACAGCAGTGCCGACCCGGCCGCGCTATTGGTCGAAACCCGCTTTATTCCGCAGCGATACGAGCCTAACTACGCGTATCCGCTGCTCGTACTGTTTCACGGGCGTGGCGGCGACGAGCAGCAACTGGCGGCGTCAATGCCCCGCTTAAGTTGGCGCAACTACGTCGCAGTGAGTCTCCGCGGACCCGAGCTTCTGACCCGTCGCGGCGTGCCGCGAGGGTTTGGCTGGGGGCCTGACTTCGGCGGACCCGCGCGACGAGCCGCCGAGGCCGCCGAGGCCGCCGAGGCGTCCGATCGCGACTGCGAGCCTGCACTTACGGCGGGCGACTTCGTCCGGCGACGCTTTTCGGGCGAGGTTGTCGACCCGATCGACGCGATCGAGGACGGGGTGTTTTCGGCGATTCGTCGCGCCCGTCGCGCCTTGCATATTCATTCGGAACGAATTTTCCTCATGGGTGTCGGCGAAGGGGCTTCGGTTGCTTATCGGCTAGGGCTGACATATCCCGAGCGGTTCGCCGGGATTGTTGCGATCAACGGCCGGCTGCCGTCGGGGGATGGATATCGACCGCTGGCGCGTGTGAAGGATTGCCGGTCGTTGCGGATACTGGCGGTGCACGGCGAGTGGAACGCCCGTTCCTCAGTGATCGACGCGCGGCGCGACATCGGCGCGCTTCGCGCCGGCGGATTGAAGGTCTCCTTCCAGTCTTACCCGTGCGCCCATCGCCTCACGCGGCCGATGCTTGCCGACGTCGACACCTGGCTCATCCAGCAGTGCACGAATCCCGAGGACTGACCGTCGGGTCGCCCTCGGGCCGTTCGAACCCTCCCGTTCGGTACGGAAACCCCATCCCGCCGCGGCGTTGCGCTTTTTCGGGGCCGACGCGTCCGCTTGTCCTCGATCGGCCGTAAATTTCAATGTCGAAGCGATCGTTTCGCACGGCCGCAACGACAATCATGCATGATGGTGACGATTCATTTGCTCGGAATTGTCGCTGCGTCGTTGGGACAGTGTATGATTTCGGGAGACTATGACGGCGGGTGCTGATCGGCGCGACTTTGAGGGTGTTGGATTGATGGACGGGGAATTTGCCTGTCCTGAGTGCGGCCACATGGTGACGATCTCGGAACAGGCGACGGGTCGCCAGGTGACATGTCCCTGGTGCGAGTCGTTTGTCGAGGTGCCGTACTTTCCGCGGTTGGCGGGGAGGGGGGGGCGCGCGGGCGGGCGTCGCGGCGGTCGCTTGCGGGAGTGGTCGCGGGCGACGTTGCTGATCTGCGGCGCGTTGTTGACGACGACTGCGGCGTTCGGGGTGGTTGCGTTGCGGGTCTCGGGGGAGTCGCGGTTGTGCGCGACGTTCGAGAAGCTGCGGTCGGAGTCATTGGCGGACGAGTCGGCGGGTCGTTACGGTCAGGCGCTGGTCGAGATCAACGCGGCGCTCGAGATCGCGGGTCGTCTGCGTCACGCACCGCTCGACGCGGTGGACGAGCTGCGTCGACGTCGCGACGAGGTGGCGCGCCGCGACGTGGCCGAGCGGCTGGGGGGCGTGCCGAAGCTTGATCCCGAGCACGGCGTGGGTGAGGCTCTGACGCTTGCGGCGCGGGTTGAATCCGAACCGGCGCTCGCGACGATGCGCGACGCGGTCGTCGAGGAGCTGCGTGCCGCGCGCGGTCGGCTCGCGGGGACGCTGCTCGAGGATGCGCGCAGGAAGCTGACGCGCGGCGAGTTCGCGGAGGCGCTCGCGGGGTTGGGCCGGATCGACGACGCTGCGGGTCATTTATCAAGCGGCGACCGCGAGCAAATCCGCACCGCGACTCTGGCGATCACGACTCAAATTGCCCGTGCGCGCGGCGTCGTGCTCGAGCCGATGCGCGGCAAATTCACGCTCGGGTCGCTCGACGCTTACGTGCGCAGGCTGACGCCGCGTCTGGCCGAGACGCTCGAGAAACGCGGCTATTTGCTCGCCCCGGCGGACGACGACGCGCGACGTCTCTGGGAGGCCGAAGCGCCGTACCGGCTGGTCGTCGACGTTTATGAGTCGGCCGGTCCGAGCTATCTCGAGTCGCTCAACCCAACGACCCGCATCGAAACACGCCTTACATTGACGCACGCCGGGTCGCACGTGTGGGACGGGACAGCGCAAGGCCGGACGCGCATCCCTCTGCCCGGGATGCCCGCCATGGTCGCGAGCCGAATCGCGGGCGCGGGGCGTCGCGACCCCGAATTCGAACGCCGCATGCACGCCGACGCGCTCGTCGTCCTCTTGGAACACTTCGACCTCAGCCTGCGCGGTCTGCCCGAGGCGGCGAATTTATCGCAAATCGTTCGCGCGGAGCGCTAAAAGCCTCGTGAACGTTCCATTTTCGCACGCCCGGGTGCGCGGCGGTCGACGGACAGGCACGCGCCGTCGACGTCGATCCGTCGGCGTCCGAAATCGTATCGAACCCGCGGTATGAAGTTTTTGACGGAACGCCATACCGCTCCTACAATGGGTGCTCGTCCGTCGCGCTTCTTGCTGCTCGGCGGTCGTGGTTCGAGGCCGACTCCGATTTTGAAAAGCTCGCGAGCGAGGTCGCGCCAATGCATGTACCCGACGCGGTTTTGGATCCGGCGGTCGCGGCTGCCGCGGGTTTGATCGGGGCGGCGGGTCTGGGTTACGCGGCGAAGCGCGTCGAACCGGGCTCGGCGACCTTGCTCGGCTCGACCGCGGCGTTCGTGTTCGCGGCTCAGATGGTGAACTTTCCGATCGGACCGCTGCCGGTCTCGGGTCACTTGCTGGGCGGGGTGCTGGCGGCGGTGGTGGTGGGTCCTTGGGGCGGCGCGGTCGTGGTGGCGTCGGTTTTGATCGTGCAGTGCCTGCTGTTCGGCGACGGCGGCTTGACGGCGCTGGGGGCGAACTTCGTCAACATGGGCCTGATCGGGTCGGTGCTGGGTTATGCGATCTATGCGCCGATTCGGCGAGCGATCGGCGGCTCATCGGGCGTGCTGATCGGCGCGATGCTGGCGGCTTGGTTTTCGGTGGTGCTGGGTGCGGGGGCGTTCGCGATCGAACTGGCGGCATCGGGGCGCCGCGAGGATTTTCTGCACGTGCTTGGCTGGATGGCGCTCGTGCACGCGGCGATCGGCGTGGGTGAAGCGGCGATCACCGGGCTGGTCCTGCGGTTTGTTCTGCGCACGCGGCCCGATTTGATTCACAACCCCGACGTCGCGCCGGGTCGAGCGGCGCGATGGTCGCAGGCGGCGGTGGCGAGCCTCGCGGTGGCGACGGCGGCGGCGATTTTCCTCGCGCCGTGGGCGAGCGAGCATCCCGACGGTCTTGAGTTCGTCGGTGCGCGACTGGGCTTTGTCGCCGACGCCCCCGCGCGGGTCTGGCAGGCTCCGGTCGAGGATTACCAGATCCCGTTGCTGGCGCGACACTCGGTCAAAGTCGCGACGGCGGTCGCGGGGACGCTGGGTACGATCGCGGTTTTCGGGCTGGGATTGGTCTTCGCCCGGGTATCGAGCCGTCGCGGCCGCGCGCAGGTCGCCGTCGAAGGGGTGCCCGCCGATGCGGCTTGACGCGTTTGAGCCGCACGCGGAGTCCGACGGCTTGCTGCAGCGGCTCGACCCGCGTTTGAAGCTCTTGGCGACGCTCGGCTTCGTGATCGCGGTCGTGGTGACGCCGCTTGGATCGTGGCGTCTGTTCGCGTTTGAGGCGCTCGGGGTCGCGTTCGCGCTCGGGGTTTCGGGATTGCCGCCGCGCGCGGCGTTCGAGCGCGCGCTCGGCTTCCTCGCGCTCGTCGCGTTTCTGGCGGCGCTCGCCGCGACGGCTCACCCCGCGCGCCGCGAGCTGGGCTGGGCCGTCTGCGCCGGCTCGATCCTTCTCAAGAACGCCCTCGCGCTGTTCGCGGTCCTCGTTTTGATTGGCGTAACGCCTTTGCGCATGTTAATTGCGGGACTGCGTCGGCTCGGGATGCCGACTCCGCTCGCGGTCACGCTGCAACTTCAGGCGCGGTATCTGTTCGTCTTGCTCGACGAGCTTGAACGCATGGCGCAGGCGCGTCGGGCGCGTAGTTTTCGACGCGGCGGGCGGCTCGACTGGGGCCTGCTCACAAGCCTGCTCGGCGTGCTGTTCGTGCGTTCGCTCGAGCGCGGCGAGCGCGTACATGCGTCGATGCTCGCCCGCGGCTGGAACGGCGCCGACCTCGAACCTTTGCTCGACGACGCCGCCTGACGTCGCGACCGACGTGGTCAGACATGCCGGCGCGACGACGACAGTCATCATTTAAACGCAGCAGATGTGCTTATGTCTCATATTCCGATCGCGACCGACGATTCCGCGCGGCCCGGCGCGGCGGCGGCCGTACCGGCGGTGCGTGTGCGCGGGCTCGACTTTCGCTATCCGGACGGTCGCGCCGCGCTGCGCGAAGTCGACTTGACGGTGATGGCGGGGGAGTCGGTGGCGCTGGTTGGTCCGAACGGCGCAGGCAAGAGCACGCTGCTCTCGCATTTGAACGGGCTGTTGCCGCGTCGCGGGCGCGGCGGCGGGACGATCCACGCGCACGGCGAGGTTGCCGCGAAGTCGAGCGGCGACGACAAAACGCCGCGGATTTGGATCGAAGGCGTTGCGCTCGACGCGCGCACCGCGCCTCAGATTCGCAGGCGCGTCGGGCTGTTGTTCCAGGATCCCGACGACCAGCTTTTCAGCACGACGGTGCTCGACGACGTCGCGTTTGGGCCTCGCAATCAAGGCATTCCGCGCGCGGAGGCGTTGCGGATCGCGGAGGAATGCCTCGCGCGCGTCGACTTGCTCGACGCCGCCGACCGGGCGCCGCATCACCTCAGCTTCGGCGAGCGCAAGCGCGTCTGCCTGGCGGGATTGCTCGCGTGCCGGCCGTCGATTCTCGCACTCGACGAGCCGACCGCGAACCTCGACCCGCGCGGCCGCCGCCGCTTCATCGAACTCGTCCGCGGCCTGCCCGCGACGAAGCTGATCGCGACGCACGACCTCGAAATGGTCCTTGAATTATGCACCCGCGTGATCATTCTCGACGCGGGCGAGGTGGTCGCGAACGGCCTCGCGCGGATTGTGCTCGGCGACGTGAGGCTGCTCGAAGCGCACGGCCTCGAGATGCCGCTCTCGCTCCGCGTCGCCCGCGCCTTCGGCGGCGGTTGAGACGTGCTTGCGCGATGTCGTCATGCTTTCTTGGCGCGATCATGTTTAGCGATCAGTTCTTGAAAATCCTTTTGGTCGCGGAGGGCTTCGAAGTCCGGGTCGCGCGCGGCGCGGGCGGGGTCGAACCCGGCGTCGATCGCTTTGCGCAAGAGTTCGAGGGCGTGGTGCGCGAGCCTGGGCTCGTGCGTGGTTTGGACGAGCAGCGCGACGGCGCAGGCGGCGTTGTAGAGTCGCGGCGGCGTGGGGGTCGCGGCGAGGCGATCGACGTCGTCGAGCGCCGCGGGGTCGCCGAGTTTCGCGAGCACGAGGGCGCGCAGTTGGACGGCGTCGAGGAGGGTCGGGTCCGCGTTGAGAGCCTGGTCGAGCCGTCGCAAGGCCGAGCGCGGGTTGTCGGCGCGCTCGAGCAGCGCGAGACCGAGCAAAGCACGCGGATTATTGCCGTTGATTTCAAGCACGTGTTCAAAGTCGTGACGCGCGCGGACTTTATCGCTCTCGATATAAAAGAAGCCGCGGGCGACGCGCAGGAGGGTGTTTCGCGGGTCGTCGGCGAGGAACGAGTCGAAGAGCTTCTCGGCGTCGTCGCGGCGGCCGAGCCTCGAGAGCGTCTCGGCGAGGGCGGCGTGGATCGAGGGTTCCTTGCGACCGAGCGCGACGGCGGCGCGGAGGTCGCGTTCGGCGGCGGGCGCGTCGCCGAGTTCGAGCTCGACGAGGGCGCGGTCGACGAGCGCCTCGGCGAAGTTCGGGCTCGCGGAGAGCGCGAGGTTGTATTCGGACATCGCCTCGTGAAGATATCCCGCCCGCGCGAACGCGAGACCGCGGTTTAGGTGAGGCCAGGCGAAGTCGGGCTGCAGCGCGATGCTCGCGGCGAAGTCGCCGGCGGCTTCGAGGAATTTGCCCTCCTCGAAGTGACAATGCCCGAGCGCGAACCAGGACCAGAAGGCGCGCGGGTCGAGCTCGACCGAGCGTCTGAGGGTTTCTTCGGAGCGCGCGAACTCGCCGCGGCGCAGGAGCGCGGCGCCGAGCAGATAGAAATCGCGGCCGTCCTGCGGCGGGAGCGACTCGCCGCGCAGTTGGTCGCGTCGGGCCTGTTCGGCGAGTCCGAGCGCGTCGTAATAGCGAGCGCGATCTTCGTAGAGCGCGCCGACGGGCGCGGAGTCGATCTTCTCGGCGCGCGTGAGGGCGAGGACCGACCATTCGAGCGCGGCGCGACGGTCGGCCTCGGTGCCGATGCGCGTCGCGAGCAGGGTCCGCGCCCGCGCCTCGAGCAGGATCAACTCCGAGATCCGCCGCCGCCACGACGCCTGCTCCTCGGGCCGCAGCAGACTGATCCACGACAACTGGCTCGCGACCGGCTTTTTGAGGTCGACCCCCTGCTGCGCGAGCGTCTCGTCGGCCGCCTTGATCCCGCGTTTCAAGTGTTCGTCGGGCGCACCGAGGGTGTTGAGGAGGAATTGGCATTCGTCGAACGACGACGCGAAGGCGCGATACCGAAGTCGCGCCGAGACCCCTTGCAGGTTGGTCGACATCAAGCCCATCACGCCGCCGAGCATCAGCACCAACGTGAGCGCGAGCATCGCCATCGTCGAGGAGCCGCAGAGGCGAGGGTTGCGGCGGGTCCACTTCGCGATCCGCTCGCGCAGGCTGGGCTCGGCGACGTGCGGCAAGGGAAGGTCGTCGAGGTGCGCCTGCAAATCCTCGGCGAGTTCGCGGGCGAGCGCATATCGCTTCGCGGGGTCGGGCGCGAGCGCCTTGCGGACGATCGCATCGAGCTCGCGCGAGACCCCCGGGCACGCGGCGCGCAGCGACGGCGCCGCCTGCGCACGCTCCGCCGCCATCGACCGAATCACCTCGAGCAGCGGGCGCTGCGACGTCGACTCCGGGAACGCGTGACGCCCCGCCACGATCTCGAATAAGATCAAGCCTAACGCGTAAATATCCGCCTGTTCGGCAATCTCGTTGACGACCTCGGCGCTCGGGGTCAAAAACGCTTGCAGGTGCTCGGGAGCCATGTAAGGAAGCGTGCCGCCGAGATGCGCTTTGCGTCCCTCTTCCAGGTCGCCGACGCTGCGGTCGGTGGCTAGGTTGAAATCGAGCAGCATCGGCGTGCCGTCGCCCGCGATCAGAATGTTCGACGGCTTCAAGTCGCGGTGCAAGAGCCCTCGGCTGTGCGCGTGCTCGAGCCCTTCGGCCAGTCGCGCGACGATCCAGACCGCGGCGCGCGTGCAGTCGGCGTCGCGCAGGAATTGTCGCGCCGGATGGCCGAATTCCTCGTGAGCCGTCACCGTCTCGGCCGCCGCGACGTCGTCCGCCGACGCGCACGCGGAGCGCGCGGAGGGCGCGTGCGGATCGATCTCCGCACTCGCCGCGTTGCCCGGACGCCCCGCGACCCGCGCCCACAACGAACGCATCCGCGGCCCGGAAAGCGCCGGCTGAATCGACCGCGACTCGCGAAACGATGCGTCGCCGAACTCACGCGCGAATCGACTTCGCGACAACGCCGACGCAAATGCGGCGCGCGTCCCCGAGATCGACTCGACACCCTCGCGCCGGCTCACCAAATCAAGCGCGTCGACCAGCTCGCGGCCCGTCGCCCGCGTCGATCCCCGACTCACCGCGCGGTCCAAGACCTGCGAGAGGTTCGCCCCGCCCAAATACGGCATGCACATCAGTCGCAGACCGGTCGCGGGATCGTCGAACACCGAGTGGATCGGCACAATGTGCGTGTGCTGCAACCGCGCCAGCAGTTGCGGCTCGTCCCCTTCCGCTCGCGAAACCTTCAGCGCCACCAGACGCCCCGCCAGACTCTTTTGCTCCGCCAGGAACACCCGCGCGAACGCCCCGCGGCCAAGCTCCGAGACGAGTCGAAAGTCGCCCACTTCGTCGCCGGCGCGCGGCAACATCACTGGTCGCGACGTCGGCGATACCGCCTCGATGCGCTCCCCGGACGGCGACGTCCGCAGACTTACCGTCTCGTTGCTCACGGCAGCCGACTTGGAATCGATCGACGCCGACGGCCACACGCTCACCGGCTTCGCCGCCGCGCGAAACGACGCCTGATCCGCCGTGAATCCCTGGTGCATATCCACCGAGTCGTCCGTGCCCGGCTCGAAGCGTAGCGCGAGGCCGCTCGGCGCGCACGACTCGCGCACCCCTCGAAATCGACGCGACATCCCCAGCCCCGCGAAAACCGGTCGCGACGGCACGTCCACCCCCTCCGGCTCGGAAGTAGGGCCCCGCCTCTCGCCGCGAGTGCAACTGGATTCGATCGACTCCGGCTCGTTCAAATCCCAACCCGCGAGCAGTTCGTTGGTCGAATCCAAGCCGTCCGTTTTCGATTGATCACGCGTCATGGACATGAACTCAAAAAGCCTCAAGCTGAGTCTGGACGCATCGGCCGCGAGCATCCCGCCGCCTTTGCACCTATTCGCGGCGACGACCACGCAGCACGCGTGCCGCCCCACACTCTCCTACGTCGCCGGCGACGCCTTGTCCAAAAGACTGATTCGCGAATGCATCAGCCTATTTGCCAACCGAGACTCCGTGTCCTATCGTTCCGATGAATCCGGTCGCACCGCGTCGTTCGCCGGAATCGATAACACCGATTGAACCGAGGCGGACCGTCCATGAGTTCATACGCCCAGGACGTCGACCACGACAACAAACCCTCCGCAAGCGCCCGCCACCCGGCCGAACCGTCCTCGAGCAGAACCACTCCTTCCGGTCCCGGGTTCGACGGTGCGATTCTCGCGCGATTGATCCGACGCCTCCGGGTTTCCGAATCCCCCGAGCGCTTCCAAACCCTCGCGCTCGGCGCCGCGCGCTCGATGCTCGACGTCGCCGCCGCCGCCTGGGTCCCCTCGCAATATCAAGAAAAAACCATCGTCGCGGGCGAGGTCGATGGACTCGCGCACCACGACTTTTCCAGCTTCGTCACCCCCGCCGCCGATCGGCTCACGCTCATCGACAACCAACCCGGCAACCCGCTCGTGGCGCGCCTCGCCGCCGTCGCCGCCGAGCATCAAGGCGCGGGCGGATGGCTCATCGTCGTCAACCCGCGCAACGGCCGCGCATTCGGTCGCGACGACATCGCGCTCCTTGAGCCCATCGTCGCCGCCATCGTCACCCAACACGCCAACGCCCGACTCTACGCCGACCTCAAGGAACTCCTCTTCGGCGTCATCCGCGCACTCACCAGCGCCATCGACGCCAAAGACCCCTACACCTCGGGTCACTCCGAACGCGTCGCGCGCATCGCCGTCCGCATCGGCGAGCAGCTCGGGCTCACACCCAACCAACGCGGCGACCTCTACCTCATGGGGCTCCTCCACGACGTCGGCAAAATCGGCATCGACGACAATGTGCTTAAAAAAACCGGCCCGCTTACTCCCGACGAATACCGCCTGATTCAGTCGCACGTGGTGATCGGCGTCCGCATCCTCGAGGATCTCAAGAAACTCCGCCATTTGCTCCCAGGGGTCCGGCATCACCACGAGAGCCTCGACGGAACTGGTTACCCTGATAAACTTTCCGGCTCATCGATCCCGTTCGAGGCGCGGATACTCGCCGTCGCCGACGCCTTCGACGCGATGTCGAGCACCAGGCCCTATCGACGCAAACTCTCGTTCTCGCAAATCTCCGAGATCTTCCTCAAAGGCTCGGGCGTGCAGTGGGATTCAAAGGTCGTCGACGCGCTCATGGCCTGCCGCTCGGACCTCGAGCTGATCCGCCAAAAGGGGCTCGGCGAAAGCCTGCAAGTCGTCGTCAACGACACCCTGGGGCGCGCATGACCAACGCCTCGTCCGCAAGCAAGCCGGCCGCCAGGCCGCGCCTCCGCGGAATCTGGAGAAGGTGGATGCGTCCGCGCCCGCCCGCGACTTAGAATATGCGGCGGGTCGACAGCCACCGACGCCACTCCGCGGAGATCCCAACCGATGAACGCGCCCCGTAATCGTCGCGTTTTTTTGATGCAATCGAGCTCCGTCGGCGTGGGGCTCTGCCTCGGAGCCTTCGGTCGCCGCCGGCTCGGTCGATCCGCGAATGAACGGCTCAACATCGGGGTGATCGGCGTCGGCGGCCAGGGCGCGACCGACCTGAACAACGTCGCGAGCGAGAACATCGCCGCGCTCTGCGACGTCAACGAAAAGACGCTCGGCTTGGCTGCGGAGCTGCATCCGAAGGCGAAGCGATATCACGACTTCCGGCAGATGCTCGAGCAGCGCGACCTCGACGCGGTGACGGTGAGCACGCCCGACCACACGCACGCGGTCGCGGTCGTCGCCGCCCTGCAACTGGGGAAGCACGTTTACTGCCAGAAGCCGCTCACGCACTCGATCCACGAGGCACGAGCCGTCAAAGCCGCCGCGGTGCGCGCCAAAACCGCGACGCAGATGGGTAACCAAGGCCACTCGAACGAGTCGACGCGCGTGATCGTCGAGACGCTCCGCGCCGGCACCCTCGGCGCGGTGAGCGAAATCCACGCCTGGACCGACCGGCCTATTTGGCCGCGCGCCGTCGACCGCCCGCGCGACACCCCGCCGATCCCGAACGAACTCCACTGGGATCTCTGGCTCGGCCCGGCGCAGTCGCGGCCCTACAACCCAGCCTACCAACCGTTCCTGTGGCGAGGCTGGTGGGATTTCGGCACCGGGGCGCTCGGGGACATGGCCTGCCACCTGCTCGACGCCTCGTTCTGGGCGCTCGACCTCCGCAACCCCGCCTCGATCGAGGCCGACTGCGACGTCCGACACCCCGAGACTGGTCCGAATTGGAGCGTCGTGACGTATCGGTTCCCCGCGCGCAACGGCCTTGCGCCGCTTACGCTTACGTGGTACGATGGCGGCCGGCAACCCTCCCGCGACCTCGTCTTCGGCCGCCGCATCCGCGAAAACGGGGTCATCCTCGTCGGCGAGAAGGGCACGATGTTCATCGACGACCCTTACAACGCCGCGTTCACGCTCTTGCCCGAGGACGCCTTTCAAGGCGTGAAGCCGCCGGCTCCGACCTTGTCGCGCTCGCCGGGACATTATTTCGAGTGGCTCGACGCGTGCAAGACCGGAGAGCCGACGGGGTCCAACTTCGACTACGCCGCCGACCTGACCGAGACGGTTCTGCTCGGCAACCTCGCGGTCCGTCTCGCCGGCAAAATCGAGTGGGACGCCGCCGCGACGAGGGCTTCGAATCGACCCGAGGCCGACCCCCTCATCAAGCCCAAATACCGTCGCGGCTGGTCTTTGTAGAGATACTCCACAGTGAAGTGGAGTACCGCTCGCGATTACTGCAACGAATGCAGCCCGAGCGCGCGACGTCGCGCGTTCAGGCGCGCGAGCGCCTCGGGCTCGAGCTTCAGAAACTTCACCAATTGCGACGTCGAGCATCCGAGCACACGCGCGGCCTCGACAGGCTCGTCGTTGACCGCGGCGAGTGCGTCGAGCGCCTCGGCCAGCAGGGCGGGGAAGTCGTCGTGGGCCGGATTCACCGCGATCTTGCCGCCTCGGCAGCGCCCGCTCCACAGCGTCGAGGGTCCGCGATCGACCGAGAATCGCCCGCGGACCTCGATCGCCAGGTGGATTCGCAGTCGAAACAGCGCCGCGGCGAGATTCTCGCCCTGGGTTCGACGCTCGCTCGCCTCGGCTTTGATCCCGGTCGGTCGATGCGCGAGGACGACCGCGGTTTCGACCTTGTTGCGATTCTGCCCCCCCGGCCCGGAGCGTCGCGTCCGCGTGACGTCGCACGCCTTCAGCAGTCGCGACGGCTCGATCGCGGCTGGATGCGGCTCGTCCTCGCGTGGATTCGCGTCGGTCATCGGGTATGTTCTCGCGGTCGCGTTCAAGGCTCGAAAGCGAGCTCAAGTGTAGGGTTCGGACGCGGGTTCGGGAATCGCGCGGCCCTCCGAAGACACTCTCCGGCCGCGAGCCTCTGGGAGCGGCCCGTCGTGGAACGTACGATGGAAGCTGCACGCCTTCGCGGCACCGGCGACGCGCGACCCGCGACCAGGTTTCGGAACTCGCCGCGTGCCTTGACGTCCCGACTCGCCGCGAGCCGGGGCAGAAGATTGGGAACAGCGCGATGTCACTGCCGATCCCGCGACGTCTCGGCGTCCGGCTCTTGAAAATCCTGGCCGCGATTATCGTTTTCGCCGCGCTCGGCCGCCACGTGTTCCGCACTTGGAGCGACCTCCGCGCGCATCACGAGGTCATCACGTTCGATCCCGTCTGGATTCTGCTCGCGGTCGTGTTCTACCTTGCCGGGTTGATCTGCCAGGGGTTGTTCTTCGACCGGGTGCTCGCGGGCGGCGACGTTTTGGTCGGTTCGTTCCCGGCGGTACGGGCCTACATGATCAGCCACCTCGCGAAATACGTCCCCGGCAAGGCGATGGTCGTGCTGGTACGCGTAGGGCTCGTCGTCGTTTTTGGCGGGATCAAGTCGACGGCCGCGATCGCGACCTTTTACGAAACGCTCGTGATGATGGCGGCGGGCGGCCTGCTGGGCGCGGTTGGATTTGCGGTCGCGCGGGCTTTTTCGCTCGCCGGGCTCAGCCTCGCGCTGGGCGTCGCGTTCCTGATCGTCGTCTTGCCCGCCGTGTTCCCGAGGGTCGCGCGGCTTGCCTCCAAGCCGTTCCGCGGAGTCGGCCCCGAGACACATCCGCGGATCACGAACAGGCTGCTCGCCGAGGGACTCGCGCTCTCGACCGCAGGCTGGATTTTGCTTGGCTCCAGCCTCTTCGCGACGACTCGCGGCGCATCGACCGGCGTCGTGGTCGGACTCGCCGACATGCCGGTGCTGGTCGCGGCGTCGGCGCTCGCGACGGTCGGCGGCTTTGTCGTCGCGATCGCGCCCGGCGGACTCGGCATTCGCGAAGGGATCCTGATCGTCGCGCTGAAGCCGACGCTCGGCCCCGACGGCTCCGTTGTGGCGGCGCTCGCGCTCCGCTTGATCTGGGTTGCCGCCGAATTGATCGCCGCCGCCGTGCTCTGGTTCGTCGCCCGCCCGCCGAAATCCACGGACCTCGCGGACGAAGTGGCCGTCGAAGTCCTCGCGTCCGCACGATTCGAGACCGCCGTCGACGCCGCGCCGACCGTCATCGACAAAACATCGTAGAGGCAAGTCGCTTCATGATCTCCGTAGTGATTCCCTTGTATAACGAAGCGAAAAGTCTGGAGCCGCTCCACGACGAGCTGCGCCGCGTGTTCGAATCGGCCGCGCTCGGCGCATACGAGGTTGTCTTCGTCGACGACGGCAGCCGCGACGGCTCATGGAGCATCGTCGAGCAAATCGCCGCGCGCGACCCGCGCGTCCGCGGCATTCGCTTTCGGCGCAACTTCGGCAAGGCCGCCGCTCTCGACGCCGGCTTTCGCGACGTCCGCGGCGACGTCGTCTTCACCCTCGACGCCGACCTTCAGGACGACCCCGCCGAAATTCCTCGCTTTCTCGCGCGCCTGGGCGACGACCTCGACCTCGTCAGCGGCTGGAAGCGCACCCGCCGCGACCCCTGGCACAAGGTGATCCCGAGCCGCGTTTTCAACGCCGTCGTCAGCTCCGTCACCCGCTGCCGTCTTCACGACCACAACTGCGGTTTTAAAGCCTACAGACGCGCCGTCGTCGACGAAATCTCGCTCCGCGGCGAGCTTCATCGCTTCGTCCCCGCGCTTGCGCAGGCCCGCGGCTTTCGCGTCGGCGAAGTCGAAGTGAATCATCGCCCTCGCCAATTCGGCAAGTCCAAATACGGCGTTACCCGCTTTGTGAAAGGATTGCTTGATCTTGTCTCCGTTTACTTCAACACGCATTACGGATACCGGCCTCTGCACGCCTGCGGGACGATCGCGCTGGCGTTCTGGGCGCTGTCGGCGGTCGCGATCCTTGCCTGGCCCGCGGCGCGGCTGATCGGCCTCGACGCCGTCTCGGGCACGCGCTGCGCGCTCGTCGCGGCGACCTCCTTGATCGTGGGCGCGCAGGCGTTCGCGACCGGCCTGCTCGCCGAGTGGGCGCTCGCCCGCGATCCGCGCTCCCAAGACGCTTACAGCGTGATCGCGCGCATCGATCATGCTCCGACCATAACCCACAACGAGTAATCTCATGCTCTCTTCTCACTACCATCGCGATCCCGAACACGAGGTCGACGGCGGCGACGTCTCGAAGGGGACCGCCGACGTCGCCCGCTCAAACTTCCGACCACGCGCGACGTTGTTCGTGATCGCGCTCGCGAGCTGCCTGATGCTCGGCCACGCGTTGAGGATGCCGTCGCAGGTCGTCGACAACGACGTCTCGCGCTGGTGCACGGTCTGGAGTTTGCTCGAGCGCGGCACGTACGCCATCGACGACTGCCCGTGGCGCTCGCAGACGAACGACAAGGTCCGCCGCGCCTGGGGCCGCGCCTCGAAAAGCGAACTCGCAACCGCCGACGAATTGCATTTTTACTCGAGCAAACCTCCGTTGCTCGCGACGATGATCGCCGGCGTGCTCTACCCCGCGCGCGCTTGGACCGGCGTGCCGCTCGACGCCGTCGTCAAGCAGCGGCGCGTCCCGCGACCGACGCGAAAAGACGCCCCCGACAAGCCCGGCGGCTTCGAAGTCGTCGAAGAGACGCCGTCGCCGATCGCCTGGCCTGTGTACGTCTTTTATTTTAAGCCGATCGTTATACTCTTGAATCTTGTGCCGTACGTCGTCTTCCTCGCGCTCTTCGCGCGCTTCGCCGGCAAGCGCGTCGAGGACGACTTCGCGTGGCTCGCGAGTCTCGTCGTCGCCGCCTTCGCGACGCTGCTGACACCGTTCTTGACCACGCTCAACAATCACACGATCGCGCCAAAACGGCG
>JAJYDB010000310.1 GCA_021777845.1 Planctomycetota bacterium
GATCGGCGAGCGCGCTCGAGAGCGCCTGCAGTTTCTCGTTGCTCAACTCCTCGCCCGCCGGCACGCCGCCTTCAAGCTTCCACGGTCCGCTCGATGCTTCGCGGTCAATTTCAAACGTCTCGCCGCGGACAACCGAGCCGCGGTCCGGGTCCACCTTGTCGTGACGAAAAATTACCCGGCGGATCCGACCCGCGTCGAGCTTCAGCAGGTTCGTCTCGATCCAATCCGCGAATTTGGTCGAGAGCTCGACCTTCACGTTCACGCCATACGTTCGCTTTTGACCCGGAACTCGCACGTAATGTTGTTCGGGACGATCGCGGACCTCATTCCCGATGATGAAGTCGGCAAGCGTGTTCTCGGTCTTATCCCGCAAGGTCACCCGCTTGCCGCGGCCCTTCAACTCGGTCGACTTCTCGTCGAGCGGGTCGATCACGCCCAAGGTCGCGTGATCCTCGGCCAGGTCCGAGCGGATCGTATCCTTGTTCAGATCGATAACCCCCGACGCCGTCTTCGCCAATCGATCCTTGGCATCGGCGGGATAATCGTAGTGCGACGGGATCACCCACTTGCCGTCCTTGAGTTTGACCTGGAACCGCGACGTCGCGGCGGTGCCGGGGTCGTAATCGACGACCTCGAGGTCGGTGCAAACCGTCGGGTCCTTGAACTCGGGGAAGAACGGCAGCCCTTGGTCCTTGAAGGACTGGTCGCGTCGCGAGCGATCAGGCAGCCGCACGAACGCCGCGCCGCAAAGCACGAGCGCGACCAACACAAACGCTCCCGTTTTTTTAAGCTCGGACATCTCAACACTCCTCAATCGACCTCGGCTCTCGGATGCGCACGCCGGCGACGTCGAAACCCAACAATCCCGTTACAGCAGGCGGTTCGGGTTCGCGCCGCGGTTCTCGCGTTTCAGCCGCACGCCGAATACGATCAGCCCGAGCATGAACGCGGGCAGCGGCGGCAGCAGGATCGCCAGCCCGCGGATCCGGTTTTGGATCACGCGCACGCGCTGCTCGAGCTCGCCCTTGGCCTCTTGAATCTTGCGCTGTTTCTCATCCTCGATGTTCGCCTTCTCGACGTCGAGACGCCGGTTGGCGACCGACTGCAAACTGTCGAGCATGATCGACTTCGTGCGCTCGTCGAGATCCTTCCGCTCGCGGACCTCGGCGACCTGCTTGTCGAGCCGCTTCTGCGCGAGCTCAAGCTGGTCCTTCGCGGCGTCCTCGGCCTCCTTCGCCTGTCGGTCGCGACGCTCGACGAACTGCCGCGTCTCGTTCTCGATTCGCAACAACGTACGGTGCTGCACGCGTCGCTTCCGCAGCGCAATGAACGCGTCGTCGCCCGCGAGCGTATCCATGCAGTTCAGAACGAACGTCACGTTGTCGAAGTCAAGGTTTTCGATCTTCCGCCGCCGGAGGTCGAAAAACTGCTCGGAGATCAGGTCGAGATCCGCGATCGCGATCACGTTGATCGCGGCCGACTTCGGTTTCTCGGCTTTCGCGTCCTCCTTCTTGTCGGACGGATTGCTCGGCTTCGACGCGTCCGCGGGAACGCCGCGCAGCCGCGCCGCCAGCGTATACTCGGTGTGCATCGGCTCGTAACGGCGATTCTGATTCAGTCCCTGGATCCCCATGAATCCTTGCTGGACGACGTCGCGCCACGCAATCAAGCCGCCGTTCTCGCTCGACCGCAACAGCGGCGTGAATTCCGGCCCCGGTCCGCCGATCGGCCGCAACAGACCTGGGAAGAGCGTGACTACCTCTTGCAGGCTCGAAGTCGCGATTTCCTTCGGGTTGAAGGCGTCCTTCGCACCCGAACCGCGGCCAACGAACACGACCTCGGGCGGCAAAAAATCGAGCTGCGGATGCGGGTTGTACGAATTCCAAGCAATTTCGGTGTTCGGCCACTCGAGGCCGATCAAATCGAGCAACGGCTTCAAATCCCCCTTTTGTTCGGGCGGAGGCCCGCCGCCAAACGGTCCCCCCGGCGACTGCCGCGGCAATTCAGGCGAAATCTGCGGGTTTTCCATCGGCAAGGGGTCGAGCAGAAGCAGTGTCGGGCCTCCCTTCCGCACGTAGGCGGTCAGGTTGTCGATCTGCTTCTGTGTCAGCGACGAGGGTTGCGCGACAAGCACTGCATCGAGGTCCGCGGGCAATTCGGAATCGGGCGCGACCGACCGCACGTCGTACTGCTTTTTCAGCTCGGTCACGATCGACCACTCGCTCGACGTCCCCATCGAACGCATGTCGAAGCCGCCCATGAGCTTCGCGTCGGTGTTCAAAATCCCGACCTTCTTCCGGCCGCTGCGCGAGACCACGCGCATCGAGCGCGTCAATTCATATTCAATCGGTAGCCCGCGATCGAGGAACGGGATCACCGACTCCTCGAGCCCCGAACTAAACGCGACGCCGAGAAAGACGTCATTCGTCGTTTGCTTTTCGTCGGAGACCGTGAACAACTTGCGCGGCTCGATGCCGAACCGCTTCGAAGCTTCGCGCGCCTCCTTCGAATAGAGACGCGTCTCCACCAAATTCAAGCGCACCCGGTCGCCGCCCCACGCCTGATACTCCTTCAAAAGCCGCAGGAACTCGTCCTTTGTCGGCACGTATTCGCTCGGCACCTCGGGACTGTAATACGCTTGGATGTAGACGGGGCGATCCTTCGGGATCTGCCGGAGCAATGTGATCGACTCGCTTGAGAGTGTGTTCAGCCCCTCTTGGGTGCAATCCCAACGAGCACCGAACCGTCCAACCAGCGCGTTCAGCCCGCCGAGCGCACAGCCGAGAGCGATGATCCGCACCCATTGGTGCGTCGCCAAGTCGGCGCTCTTTTCTCCGCCCGACCAGTGCCGACGAGCGAGCAGGCTCATGTTCACATACAACATCGCGGCCGCGAAGGACGCGAAGTAGACGACCCCCGCGAGCGTGATCAGCCCGTCGCCGAAGTCGCCGAGACGCGTCGGGATCGACAGCTCCTCGATCGCTCGCCGCCACGGCCCCCCGAACGCCGCCGCGATCGTACCGAGGAAAATCGGCACCGCCGCGAACACCGCACCAAGAATAAACGCAACCGTAGCGTTCGACGACAGCATCGACGCGACCATGCCCACCGCGATCAACATCGCGCCCGACAGCCAGTAGCCGAGATACGTCGTGAACGTCAACCCGAGGTCGGGCTTGCCGAGCCACATCAAAATGAGCACGTTGCTGAGCGTGAACACCAGCGCGATCGTGTAAATGCCAAGGGCCGCGAGATACTTGCCGAGGACGATGTCGAGATCGGTCGCGGGCAAGGTAAGGAGCAGCTCGTCGGTTCCCTGACGACGCTCGTCGGCCCACGTCGACATCGTGATCGACGGGATAAAGAACAACAGCAAATACGGCATCACTCGATTAAGCGGGTCGAGATTCGCCAAGTTGTTCGAGAAGAACACCGGCTGCCAAAACGCCGCCGAAGCACTCGTAAACACAAAGAGCGTGATAAACACATAAGCCGTCGGATTGCTGAAGAAGCCGAGCAGGTTGCGCAAGAAGACCGCCCGCACCGCGTACGGACGAATCAGCTTAGCTCTGTGCCGCGGGTTTTTATTCAGCGGCTGCGACTTGCGTACGGCTTGATTCTGGAGCGTTGTCACCGGGGTCACCCTCGTTGAAAAACGTCTGCCGGAAGCCTCGACCTCACGACGCCCGGCCTTCATGTCGCGGGTCGATTATTCAACCGTGGCCCGAGACCAAAGTGCGGCGAGCCGCTCGATCGACCGATTAGTCTCTGCCCGCGCTCGGACTGCTCGATCGAAAGCAAAAGGCCCACCTACACGTGTCAAACCGACTGTGCAGTCAGCCGGTGGAATTGGTCTTCGAGCGTCCCGCCGTCCTTTTTGAGGTCCGCCGGAGGTCCGTCGAAAACCACCTTGCCGTCGTGGATAAACAGCACGCGATCCGCTACGGGCTCGACTTCCTGCAAAATATGCGTTGAGATCAGCATCGTCTTCGAGCGCCCCAACTCGCGGATCAATGCCCGCACGCCGCGGATCTGATTCGGGTCCAATCCGCTCGTGGGCTCGTCCATAATGAGCACTTCAGGGTCGTGCAACAACGCCGCGGCCATCGAAACCCGTTGCCGATAACCCTTCGACAATTTCCCGACCGGCTTGAACGCCACCTGCGCGAGCGAACACCGCTCGACCACCTCCCCGATCCGCGACTTGAGATAAGGCCCCGACATGCCGCGCGCCGAACCAAAGAACTTCAACAGCGACATCGGCGTCATGTCGGGATAGAGCGGTCCGTTCTCCGGCAAATAACCAAGATGCTCCGACGCCGACAGCCTATCGGCGGCGACGTCGATGCCCGCGATGCGTGCCGACCCCTTCGTGGGGGCGAGAAACCCGGTCAAGAGCCGCATCGTAGTCGTTTTGCCGGCGCCGTTCGGGCCAAGGAACGCGACAACCTGTCCCTTGGGGATCGAAAAGGACACGTCGCGGACGGCCAAGAAGTTTCCGAATTGCTTCGACAATCCCTGGGCTTCGATCATCGGCGGCGTGGTCATTGCAAGCCTCAACCTCCTGGAGCGTCGCGACGCACGAGAAAACCTCAGGCGGGTTCAACCTCGAACATCATACGTGCACCCGGCAGCATGTGCAACCGCGTCCAAGACGCGAACCCGTGTAACCTCGGCGGCGTCCACGAGAATGCCGATCGTCGCGTTAACTCCACGCGAGGTTGTCCAGCAAGCTCATCGCGACCCGCCTGCCGTGTGACGAAGAACTGCGCCGGCTTCGGTTGACAATCGACCGCGCGCGTTCGATAATCGTGTTGCCGTGGGACGAGGTGACGACGTTCCCACCACACGCACCCGTAGCTCAACTGGATAGAGCATCGGTCTACGGAACCGAAGGTTAGAGGTTCGAATCCTCTCGGGTGTACTATTA
>JAJYDB010000053.1 GCA_021777845.1 Planctomycetota bacterium
GAGCCCCTTCAAGGGGTTCTCGGTCGAGTTCGCCGAACACCGCCAGTACGGACCCGGCGACGAAATCCGGCACATCGACTGGCGCGCGTTCGGCAAGACCGACCGCTATTTCGTGAAGGAATACGAGGAAGAGACGAATCTGAAGGCGTACCTCGTCGTCGACGGCTCGGGCAGCATGGGATACGCCGGCCGAACGATGTCGAAGTTTGAATACGCGCGGCAACTCGCCGCGGCGCTGGCCTATTTGATGATCAGTCAGCGCGACGCCGTCGGCCTCGTCACGATCGACGAGGCGGTGCGCGCGCTGATTCCCGCACGCTCCGCGCCGACGCATTTCTCGGTGCTCTGCAAGACGTTGACCGAGACCCGCGTCGGCGGCGAACGGCCGCTCGGCGTGATCCTGCACGGGCTGGCCGAGCGGATCAAGCGCCGCGGGCTGGTGATCATCCTCTCCGACGGTTTCGAGAACCTCGACGTGCTCACGAACGCGCTGCGGCATCTGCGGCATCGTCGCCACGAGGTCCTCTTTTTTCAGGTGCTCGCGCCCGAGGAGGAAGAGTTTCCGTTCCGTCGGCCCGCGCGGTTTCGGAACCTGGAGAACGTCGAGCACAGCCTGCGGGTCGACCCCGCGGCGTGGCGCGCGGCGTATCTCGAGAAGTTCAACGCGTTTTGCGCGACGCTGAAAGAGCGCGCGGCGGCGATGGGGGCCGACTATCACCGCGTTTCGACGGCGGTCGCGCACGAGCGCACGCTGCTCGACTATCTCGCGACGCGGTCGCGGCGCGGGCGATCGTCGTCCAGCCAAGCGCCGGGAGGCTCGCGATGAGCTGGGGTCTGGCGCAAACCGGGATGCTCGCGGGGCTGGCCGGGGTCGCGATCCCGCTCGTGATTCACTTGCTGAATCAACGGCGGACGACGGTCGTCGACTGGGGCGCGATGCAGTTTCTCGAGCTCGGTCGCCGCGCGCGGCGCAAGTTTCAGCTCTCCGAGATGCTGCTGACGGCGGGCCGAATGACGCTCCTGGGACTCGTCGCGCTGGCGATGACGCGTCCCTTCTGGATGCCGGCCGAGGCCGCGTCGCCGGCGGGCGGAGGTGCGTTCGACGCCGGCCTGGGCGGAGTGAGACGCGACGTCGTGCTCGTGATCGACGGCTCGGGGAGCATGTCGCGGCGCGCGGCGGACGGCGCATCGGTCCGCGACGCGGCGTTGCGCTGGGCGAAGCGCTTCACGGAGTCGCTCGGTCCGGGCGATTCGGTCGCGATTCTCGGCGCGCGCGACCGCGTCACGCCGCTGCTTGCGCCGGCGAGTTATGATCTTGTGAAAGCGCGGGCCGCGCTCGACAGCGTGCCCGCCGCGCGCGGCGCGAGCGACCTCGCCGCGGCGGTCGCGGAGGCGCTGCGGCTGCTCGACGTCGGCGCGAACCCGGTCCGCGACGTCGTCGTGCTCGGCGACGGTCAGGCGTTCGCGTGGCGGTCCGACGAGCCGTCGCGTTGGGAAGTCGTCCGCGCCTTGCAGCGCGAGCAAGCGCGCCGCGCGGGGATTCCGACGCGCATCTGGGCGTTGAATTTCGACGCGGATCCCGCCGACGCCGGCCTGCCGAACTGCGCCGTCGCGCCGCTGCGGCTCGCGCGCGGTTTGATCACGCCCGAGCAGCCGATCGCAATCACGACCAGCGTCGCGAACGCCGGTCCGAGGCCGCTCGCGCGAGCCGCGGAGCTGCGGCTCGACGGCCGGCCGGTCCCCGGTACGTCGCGCGTCGTCGGCCCGATCCCGCCCGGAGCCTCGGCGCCGCTTGCGTTCAAGACGTCGGTCGCGGCGCTCGGGTCGCACGTCGTGAGCGTCCGTCTGACGGGCCCGCCCGACGCGCTCGCCGACGACGACGAGGCTGCGCGCGCGATCGAAGTGACCGCCGCGCTGCCGGTCCTGCTCGTCGACGGCGAGCCGGGCGCCGAGCCGCTCTCGAGCGAGACCGATTTCGTGCGCGCCGCGCTGGCTCCAACCGGCGCGGAAACGCCGAGCATCCGCGCCCGCGTCGTCAAGTCCGACTCCTTCAAAGCCGACGACCTCGCCGGCCGGCGCGTCGTCGTGCTCGCGAACGTCCGGCGCGTCGACGCGAACCAAGCGGCCGCGCTCGACGCCTTCCTCGATCAAGGCGGCGGCATCTTGACCGCGCCCGGCGACCAAACCGACGTCGAGGCCGCGAACGCGCTCTGCGATCGCGACGGAGCCGGCTTCATGCCCGCGCGACTCGGGGACCTGAAAGGCGACTTCGCGCGTCGCCAGACCAACGCGCACCCGTCGCCGAGCAGCTTTGTCGGCGCGTGGGCGAGCGTGTTCGCGCAGGGCGACGACCCGCCGCTCGCCGCCGCCGATCTCTTCGCGTACCGCGTCCTGAAGCCCGCGGCCGACGCCGCCGCGACCGCGCGGCTCGACAACGGCGATCCTTGGCTCGTCGAGCGGCCGTCGCGGAGCGGTCGCGCGGCGATCCTGGCCGGTCCGATCGACGCCGAAGGGGGCACGCTGCCCGTCAATCCCGACTTCGTCCCGTGGATCCACGAGCTCCTCTTTCACCTCGCCGACGCCGCGTCGGCCGCGCGCTCCGTCCAACCCGGCGAGCCGGTCGTGATCGACCTTGACCCCGCTCCCGCCGCCGAAGTCGCGCGCCTGACGGTCACGATGCCCGACGGCACGACCTCCGCGGCGCGGGTCGAGCGCGCGGGCGGCAAGGCGCGCGCGCTGTTCGACGGCGCGGGCGAGCCGGGCGTCTATCGGATCCAACTTCCCGGGCCGGCGGGCGGCTTCGCGTACGCGACCGTCGACGCCGACCCGCGCGAATCAAACCTCGCTCCGATCGACGCCGAGGCGCGCGCCGCGATCGCGCGCGACTGGCCGTTCGCGTTCGAGCCGAACCCCGGCCGGCTCGCGGGCCGACTGCTCGCGGGTGGGCCGGGCGGTCGTCGCGAGATCTGGCGTTACCTCGTGCTCGCCGCGCTCTGCGGGCTGTGCCTCGAGGTCTGGCTGACGCGTCGGCTCGTGCAGGCGCGCGGCAGCGACGACCTCGCTCCAGACCCGGGGAGGGCCGACGGATGACGTTCGACCTCGGCGCGGGACGGCACTTGGTGCTGGCGGGAGGGGGGCGGGCGGCACTCTGGCTCGGCCTCGGCGCGGTCGCGCTCGCTCTGCTGGTCGTCCTCTATCGATACGAGCTGAAGCTCGTTTCGCGGCGGGTCGGGCGGACGCTGCTCGGCCTCCGACTGCTGGTCGCGCTCGCGCTCGTCGCGGCGCTGTTCGAGCCGATCGCCGAGCGACGTGTTCGAGAGCCGTTGCGCGGGCGCGTGATTCTCGGCGTGGACCTTTCGGAGAGCATGACGACGTCCGACGTCGACGCGCATCCGAACGGCGACAACCCGCGCGTCAGCCCAAACGAGCCGCGGCCGACGATCTCGCGTAAAGAGGCTGCGCGACGACTGCTCGCGGGCGACTGGATGCGGAACGTGGCGGCCAATCGCGACGTCGACGCGTTGGGATTCGCGCGCGACCCCGTCGCGAGCACGCCCGCGGCCCTCGCCGAGATCCTGCGCAAACCCGACCGGCCCGACGACCCGGCGAGGCTCGTCACCGACTGGAACCCGGTCTTCGACGCCGCTCTGAAAGGCGACGACGGCGCGCCCGTGCTCGGGGTCGTCCTGCTGACCGACGGCCGGCAAAACGCGACCGGCGACGCGGCGCGCGGCGCGGAACGGCTCGCCGCGCGCGGGATCGCCGTCTATCCCGTTTTGATCGGCTCGACAAACGCGCCGAGGGATGTCGCGATTGCCGACGTGAAAGTGCCCGCGAGCGTCCTCACCGGCGACGTCGCGCGCGTCGAGGCGACGGTGAAGGCCGACGGGTACCCCGGCGTCGAGATCCCGGTGACGCTCGCGCGCGCGGGAGCGCCGACGCTCACTCAGGTGGTGACCGGACGCGCCGACGGCGCTCGATCGGTGGTCGTGTTTCGTGTGCCGACCGAGGCGACGACGCCCCGCAATCTGACGGTCGCGGTCGGCCCTTTGCCGGGCGACGTTCGGCCCGACAACGACCGCCGCGACGTCGCGATTCAAGTTGCCGACGACAAGGTGAAGATCTTGCTGGTCGACGCCGAGCCGCGCTGGGAGTTCCGTTACGTGCGGAACGCGCTCGCGCGCGACCCCGCGGTCGACGTCGAGTCGGTCGTGTTTCGACAGCCGCCCGCGGGCGATCGCGGCGGCGTGCGCACATACAAGGACGCCTTGCCGACGCGCGCGCGGCCCGAGGACGCCGACCCTCTGAACGCGTTCGACGTGATCGTCGTGGGCGACGTCGATCCGTCGACGCTTCCCGAGGACGCGTGGCGACGTCTCGATCGCTTCGTCGCGGAGCGCGGCGGGACCTTGATTCTGAGTTTCGGCCCGCGCGCGTGGACGTCGGGCACGCTCGCTCTCGAAGCCGTGCGCGCGCTCCTGCCGGTGCTCGCGCCGCGACCCGCGCCGTCTGCGCGAACGAGCTCCGACGCGACGCATCCGAGCTTGACGCCGGGCTTCGCGATCGCGCCCGGCGCCGCGACGACATCGGCGTCGACCATCCTCGAGCTTGACGGCGACGCGGCGCGGAGCCGCGGGATTTGGGCAGACCTGCCTCGTCTGCCGTGGGTGCTCGTCGGTCGCGCGAAGCCCGCCGCGGCGGTGCTCGCGACGCTCGTCGAGCGCGCGCACGGCGGCGCACGTCCAAACAACGACGCCGTGATCGCCGCGCAACCGTACGGACTGGGGAAGGTGTTGTGGCTCGGGACCGACGCGACCTGGCGCTGGCGGTTCCGCGTCGGCGACCTTTATCACCATCGATTCTGGGGTCAGGCTGCGCGTTGGGCCGCGCAGGGGAAGCTCGCGGCGGGCGACGACTTGATCCGCTTCGGCCCTGATCGACCGCGCGTTCCCGCGGACGAAGGGGTTCGTCTCGAAGCGCGGTTCGACGAGCGCGTGCGCGGCGTCGGACCCGAGCTGCTCGTGACGGCGCGGGTGTACGACGCGGTCGCGGCGAATCCGCAAGACGAGGCGCGCGCGATCGTCGCGATGTCGCCGGTGCCGGGCCGGCCGCGCACCTTCGCCGCGACGACGCCGCCCTTGCCGACGGGCCGTTACGTCGTGAGGCTCGACGCGCCGCAAGTCGCCGACGCGCTGAAGTCGCTCGGCGGCGACGCGAACGCCGAGGCGAAGCTCGAAGTCGTCGCGCCGCTCACGTCGGAGCGAGTGGAACTCTCGGCCGCGCGCGACCCGCTCGCGCGGCTGGCCTCGTCGACCGGCGGTCGCGTGTTTACGCCGAGCGACGCCGACGAACTGCCCGCGTTGCTGCGCGGTCGCGAAGTGGTCAAAATTCGAGTTGAGGAAACCGCGCTGTGGGATCGTCCGTGGGCGCTCGGCCTGTTCCTCGCCGCGATCAGCGTCGAGTGGATCGTCCGCAAACGCGCCGGTCTGCCGTGATCGAGGCTCCGCCGCAACGTACCGTCAGAGCATCATCCGCGTGTAATCAACATTGATGCGAGGAGGCGACCCGATGTCCGTCGCGATGACCGAAACACGAACGCCCGCGACTTTGCCGCGCGCGTTGCGTCGCGCGCTGTCGGGGGTTGAGCGCCGTCTCCGCGCGGTCGACTGCGCGCGCGGGCTCGGTACGCTCTTGCTCACGATCGCCGGGGTCGCGGCGACGGCGATGACGGCCGATTTTGCGTACGGTTTGTCGTTCGAGGTGCGCATCTCGCTCTGGAGCGGCTGTGTTCTCGTCGCGGCCGGCCTGTTCTGCGTCGGCGTCCTGCGGCCTCTGTTCCGACGTTTCAGTTGGAACGAACTCGCGGCCGTCGCGCAGAGCGGTCGAGCGTCGTTCGAGGAACGGCTCACGAGCGCCGTCTCGCTGCTGCGCGATCGCCCGCACGGGTCGGCCACGCTGATCGCCGACGTCGTCGAGCAGGCCGTCGCGCGCACCGTCGAGGTCGACCTGAGGGCGGCGATCCCGATGCGCGGCGCGCTGGTTCGGCTCGCGGTCGGCGTCGCGTGCGCGCTTGTGGTGATCGCCCCCGCCGTGATCGCGCCGGACCCCTGCGCCGCCCTCCTGCGGCGGTTCGTCGCGCCGTGGTTGAACATCGAGCGCGTGGGCCGTTTTGTGATCGACGTCGCGCCGGGCGACGCCGTCGTCGCGCTTGGTTCGGACGTCGCGATCGAGGCTCGCGTCCGCGCGCGCTTCGGCGGCTCGGGCTCGTCCGACGCCGCGCGACTCAAGATGAGAGACGACGGGGGAAACGAGCATTGGATCAGCATGACGCCGCGTGACGAGAGCAACGCGAGCACGTCGGCGCGCGCGTTCGCGGTCACGCTGCCGAGCCTGACGGGTGACCTCGCTTATGTCGTCTCGAGCGGGTCGATCGTCAGCCGTCAGTATCGAATCCGCGCGGTCGCGGCGCCTGCGATCGCGAACATCGAAGCGCTCGTCGAGCCGCCGTCGTATACAAGAAGGCCCGCGGCGCTCGCGCGCGACCCCGCGCGGATCGAAGCGTGGGAAGACAGCCGCGTGCACCTCGAGCTGGAGTCAAACAAGCCGCTCGCGCAGGTTGACGTCGTCTGGCCGACGGCGGCGGCGTCGAACGCGGTGCCCGCGGGACTGGTCACGCCGGCGCCACCGCGGGAGTCGCACTCGGCTCCCGCGCGGACCATCGCGTTGCAAAGGTCGCCCGACGGTCTGCATTGGTCGGCGACGCTCTCCGCGGAGGCGTCGGGACCGTTCGCGTTCCGGCTCCGCGACGAATTCGGCTTTGAGAACGAGCCTGACGCCGCGCGGCGTTTGATCGTCGTGCCCGACGCGCCGCCGATCCTCGCCTCGGCGGGCTACGACCTCGACCGCGAGACCAACCCCGACGACGTGCTCGCGGTTGCGATCGCGGCGCGCGACGACGTCGCGGTGGCGGCGCTCGACCTCGAATACAACGTCGAGCGCAACTCGGGATCGACGGGCGAGACCGCGGGAAAGGCGAACGCGCGCGCGACGGGCCTGCGTGCGCGGTCGGCGCGCGGCGAGGCGACGCTGAGCTTGAAATCGCTGGCGTTGCAGCCGGGCGACGCAGTGTCGTATCGCGTGCGGGTCGCGGACAATCGGCCCGCGCCGCGAGGTCCAAACGTGGTCTTGTCCGAGCCGAGGCGTCTGCGGATCGTCGCGCACTCGGAATCGTTGCAGACGCGGGACCTGGCGGCGACGCGCGCGGCGTTGCGGTCGCGGATCGAGACGATTCGGAAGACGTCGGAGTCGAACCGAGCGGAGGCGGGGCGTCTGCGCGAACGCGCCGAGGTCGCGCGTCGCGACGGCGTGCCGTGGGACGACCAAAACGCGGCGAAGCTCGAAGCACGGGCGGCATCGACCCGCGTGGTGACCGACCAGTTGGAACAGCTCGCTCTCGACCTGGCCGACGAGCCGACGTATCGAACGTTGTCGAGGCCGGCGCGACAGGTTGCCGAGGTGGAAAACGAAGCGGCCCGCGCGACGATCGACGCGGCTCAAAAGGCAAACGACGCCGAAGCGCGCGCCGTTGAATTACGACGCGCCGAGAGTCGTCTGGCGGCGGTGACGCCGAAGGTCGACGAGCTGTTGCGCAAGTTCGACGAGCTGTCGCGGGTGGACGACGATCGTCGCCGGCTCGGGCTGCTGGCCGAACGTCAGGACGACCTCGCGGCGCGGGTGGACGCGGCCGCGCAGGCGCGCGACGACGCGCCGATCGCGGCGCTCGAGGCCGATCAAGAACGGCTGCGTCGCGAGCTCGACGAGCTGCTCAAAAACTCGCCGGCGTTGCGGGCGGAGGCTCTGGCGGCGCAGGCGCGCGAAGCCGACGAGCTTGCGATTCGCGCGCGCGCGCTCTCCGAACGACAGCGCGAGGAGGCGCGGCGCGATACCGATTTGAGCGGTCGCGCGGGGGAATTCAAGCAGCTCGCGGAACGTCAGCGCGCGATCGAGGACGATGCGCGCCGACTCGCGCTTCGCGTCAACGAGCCGCTCCAGCGGAACGCGCGGGCGGGGGTCGACGCCGAGGCGCTCGCGCGCGCCGTCGATCCGATCGAACGTGCGGACCTCGACGCGGCGCGCGATCGGACCCGCGAGGCCGAGCGCGCGTTGTCGCGACTGACGCGTGATTTGGAGGATTTGCCCAACGACCCGAAGGCGCTCGCGCGGCGACTGGCCGACCGCGAGGAAACGCTCAAAAACGAGACGGTGCAGGCCGTTCGCGAGGCCCGCGAGCACCCGCCGCAAACGCCTGAGGGCAAGGCCGCGCTCGCCGATCGACTGAAGCCGCTGACCGCGCGGCAAGAGGCGATCGCGCGGGCCTCCGCCGCGATCCAAACCCCTCCCGAACAGCGCGACGCCGCGCGCGCCGCCGCCGCCGCGACATCGAAGGCGCGCGACGACCTGCGCGACGCACGACCGCGCGACGTCGAGCAGCACCAAAACGAGGCGCGCGACGCGCTGCGACGACTCGCCGATGCGCTCCCGGAGCCTGATCGGCGTCGTGATCGCGCGCGTGAGCAATTCAATCAGGCGCGCGCGAAGTTCGACGAAGTCGAGCGCGAGATCGACCGGCATTTGCGTGAAACAGCGCCGAAATCCGAACGTCCGGAGGAGGTTCGTCGCGCGAACGCGGATCTGTCGCAGCGCGTCGAGCCGCTGGTTGCGCGGACGCGCGCGGTCGCCGCCGCGCTGACTTCGCTCGACCCCGAGCCGCGCATGCAACCGCAGCGCGACCGCGCCGCGCGCCGTGCCGAAGCGTTCGCCGACGCACTCGCGGCGCTCGGTCGCGCCGCCGCGCAGCCGGACCCGAAATCGGGCCGCAACCCGACGTTTGAGCATCTGAAAGCGGCGTTGCCCGTGCCGCGCGCCGCCGCGAAGGCGTCGCTCGATCGGCTGCGGCAAAAGTTTGACGGCGAGATGCCCGCCGATGATCTTGCACTCGAATTGGCGCGCGACGCGCGCGCGCTCGAAGCCGACGCGGCACACGTCAAGCAGGACGATACGACCGCGCGGCGCGACCATGCGTCGACGGCGCGTCGCCTCGCGAACGCTGTCCGCAACCTCGACGCGCCCGACGCGATCTCTGAAAAAAACGCGGCGGTTCAGCGCGCGCACGAGGCCGCACACGTGCTCGTCGAGGCCCCCGATCAAGCGCGTCCGACGGGTGAACAGGCGCCTGACCCCAAAGCCGCGCGCGTCGCGATCGCCCGCGCCGCGGAGGCCGCCGAGGCGCTCGCGAGCAAGCTCCGCGACGAGGCGGTCAAGCCGACGTCGCGCGACGTCGCGACGAAGCCCGCCCCGCTTCAAAACGCTTCGCAGGACGCGCCGCCGATCGACCCCGAACTTGGAATCACGCGAGCCGACGCGGCGGAGTCGCGGGCGTTGGCGAAGCGTCAACGGCACGTGCGCGAGGAGCTCCAGGCGTTGCTCGGCACGGCGGGCGAGCGTCAAGAGGCGATGCGTGCGCGATCGACCGAGTTGGGCCGTGATTTCGCCTCGCTCCGCGACCGCGCGCGTGAGCTCAGCCCGCGGTCGCACGACCCCGCGAACAACGCCGCCGACCTGCTCGGCCGCGCCGCTCCCGAGGTCATGGATCGCGCCGCCGACGCGCTTCACCAGGGCCGCCCCGCCGAAGCGCAGCGCGACCAACGCAACGCGGCCGACTCCGTCGAGCAGGCGGCACGTCGCGCCGAGGATCTCGCCGCGGCGCTCCGCGCCGATCGTCCCGACGCGCCGCGCGACGCGAGTCCAAGCGAACTTGCCGGAGCGCAGACGGCGCAGCGCGCGGCCGTCGCGAGTTTGGCCGAGACACGCGCCGCCGCGCACGCCCCTCAATCCGCAAGCGCCGCCGCCGCCGCGATGCGCGCCGCCGCGAATCGACTCCGCGCCGCGTCGCGATCGCCGCGCGCGAGCACGTCGCGTCCGACGCCTGGGCCTGCGCGCGGTCCCGCCGCGAGCGCCGCACAGTCCACGCCGATCGGCGACGTCGGAGCGGATTTCGACGCGCTCAAGGCCGCCGTGCGCGCCAAAACCGGACGCGCCTGGGGCGAGTTGCCGGGCCATCTCCGCACCGAGATCCTGCAAATGTCGCAGGGGCGGTACCGCGACGACTACGCGCGGCTCATCGAGCTCTATTTTCGAGAGATCGCGTCCGACCCCGCGGCGCGCGACTCGGGAGGTCGCCCGTGAACATGCGACGTCGGGTTGCGCTTGTGCTCGTGGTCGCGCTCTCCGTCTCTTCCGTGCCGACTCGCGTCGCGGTCGCGCAGGACGTCGCGGCGCGGCCTGATCGGACCGTCGCCGACCGTGCGGTCGACCGCGCGATTCGACGCGCGCTCGACTATCTGCGCTCGACTCAAAAACCGAGCGGCGCTTGGGCGGGCGGCTTCGGCGAGGCGACGTCGATCACCTCGCTCGCGGTGATGGCGTTCCTCGCGGCGGGACACGTGCCGGGCGAGCCCGGACCCGACGGCGACGCCGTCGCGAGGGGCGTGCGCTACGTCGTCGAACATCAACATCCCGACGGCATGCTCGTCTCGAACAACCGCGGCGGACCGATGTATTGCCACGGCATCAGCACCTTGATGCTCGCCGAAGTCGTCGGCATGACGACCGACGCCGCGCTCGCCGACCGCGTTCGCGCCGCGCTTGGCCGCGCCGTCGACGTCATCGCGCGCGCGCAAGACGTGAAAAAAGACTCGAACCACGACGGCGGCTGGCGCTATCAACCGAACAGCCCCGACAGCGACATCAGCGTCACCGGCTGGCAGGTGATGGCGCTCCGCGCCGCGAAGGCCGCGGGCTACGCAGTCGACGCCGGTCGCATCGATCGCGCCGTCGCGTACCTGAAGCGCTGCGCGATCAAAAACGGCGGCGGCTTCGGCTATCAACCCGGCCAAGGTCCCAGCAACCCCCGCACCGGCGTCGGCGTGCTCGCGCTCGAAATCTGCGGCGCGCACCACACGCCCGAGGCGCTCGCCGGAGCGGACTATCTCCTGAAAAACCCGCCGCGCTGGGCCGGCCCCTACTTCTTTTACGAGGCGTATTACTGCTCGCAAGCGATGTTTCAAATCGGCGAGAAAGCGTACGCCGGCTATCAGCCGAGACTCGCCTCGATCTTGCTCGAGCACCAGCGCGAAGACGGCGGCTGGCTCTCGGGCGACGGCAACGACCAGAACGCGGGCGTCGACTATTGCACCGCGATGGGCGTGCTCGCGCTCGCGGTCGAGTACGGCTACTTGCCGATCTACCAGCGCTGACGGCCGATCGCGTTTCACCCTTCAGAACGACTCCGCGCTCGTGGCTTCGCCGCCGTTGCGGGTCGCGAGCACCCGCCAGATACCCTCGGCCGGCGCGTTCTGCCAGACGCCCGCCGCGGACTGCGTCGCGCCGGCTCGATTCCCGGTCAACGCGTCGAACGTCCACGTGTCGATCGACTCCTTGATCAACCGCACCGAGCCGTCGCCCAGCAGCACGTTCAAGCCGCCGGGATGCTCGCTCGAACCCGCGTTGAGCAACGCCGTCGATCGTGAGGTCGTTGTTGATCGCGTTGTAGAGTGCTGATTGTTCAAGCCGCGACAGCAAATGCAGGTGCGTCGACTTGTCGACGATCGACGAGGTGCACGGCGGCTTGGGTCCGGCGTAACGCGGGTCGTAAGTCTTGATCCGGCCGGGCGGGACGCTTCCGGAGACGTCGTGATAGGCGTGGATCGCGAGTCCAAATTGCTTGAGGTTGTTCGCGCAAAGCGCCCTCCGCGCCGCCTCCCGCGCCGAGTGCACCGCGGGTAATCCGAGGCCGATTCACAGCGAAATGAGCGAAATCACGACGAGGACTTCGATCAGCGTGAAGACGCGGCGACGTGATTGGGAGTGTCCACTCATTGCGATCCTCTACGCGAGGCCTAACTGCTCGCGCGAGGAGACCGCCCCGCCGCGGATCGATCCGATTCGATCTTTTCGCGTCGCCTGTAAAAGAGCGCGAGCAGGGCGCATGCGGCCGACATCAACAAAAATAAGGTACAAGTCGGAAAGTATCCAGCCTTCGCCGACGTGCCGGAAGGAACATCGTCGGGATACCCGAAGCGCGAGAGTCGGAAATTCTCGACGGGAAGGGTCGCGAAATCATACGTCGCGACATTGTAAATTCGAGTGTTATGAAACGATCGCGATCCCGAAGAATTGGACGTGTTAATCGTAATCCGGCGAGGGACAGCGACCCCGTTGGGGTTCGTCTCGTACTCGACGACGCCGCGGCATGTGTCTCCCGGATCGTCGCGGAATAGTAATTGGTACTCTCTGACCGCGAAGTCCCGCGTGGAAATCGTCCACCACCCGTTCCAATGAAGGGGTACTCCCTCGATCTTGTAGCGGTAATCGAAGGTGATCTTTGCAAGCTTCTCAGCGCGGTCATTGACGATCTCGACGTTCTTAATAGCGAAGCCCGGGGAGTCGAAGAGTTCGTGTATCGGGAGGGTAAAAAGGGATGACTGCGGATCGACGAGTCCGCGCTCGTAAAACTGGCTCGCGCGGGAGTGGCTCAAGGAATCGGGAGCGCCGCGGTCGCCCAAAGTGAAAGGCTTCTCTGGATCTTGGCGTGAGAATACATAAGCCGCGGACTTGCTTTGCAGCCAGACTTTTTCATAGCGTTGCGGTCCGGCTCGCTCTGGCGTCGGATGGACCTTGATGCGCTCCATGACGAGTCGGAGCAATCGGTCGTCGCCGTTTCGCTCAAAGCCGATCCGTCCGGATTCGTCGTACGCAAACTCCGATTGCTCGGCTTCGTGTTTGACGAATGTCAGTTCAACTCGCAAATTGAGGAGTAATGTCTTGTACCTTTCGAGTGCAATCTTGTAATTCCGCAGTAGTTCGTCTTCCTCCGACCCCGGCGACATGCCCGGCGACAACCCCAGAACGGCGAGGCAGAGGCAACAGCGCAAAGAAATACCAACTCTGTATGCCACGGCGGCGTCTCTCCCGGAGCGCGTCGATCTCCGCGGCGCGCACAGATTATTGCGTGTCACAGTCGACTCCGTCGCGCCAGAATCACGATCGTCATGAACGCCTCCGCGCCGCTTCACGGAGCACTCGGCGCTCATCAACCGTACGGTTCGATTAGCCGCCCGTGCGGTTGCAGGAAGCCTCGCCGCAGAAGTACGCCTTCTTTACTGGGTCGTATGTGCCAGTAGAGTTCTGACAAGGATTTTTCGCGCACGACACGACGTTGCAGTTTCCGGGTCCGTTGCACGAGCAACGCACGGAGTTTGAAAGCGGCTCGTCGGCCATGGCGGACTGCATCGCCGCGACAACGGCAAGGCTCAGGAGGACGATTGCCGCGGCGGTCAGTAGAGACGCGGCGAACGAGTTGAAGCGAGCCATGCGATTCACCGTCCCTTTGAGAAAATTCGCGAATCAGAAATCGGAAGTACGCGGCTGGGAAACCCGAAAACTCATTCCTTAACGGCAACGACGAAACCCTGAATGGTCAAACGCAACTCGAGTTGATCGGGATTGTTGGTCCACAATACGACCTCGTCGTCAAACGGTCCCGCGGCGCTGGTATGCACATGCACGGTGACCAAGCGCGACTGACCACCGGGAATTTCCATCGGCGGGCCGTCCACCGAGAGGCAGCCTTCCGCGGAACCACCCGACGCCGCGCCGAGGACGTAGTGAGATCGAGCCGCGCGGTTCGTGATCTGGAACACAATAGGAAAGTCAACGCCAACCGGCAACTCGCCGAACGACTTCGACGACGAGTCGGCAACGAATGCGTCTCCGTTGGATCGAGCGACCATTCCCGACCATGCCGCCGCCGCCAAGAATACGACGGATGCCGCCGAAAAGAGTCGGAACTTGCTCAGTCTAGGAGTGGTCATTCCGGTCAATCCCCCATTCGGAGTCAACCGACGCCGGTTCCGCGGCGCTCGGCTCGCGCACGAATCCCGTGATGTGTGCGATCAGTCGATGAGTGGCCGTCCAGTTCGTGAAGAACGTCACACTCTCCTCGACACCGCCCGACTTTCCTTCGGTGAGAATCCGGATTCTAAAAGTTCTCGACTGATATCGAGGAATCTTCTCGGGAAAGGAATCGCTCAGCAAACACGAGCAACTTGGACTCGCGTTAAGAATCGTGACTTCGCGATTCGAGTCATTCGCGACGGTGAATTCAACCTCCTTTTCAGTACCAGCCTCGACAGTCCCGAACGATTTCGACTTTTCAACGAGGTTGACTCGAACACCTCTCAAGTACAATAGACCCGTGGAGATCGACCCAAAGTTGATCAGCGACCAAACGGGAAACAGCGCGCCGCCCAAGGCGGCGAAACAAAATGTCCTGACCCACCACGCCGGAGTGCTTGGTCGCGATTGCTTCTGCTCGGCGCTCGCTACATTCATCTCCAAAAAGCGAGGTAAAACGCGAACAGCTTCATTTTCAAGACGGCTTTGCAGCCTACCCCCCCCACGCGGTTGTCAACTCAACTCCGCCGCGACTTTTGATTTCATTTGAAAGATGGATGCGACCCCGTCCCGCCCGTCGCGCCGACTGCGCCGCGGGCAAGAAGCATTCGATCCCTACGCCGAACGATCCATCGCATCGATCCACCACCGCGCCAAGAACTTGAGGATGAACGCGAGTGCCGGCAGACCTACGGCGACCACCGCGATGATTAGAAGCGGCCAGGTTCGCCGCCCGCGAACGACGACAGCGTTCGCGGCGGGAATCCCGTAATACGCGAGCGTGAATTCGTTGGCCGGGGTTGAGGCGTATTCGAACTCGCGAAAAATGACTGTGGTCACAGTGGAAGCGAACTTGGTGTCCGTTAAGTAGTAGGATTCGTTGATCCTCGTGGGCGTCGGGTATTCCGCGGTGAAGTCGTAGTCGACGTGTCTTTTCGCCGCCGGATTCTTTCTCTTCCTCAGCTTGATGTCAAAGTCGCTGACGACCCGCTGATGCAGAGGCAATACGACCACCGAGACATCCGGACCGACACCAGCGCCTTCGGTTTTCCTCGTATCTTCAATTTGAATCCGCAACGCTCCTTCGGAGGCTGCCGCTTGATCAACACCGACGAGTTTGTAATTTGGACCGTCAAGGTATTCCTCCACGCCGCCGCCGATGAGCCGCAGCGGGGCATCGGCGTACCGTGTCGCTCCGGAGTCGAACCAGACTTGTTGCTGCGCCGCGGCCTTGGCGTCTTCTCCAATCCCTGACACGCGCCAGGGTTCGCCTTCGCTGCCGCGGTGGAGCCGAAACCAATCCTTGCCGCGAAAGCACTCGAGCCGGCAGGTCTCCATGGTCGTTGTTTTGCCCGCGGCGTTGCGCGAGAGAATCTCGGCGGTAGAGTAACTTTTCAGATCCGGGGTGCAAGTATTGAATTCAATGGTTTTGTTGCTCTTCGACGACCACATCCCTTGATTCGCGGCGGGGTTCGGATTCGTCTGCGTCTCCTCAAACGAGAACGACCCGCGCACGTTCGCCGGTTTTGATCGGAGTTTCTCCGCCGCTTGCGCGTACTCCGCGCGGAACCAAAGCTCTCGTTCCGCGGGCGGCGGCAGGGTGAGTTGACCGATCAGTAGCATCGGGATGCACACGATCATCATCGACGCTCCAGGCAAGGAGGTGCGGCCGACGTTATCGACAATTGATCAGCGACCTTTATTTTACGCGCCTGCCGTCCGAGTGCCACCGCCAAGGGGGTCGCTCGACGGGACATGCCCGCGCACCTCAATAAAAGAAGGCGACCCCCGAGCGATTCGAGGGCCGCCTTTCGGCTTTCAAGCGTCTGCCGGGCAAGCCGGTTTGACCGCGATCACGGGCAGCCTTGGCACGTCGGCACCGCGACCGGCACCAGGACGCAACGTTGCACCGGCACTTGCTTCGCGACAACCTTCGCGACGCAGCGATTCACCGTGACCGGCACCTGCTCGGCCACGCAGACCGGCACTTGGCGCGTCGCGGTTTCGGAGACCATCTTGCACGTCGTGACCGGCACGTGCTCGACCCTCTCCTCGCAGACCATCGTGCAGGTCGTCACCGGGCAGACCGAGACGCGTTCTTCGGCGACCATCGTGCACGTCCGGACCTCGTAAGGCTCGACGCGCTCCTCGGCGACCATCTCGCAACGCGTGACCGGGCAGTTCTCGACGCGCTCCTCGCAGACCATCGAGCAGGTCCGCACTTCGTAAGGCTCGACGCGCTGCTCGGCGACCATCTCGCAACGCGTGACCGGGCAGTTCTCGACGCGCTCCTCGCAGACCATCGAGCACTTGGTGACAGGGATCTGCCTCACCGCGGTCTCGGTGACATAGCGGGTCTCATTGACGTTGCGAATCTCGGTGCGCGGCACGAAGACGCGTCGCGAGACGGTCCGCGGCGCACCCTGCACGGCCACCGTCGCGACCGCCGTCCGCTTGTGGAAGCAGCCGACGCGTCCCTGCGACTCGCACGAGCACGGATCGACCGGCACGCGCACCCGACGCTCGTAAATCGGACCCGGAATCGTTTCGCAGACGCGCTCGTAACGGCCGCATTCGACGGCAACTTGGCGCGTCGTCGTCACCGGTTTGCACACAGTGTAGTTTTGCTCGACCATGCTCGTCTGATACACCGGCTTCATCACGGTGTACTTACGCTGGACCATGTCGGTCTTGTACACCGGACGCATCACCGTGTAACGACGCTCCATTCTTTGCGTCTGGTACACAGGCTTCGATACCGTGTATTTGCGCTGGAGCATCTCGGTCTTGTACACCGGACGCATCACCGTGTAACGACGCTCCATTCTTTGCGTCTGGTACACAGGCTTCATCACGTTGTATTTGCGCTGGAGCATCTCGGTCTTGTATACCGGACGCATCACCGTGTAGCGACGCTCCATCTTTTGCGTCTGGTACACGGGCTTCATCACGGTGTACTTGCGCTCGTGATTCACCGTCTGGTAGACCGGCTTCATCACGTTGTAACGACGCTCGACCTGCGTCGTTTCGTACACCGGCTTCAGAACGGTGTAGTTTTCGGATTTGTAGGCGCTCCGGTAGCGCGTCTCCATCACCGTGGTCGGTTGGAGTTCGTACACGGTTTCGTAAACCGTCGTCATCACGGTTTCGATACGCGGTTCGAGCGTCGCGACGGCGCATTGCGTCTCGATCACCGCCGCAGGCGCGCGACGGTGGCAGACGCCCCCGCCGTAAGTCGCCCACGCGGGCGCGGCCGTCCCGACCAAAATGCATACGGCGGCCGCCATGCCGCGCGGCAGCCCTCTCGTCAACAACATGGCGTTCTCCCCGTCAAGTTGCGAATGTCCCGGTCGGCGACTCAAAACAAGCCCGCTCGCGGCGAAGCTCGAATTCCTCGTCAAGCGATACCGGGCGATTGCATCGATGTTCATCAATCGTCGCGACGCCGCGACTCCGGCGCGAAATAGGCGCGCACCTCGAATGAGTCCGGCAAGTGGATTATAACATGGGCAAGCTGGGTTAAAGCGGAAATTGCAAGTTTTGCCCCAAGTTCCGCGGGAAAAGTACCGATGGAGCGGCCTCGCGCCGCTTCAACCGCAACGATCGGACCGGTTACGACGAGTTTGCGGGCGCGGCTGCGCCTTGTCGTTAGAGTTTCGGGTCGAGCCGTTGCTCGAGGGCGCCGGCGCGCGAGCGGACGCTGACCAGCCCCGACTTCGACAGCGAGGTCACCTCGGCGCGGAACTTCGCGACGAAGTCGGCCTTGCCGGCGTCGAGCGCCGTTTCAAGCGAGTGCAGCGCCTCGAGCTGGACCTCCTCGATCTTGTTCGACTTCTCGGAGTCGGGCAGCTTGATCGCCTTGTCGAGGTCCGCGGGAGTGAGCATTTCGCGCATCAGGCCGAGCGAAGCCGGGTCGCCGCGACGTCCAAGCGCGAGCGCGGCGTTGTAACGCACGAACGGCTCGGGGTCGTTCAGTTTTTCGACCAGCGCCCGCGACGCCGCCGCCGAGTCGTCGAATCCGAGCGCAAAAACCGCGACTTGACGGAGTTGCGCATCGTCGTCGGTCGCCGCTTCAGCGAGCGCGCGGACCGCCTCGGGCTTCTCGAGCTTACCCTTCAGACGGGCTTCGTGCTTCGCGAGGCTGATCGCGGCGGCTTTGCGGACTTCGAGCGGCTGTTTCGCGGCGAGAGCTTCGTCGAGAACCGCGACGGGGTCGACTTCGGCTCCGGTGGCGGTCCGGGCGTCGAGCGTCTGAAATTCGCCGACGGCCGCGGTCAAGAACTGCTTCAACTGGTCGTTCGTATCGCTCTTGAGGTCGGTGCCGAGCAGGTCGACGAGTTCGCCGAGCAGCTTGGGGTCGGTCGCGAGCTTCGAGTCGTTGCGGATTAGGCTCGCGAATTCGAGCGCAGCCTGAAAATTCGCCTCGGGCGACCGCAGGAGGCGGATGTAGTCGAGCGGGTCGCGTTCGCCGCCGGCAAGTTTGCCGAAGAGCAGCCAAACAATGATCACGACCGCGACGACGACCGCCGGGATCAGGAACAGTTGCACGATGAAGCCGGCCGAAGGCGGCTCGACCGGCGGCAGGTCGGCAAGCGGCGGCGGCAACTCGGCGGATCGCGGGTCGAAGGCGGGTGTCGATGCCTGGTCGGTCGGTGCGGTCATGCGTGTGGCGATTCTGTCGTAGAGTATTAAGGAAGAGTCACTCGAATCACGGCCCTGTTCCAGTGTAGGAACGGCGGGCCGGAGCTTCAAGCGCCGTCGTCGTGGGGAGTCGGCGTCGATGTCGTCGCGACGGGTCGTCGACCTCGGAACAGCAGGTAGTAAAACGGGACGCCCAGGAGGATGCTGGCGAGCGCGTACAACGACGGCGTCTTCGACGACTGGCTCAAAAAGGCTTCGCACGTCAAGGCCCCGGTGACGAGCAGATAGAACGCGGGGGTCCAAGGATATCCAGGGGTCCTGAACGGCCGGACAAGGTCGGGCCGGCGGACGCGGAGCGCGAAGATCGACGCGATCGCGAGCATCGAAAAGAGCGCGAGGCCGACGCTCGCGTATTTCAGGATGTCGTCGATCTTGCCCACCGCGTGCACGAGAAAGATCGACCAACCGACCTGGAGCCAGGTGGCGAGGGCCGGCGTTTTCGAGCGCTTCGAGAGTCGCGCGGCGAAGCGCGGAAAGTGTCCCGCGACCGCCATCGCGTGCAAAACGCGAGGCCCGGTCAGCACGTAGGCGCTTACCGTCGAGAGTAGGATCAGGCCGATCATCACGCCGAAGATGCCCGCGACCCGCGTCCCAAAGAGGACCTCGGCGGCGTCGCGCGCGAAGGACGCCAGCGGATCAGGCCCCGGCCGTTGCGCGATCTTCGCGATGTCCGCCGCCGACAGCGCCAGCGCGTACGCCGTGTTGAGGGCCAAATACAGAGCGGTCACGAGCCCCGTGCCGATGAGAATCGCCCTTGGCAGCCGCCGGCCGGGGTCGCGGATCTCGCCCGCGATGTACGACGCCGCATTCCAGCCGGTGTAGCCGTACGAGATGTAAACGAGCGACAGCAGCATCGTCGGGACGAGTTTCGGCTCGAGCGCGGGCGGGTCGAGCAAATTCTCGTAACGCGGCGCGCCGAGCACGATCCCTCCGACCGCGAACGCGATCAAAAACCCCAGCTTGATCATCGTGACGGCCGCCTGCACGCGCACCGTCCCGGACCTCGGCCGCGTGTGGATCACGCCGAAGACCAGGACGAGGATCGTCGCGAGCCGCGCGGGGGTGACGACGCCCCCGCCCGTCGCCGCGCCGGTCGCCTTCAAGAAGTATTCCGAAGCCGTCAGCGACGCGACCGCGATCGGCCCCGCGAATCCCAGCAGAAACGACACCCAGCCCGACAAAAACGCGGGCAGCGGTCCGAACGCCTCATGCAGATAAACATAGTCGCCGCCCGACTTCGGCAGCGCGGCCGCGAGTTCGGCGATCGTGAGCGCGCCGCAGAGCGCGACGACCCCGCCGAGCGCCCACAGCATGATCATCGCGAAGTTGCTGCCGGTCCCGAGGACGGTGTAGCCCGAAGTCGTCAGAATACCGACGCCGACCATGCTCGAAACGACGACGAACACGCCGGTGGCCGTGCCGAATTCGGCAGGCATCGCGTGCTCGGCCGCGGCGGACGCGTCGTCGGTCGTGATCTCGGGCAAGTTCAACCTCAAATGTCGCCGAGGCGACCTTCGATCAACGCGCCGCCACGCTCTCGCAGGGCATTTTGCGGTCGATCCGCTTCAACAGCCCCGTCAACACGCGTCCGGGTCCGATTTCATAAAAGGCGTCGTAGCCGTCGGCGATCATCGCGCGCATCGACTGCTCCCAGCGCACGCCCGAGGTCACCTGCCGCGCGAGCCGAGCGCGGGTCGCGTCGGCGTCGGCGTCGTGCGGACGCGCGTCGACGTTGGAATACACCGGCAGCCTCGGCGTCGACAATTGCGTCGCGGCGAGAACCTCGGCCAAACGCGCGTCGGCGGGCTTCATCAGGTCGGTGTGGAACGCGCCGGCGACGGCGAGCGGAATCACGCGACTCGCGCCCAAGTCGCTCGCGGCCGGCTCCAGATGCTCGATCGCGGACTTGTCTCCCGAGACGACGATGTTGCCCGGCCCGAGGAAATTCGACTTCCAGAGCCGTCCGAACGGCGCGACCCGCACGCAGAGTTCGTCGACCTTCTCTTCATCAAGTCCGAGCACGCTCGCCATGCCGCTCGGCGTCGCGACCGCCGCCGCCTGCATCAACCGCCCGCGCTCGCGAACCACGCGCAGGCCGGCCTCGAAGTCGAGCGCACCGGCGAACACCAGCGCCGTGTATTCGCCGAGACTCAGCCCCGCCGCCCCCGCGCACGACGCGACCACATCGGGCTTCGTCGCCTTCAAATCCTCGAGCGCCGCCAGACTCGCGACGAAAATCGCGGGCTGGCTGACGTCGGTCGCCTCGAGACGCTCCGCCGGGCCGTTGAAACAGACCTCGCGGAGGTCAAAGCCGAGAATCTCGTTCGCGCGATCGAACAACGCGCGCGCCGCGGGGAGGTCGCGGTCGAGCTCGCGCCCCATCCCGACGAACTGCGCGCCCTGCCCAGGAAACAAAAACGCCGCTTTGCCCATCGATCGAATCGCCTCCGCCTCGACCTTCATCCCCGCCCGGCCGACCGACCCGCCCGCGCAGGCGTCGTCCCCCCAAAAAGAAACGCCGCCGCGAGCGGCTCACGCTTCAGTCGTCGCGACCCCCGGGCCCGCCGCAAGCTGCTCCGTGATTCGCGCGCCAAGCTTGTCGTCGGCCATCACCGAGGCCACCCGCAACGCATTCTTGATCGCCCGCTCGCGCGACGACCCGTGCGAGATAATGCAGGCGCCGCGAATCCCCAGCAACGGCCCGCCGCCAAATTCCTGATACTCGTAACGCGCTTTCAAATCCTTCAAGCCCGCCGCCACCGCACCCCCCGTCGACCCCAGCATCGGCAGCAGGTTGCTCATCTCCTGCTTCAGCTCGGAGAACAAGAATTCAACCGCGCCCTCGCCCGCCTTTAAAAGCACGTTGCCGACAAAACCCTCGCAGACGACGACCCGCGCGTTCCCTTCGTAGATGTCACGCCCCTCGACGTTCCCCACGAACCGAGACGCCATCGGACTGTTCAAGAACAACGCCCGCGTCGCCTTGGTCAGGTCGTTCCCCTTGTCTTCCTCGGCGCCGACGTTCAACAAGCCGATCTTCGGCTCCGGGATGCCCAGAATCGTCTCGGCGTAAATCGCGCCCATGACCCCGTATTGATAGAGATCCTCGGGCTTCGGCGCCATGTTCGCGCCGACGTCGCAAATCACGATCGGCCCTTGATGCGACGGGAAAATCGCGGCGATCCCCGGCCGGCGCACTCCGGGCAGAAACATTTTCGCGTTGAACAACGCCGACGCCACCATCGCGCCGGTGTTCCCCGCCGAAACGACCGCCTTCACCTCGCCGGTCGCCATGAGATTCCAGCACCTGGAGATCGAGTTGTCGCGCTTCTTGCGGAGCGCTTCGACCGGCTTCTCGTCCATGCCGATCGTCTGCGACGCGTGCTCGATCGGCATTCGGTCGCGCGGCGCCTCGGCGTCCTTCGACAACTCGTGCTCGATCCGCTCGCGGTCGCCGACGAGCACGACGTGCAGATGCTCATGCGTGCGCGCAGCCTCAATGGCTCCGGCGACGATCGGGGCGGGGGCGTGGTCGCCTCCCATCGCATCCAAGGCAATCCGCATCAACCAGACTCCCAAAACCGTCGGACTCTCGGGGCGATTCGCAAAGGCATACCGGCTTCCGAACAAAACGGTCGCCTGTCGCCGCTTCGGCAACGCGGGCTCGGGCGCGACCGGCGCATCAATGCAATCGGCGCGCGACGCCAACGAAGACGGGACGCGAATCGGGCCCGATCGACCGCGCTCCGCATCCCGACGCGCTCGCCTGCTTGAAGCTCGGACCGTATCGTAGAAGACGCTTCCGAGGAAAGTCAAGCATTTCAGACGCCTCGGCCGTTTTACCGCCCGCAACCGCGGATTTCGCGCGCGACCTCCCCACTCCACGCGCGGCCGCTCCCCTCTTGACGAGCCCCGATCCGGCCCGCTAGTGTCTGTACTTCCGCAATGCCGGTCAAAACGGCTGCTCGTTTCGGAATCGTCCCCGCTCGTCTCGACGGGCCCGTCCGGCCTGCTCCCCCCGCGCGTAGCCGAGTCGATTCCTCGTTCGTTCCCCAGGAGTGCGCGCGACCGATGTCAGAGTCTCTGAAATACGTCTACTCGTTTGGCGGCGGCAAGGCCGAAGGCAAGTCCGATATGAAGGACCTGCTCGGCGGCAAGGGGGCGAATCTCGCCGAGATGAGCCTGATCGGAATCCCCGTCCCGCCCGGCTTCACGATCACGACCGAAGTCTGCGCATCCTATTACGAGCAAGGCCGACAGCTCCCCGCGGCCCTCCTGCCGCAAGTTGAGGCCGCCATCAAGGTGATGGAAGCCGACTTCGGCGAGAAGCTCGGCGACCCCTCGAACCCGCTGCTCGTGAGCGTGCGCTCCGGCGCCGCGCTCTCGATGCCGGGG